>DASZXD010000277.1:0-8369 GCA_035546015.1 Occallatibacter sp.
ACAGAACTCGAATACTTCATCGTCGATGTTTTTACCACGAGCGCCCTCAAGGGGAACCCATTAGCGGTTGTACTGAATACTGCAAAGCTCACAACCGGGCGAATGCAGGCGATTGCCCGCGAGGTCAATTTGTCTGAGACAACCTTTGTGGAGCGCGGAGACCTTGAAGCGGAGCGCGTAGAAGGCGTACGGGTGCGCATCTTCACCACGCAGGAAGAGTTGAACTTCGCGGGGCACCCAACATTGGGCACAGCGAGTGTGCTGCGGCTGGTTGCGCCTGAGATCGCTGTCGGCGACACGATCCGGCTCAAGCTGAATGTGGGCACGGTACCCGTGCGCTTTGATGGCGATGGGTTGAGCGGCGAAATGACGCAGAAAGATCCAGAGTTTGGCGCAGAACTCGAGCGCGACGACGTTGTGCGGCTTTGCGGGCTGCACCCGGACGATCTGGATCCTTCGTTGCCGCCACAGGTAGTTTCTACCGGCACTGCCTTTGCGATTGTGGTGCTGCGTTCACTGGAAGCATTGGGGCGGCTGAAGGTGGATCACGATGAGGCCACGCCATGGCTGCGCGAGCGCGGAGCGAGGTGGTTTTATGTCCTGGCTCCGGCACTCGACCGGAATGAGGACGGCACGAAGTACCGTTCACGGATGCAGTTTTATGGGGGCGAAGATCCGGCTACTGGTTCGGCGGCGGGTTGTGCGATAAGCTATCTGGCATTGCGCTGCATGGTGGATCCTGGTGAGGTGGTTCATGTGCAGCAGGGTGTGGAAATCGGACGCGCGAGCGATCTGTTTTTGAGCGCGCGGCGCGAAAATTCCGGTGCTGATGCAGTTCTTGACGCGAGGGTCACTGATGTTCGCGTAGGCGGGAGCACTGTTCTTGTGGCAAAAGGACGCCTTTTCCTGCCGTGATGCACATGCTTTCAACAGAAATTCATCATCGCAAGTGATTGCAGGTATTTCTGCTAGCGGATTTCCACTTGTTACAAGGGGATTTTCATCGTCATTTTCGCCTGCCTTTCCCTCTTTTACTCCGTCTCCGGTGCTCGTAATCTTTGCTCTCGTTGAGGACACAATTCACCGGATTTTTACCGGAGTCTGCATGTGGCAGTCAGTGGATCTGGACTGACTGCACGCAGAGGACGATCTTCCTGTGGCGTGTTGTCTGCGGCGCTGCCATGTGATTGCCGCAGCTTGCCTCATCGAGTGGCAGCCAGCCTTTTCTTCAAAGTTGCCGAGGGCAAAAAGCACAGCCTTGAGTCCGCGTTGTTTCTGAGCGGCAAAGGGCTCTGCATTGCCTTCATGCAACCGGAAAACAAAACGAGATAACCAGAGCAAGGAGAATATCCCCACACCATGAGGCCTAAAAAAGTAATTCTGTGCGTAGATGACAACGAACAAGAGCTGTCCGTCCTCAAGTTCATGCTGATGACAAATGGATACAAGGTGGTCGCGGCCTCGAACGGCCAGGAGGCTATCGGCGCATTCCAGACGAATCAGGTGGACCTAGTATTGGCTGACTTCAACATGCAGCCGATGAAGGGAGATCAGCTCGTGCACCGGCTGAAGGCCATCGCCTCGCATGTGCCCATGATCCTGCTGGGCGACCCGCAGATGACCGGCGGAGAGATTCACGTTGCAGATGCGCTGATTGCCAAAAAGAACTGCTCGCCACAGGATCTTCTGGAGCGCATCAAGATCATGAGCGCACGCAAGCGCGGCCCGCGGAAGGGCACGCAGCGCGTCGCACCGCCATCGCAACTGGCGCAGGCGTCTTGAGGCTGGGATCAGGGAATAAGGAAATACAGAATCGAAATTGTGCTTACGCAGCCAGCCCGAAAGCCTGCGATCAGTTCCTGAGCGTATCTACTTCTGTCATTCGATTCTCTGATTCCTGTTCCCTCTGGCTCCCTTTCCCCTTGACGACCGCATGGGCCTGTGGGCATACTCGCCAGTTGTGTTGGAGCCGGCGTCATCTTTCTTAAGCCGGCGAAAGTTGGCCTTATGGATCTGGTACTGATTCGTCTTCTTTTTGTTGCTCTCTTTGCCACAGTTTGTTATTTCCTCCACCCATTCGGAATGAATAACGGATGGGAAGCGGCGATTGCCGGAGCGGTGGCGGCTGGCGCTGTGATCGTCTTTGAGCTGCGCGTGCGTGCGCTGAGTCTGCGCAGGCTGATTGGCGCGGTGGCTGGCAGCGTGCTCGGCATCTTTGGAGCAGCACTTTTCTGCCTCGTTCTGCGATCGGCGCCACTATCTGGTTCCACTTCGTCCGTGCTGCAGATCTTTGTGCTGCTGCTGATGACGTATGTAGGCCTGCTGGTGGGCGCCAGCAAGGGCGATCTGCTGAATCCGTCAGCGCTGGGTACCATCTTTATGGGCGACCGTCCCACGCGGCGCAGTGCCAAGGTTCTGGATACGAGCGTGATTATCGATGGCCGCATTGCGGACATCGCCGAGACTGGATTCATCGACGGCATGATTGTGGTTCCCGAGTTCGTGGTGCGCGAGCTGCAGGTTGTGGCTGACTCGACCGACTCGTCAAAGCGGCAGCGCGGGCGTCGTGGTCTGGACATGCTGCAGCGCATGCAGTCGAACGCAAACCTGCATGTGGAGATTGTCTCGGACGATTTCCCGTCTATCCGCGAAGTGGACCTGAAGCTGCTCGAACTGGCCAAGAAGTGGGAAGCCAAAGTCGTCACGAATGATTTCAATCTGAACAAGGTTGCTCATCTGCACCATGTTGATGTGCTGAACATCAACGATCTGGCCAACGCGCTCAAGCCGGTAGTACTGCCCGGCGAGCGGATGAGCGTTGTGGTGCTCAAGGAAGGCAAGGAATATAACCAAGGGGTCGGGTACCTCGATGATGGCACTATGGTGGTTGTGGATCACGCGCGCCGGATGATCGGCAAGTCTGTAGATATCTCCGTGACCAGCGTGCTGCAGACGGCCAGTGGCAAGATGATCTTCGGAAAGATGGACGAAAATGCGCGGATGAGCGAGACGGCTTAGGAATCCTCGCGAGCCCAATGTCCGTGCGTTGCGGTGCCTGCTGGCAGTATGCGAGATTGAAAGCAGGGGTGCGAGCGGGTCTGCCTGATTGCGGTGTTCGTCATCGCATCTCCTATTACGTGAGCGGCAAAATCATGCTTCTCACAGACTGGAATGCGAAATGAAAAAAAAATCCAGCCATCCTGACTTTGACCAGATGCTTGAGCAGTTGCGCGGGCACGGATTTGAGGTGACACAGTTTGCCGGAGTTCCGGGTGGCATGCTGGTGAGCAGACATGGAGCAGGCGCAGTGCTGGTCGCTGTGAAGGGAGCGCCGGCGGTATTTGCGGTCAGTCCCGGCTTGCTGGTGAAGGGCGAGGTCGGACGGCTGCTCGATCGTGGCTACCAGAAGTTTATTAAGACCGCCCAATATGAAATTCCTGCCTCGGCTACCCAATTGCAGGCGATTCACACATTCAGTGAGGAGCTGAAACAGGTGACGGGAGCGATCAGCCTCTACAACGAGTCACTGGGAACGACGAGCGACCTCTACGAGTACGACCGGCTGAGCGGTCGCGAGAAAACGCATGCGCAGGCTGCGGGGCCGTGGGGGCTTGCGGATGGTCACTGATCCCACGCCGACGGATCCGCCCGCGCCGGCGAGCCCTGGCGAGAGGCGCACCAGCCGGCGGCACAGTGTGGACACGTCTGTGGTGATTCACCTGGTGAAGATGGCGTCCAAGCTGAAAGGGCAGATTCTAGATCTCAGCCTCGGCGGCTGCCGCATTCGCACCGAACAGCGTTTTCTGGTGGGCATTTACACACGCGTGGAGACGGAGTTCCGGGTGCAGGGGGTGCCGGTACTGCTGGCCGGGGTGATCCAGGCGATTTATGCCCATAACCAGCTTGGTATCCGCTTTCTGGACGTGAGTCGTCGCAAGCACGATCAGCTTGTTGAGCTGATTGAGGAGCTAGGCGAGGCAGCCGCGCAGCAAGAGAAGCAGGCATAGGCGCTGCGCTCAGAAATATCAGCGCCGCCGGGCGCGCTGGCGCTGCAGTTCCCGATAGAGCTCGCTCTTGGATTGGCCCGTTTCGCGGGCTAATCTCTTCAAAGCTTCCTTTTCATCGATTCCGTTTTCTGACTGTATGCGTGTAATGCGCTGCTGTACAGTCTCGTGGCTCGTAGTTGCGTGGGTCGTTGCCGACCCGGCAGGAGGCGCGACCAGCAGCGTGATCTCTCCTCGAATACGGTCGCGTCCGGCCAGGCTGTGCCGCACCTCGGCAACCGTTCCACGCAGGAACTCCTCGTGTAACTTGGTCAGCTCACGGGCCACGGCGATGCGTAGTTCAGGCCCCCAGACGGACTCGAGATCGCCGAGGGTTTCCTCAATGCGATGCGGAGCTTCATAGAAGACCAGCGTTCGACCTGCGGAGTGGGGCGACCGGCGCAGTTCGCTGGCAAGTTCTTCCAGACGGGTTCTGCGTGCTCCTGCTTTTTCAGGGAGGAAGCCGAGGAAATGAAACTCGGCTGTGGGCAGGCCTGAGGCGACGAGCGCGCTGAGTGCGGCGTTGGCTCCGGGAATAGGAAATACCGTAACGCCGGCCGCGATGGCTGCTGTTGCAAGCCATGTGCCCGGATCGCTGATGCCGGGCATTCCGGCGTCGGAGACCAACGCGATGCGTGCGCCGTTTTTCAGCGCGTCGACCAGTTCACCGGCTCGCTCACGTTCGTTATGTTCATGGCAGCTTACAGTCGGCGTCGCGATCTGAAAGTGGTTGAGAAGCTTCTGTGTCTGGCGCGTGTCTTCGCAGGCGATGCGATCCACGCGACGCAGCACATCGAGCGCGCGAAGTGTGATGTCACCGAGATTGCCAATGGGTGTTGCGACAAGATAGAGGCCGGGCGCAAGATGAGACTCCGGGCCAGTGGACATCGGCGGAATCAGTCTCCGATTTCCTGTCGCTCGAGTCGACGCTGCTCGGCGAGCAGTGACATCGAGCTCATCAGGTTTTGCACGCTCACAATGCCCACCACACGCCCGCTCTCGGTGACCGGAATCAATGCCAGACCGTGGCCCGCGGTGAGCCGGCGTATGGTGGTGCCAAGCGTGTCTTCGGGTCGTGCTACCTGGAATGCCCGCGACATGACCGACTGAATATAGCCGTTGCCTTCGTTCCTTAAGGCGTCCACAATGCGCTGGCGCGAGACGATGCCCACGAGCTGTGGCCCGCGCACGACGGGGAAGTCTTCCTGCAGTGAGTGGACGCAGCGGATGAGCGCGTCAGCCAGTGTGTCAGAGGGCGAGAGCGTGGCGAAGTCAGTGAGCATGACCTCCTTCATGCGGACTGTATCGACGACCGACTGGAAGAAGACGCCCTGATCTTCAATCTGCGCGCCCACCATGATGAAGAGGCCGGCAATGGTGAGCCAGTAGTCGTGGATCAGCATGCCGCCCAGCATGGCGGCGAGCGCCAGCGCTTGGCCCAGTCCGGCAGCGGCTCGGCTTGCGGACGCGTAGCCGTGTCTGCGGGCAAAGTTCGAGCGGATCAGCCGGCCGCAGTCGAGTGGATAGGCCGGCAGCAGGTGCAGAAGGCCAAGGAAAGCTTGTATCCAGACCAGGCTGCGCAGCAGATGAGCTGGCGTGATAAATGGAAGATCGAAGAGCCGGACGTCACCGCTGGCGCCGAGGATCGCGGCCATGAGAGCGAGTGCTGTGGCCCAGTTTGCCAGCGGGCCTGCAAAGGCCAGTGCATACTGTCCGCTGCCCTGATTCGCAGCATCCTGGCTCTCGGGATTGGCATACGCAAACAGCCCGCCGATGGGCAGCAGCAGAACCGCGCGCAGGCGAAGACCGAGCCAGGCTGCTACGATGAGCCGTGCTGCCTCACGTATGGCTACGGCGGCGACGAGTAAAAAGAACAGTGCGAGACCACGCGGCCAGCCATTCCCGGCGCAGATGCCAATGAAGGCGATGGCTAGCAGAGGAAAAAAGATGTGGATGCGCATCTCCACACCCACCCAGCGGCCCATCGGGATTGACCAGCCTCGCATATATCGATTGTACGGGCTGGCGGAACATGGGCGGGTGAAAACTCTGCGTTGATATGCTGGTGGGCGATGCGAATCATTGCGGGGACGTACCGGTCGCGTGGGCTGTCGGCTCCGGCGGGCATGGCCACGCGGCCCACCAGTGACCGGCTGCGCGAGACTCTGTTCAACGTGTTGGCACCTCGAATCGAAGGGGAAGTGTTTCTCGATCTCTATGCGGGCTCGGGCGCTGTTGGGCTGGAAGCACTCAGCCGGGGGGCGCGCTCGGCGACATTTGTCGAGCGGGCGCAGCCGGCGCTTAAGAAGCTCCGTGCGAATCTTGCGGCGCTGGGCATCAAGGACGGGTTTCGAGTGCACGCCTGCAGTGTGAGTACATTTCTGCACACAGTGTGCGCGGAGACTTTCGGTGTGGTATTTCTCGATCCGCCCTACGATGCCTCTGCTGAGTATGAAACTGTGCTGGGTCTGCTCGGTGGTGCTTCAGCGGCATTGCTCGCTGCAAATGCAATCGTTATTGCGGAGCACCGGCGCAAGGAGCGGCTGAATGACCGGTATGGAAAGCTTGTGCGAATCCGGCTGCTGGAGCAGGGAGACGCAGCGCTCACCTTTTATGCGGCTGGCGGTGAAGCTGGGTAGCCGTAGTGTGGAAGAGGCCTTTTTATTGCGTCGATTTTCAGCCGCGATGTCTTCTGCACGGCTACAATGGGCCGCATGATTGGAAAGAGATTTTCCTTTGCAGTAATTCTTGTGATGTTTGCATTCTCAGGCCTAGCCCGACTGTACGGGCAAAATGCACAGCCAGCTACCGCCTCTCCGCAACTGGTTATTCTCGACACCGACATCGGAGACGATATTGACGACGCTTTTGCGTTAGCACTGGTTTTGCGCAGTCCTGAACTGCATTTGCTGGGAGTTACGACCGCGTTTGGCGATACGGAGCTTCGCGCACGGCTGGTGGACCGCTATCTGAGCGCTGTAGGCCGAAGCGATATTCCGGTGATGGCCGGCGTGCAGACGGATGCGCCGAACCACTTTACCCAGGCCGACTATGCGCAAAGCGGGCCAAGCAAAAAGCACGGCGATGCCGTTGACTTTTTGCTAAGTCAGATCAAGGCACACCCCAGCGAGATAACGCTTATTGGAATTGGGCCGCTGTTCAACGTGCAGGCTGCCATCCTGCGCGATGCCGCAACCTTTCGCAAGCTCAAGCGCGTCGTGATTATGGGAGGCAGTGTTTATCGCGGCTATGACGGCACGGACGGCACCCAGAGACCTCCGGACCCGGAGTGGAACATCAAGTGTGATCCAGCCGGGCTGCAGGCGCTGCTTGAGGTGGGTGTGCCTGTATTTATGTTGCCGCTGGACTCGACCCAGGTACGCCTCGGGTTGCCAAGGCTTCTGCCGATTGTGTCCCACGGCTCGCCGCTCACGATCCAGTTGACTCAGCTTTATCATCAGTGGGCCGAAGGCCGTGAGTGGCCCTCGCCTACGCTTTATGATCCCGTGGCTGTGACCTACACATTCCGCCCGGATCTGTGCCCGGTTACGCCGGTGCGGATCGAGGTGGATGACAAAGGCTATACCAAGCCTGTGCCCGGGACGCCTAACGCGCAGGTCTGCCTCAAGTCAGATGAAAAAGACTTTCTCGATCTTCTGGCGGGCAGGATTCTGAAATAGCCGATTGTGAGCGCGGTCACCTTCAACTCCATTGACATCAGCTGTAATCAGGAGAAAAATGACGGGTCGAAACAAATCCAGGATTCGATGTCATCAAAGGGGGAAACGTGAAAAGCATGAGGAAGTTGCAGACATATGGGGCATTGGCACTTTTGGGTGCGGGACTGGTCGTAGTCGGCTGCAAGTCGGCACCGCCGTTATCGCAGGCGGATGCTCTCAAGATGATTCAGGCCAAATATGATGCGTCGCAGCCGGTGAATACCGACATTGTTGTCAATGACCTGGGGATGCGGCAGGGCGTTACGGCGAAGTATTGGCTGGGAATCAAGAAATATCCGAACGGCTACTGGGCTGACTTTAAGCTGACGCCGGATGGCCAGAAGCTGGTCAAACTCCAGAGTGGCGGCGATATCATTCAGTGGCGCCCTGACAGCCCTAATTCCCCAAGCTACTCCATCACAATTACGACAGTGACTGCCAATCACCTGAAGGCGCGGGGCATGCAGGATATTGAGAATGTTGGCGATACGAAAACCGCTGCATTTACAGAGGATGTTGACCTGAGTGGTCTGCCGGATGCGCTGCAGAATATAGCCCACAATCCCGGCAATCAGCTTAGCAACCACCGCTTGGCCACATTCGCGTT
>DASZXD010000278.1:0-1699 GCA_035546015.1 Occallatibacter sp.
AGCCCTGCCCGACCCGTTTCTGGATCTCGTGCTGCTCGTCGCAATACTGGCGCACGGTCTGCCCGGCCTCGGCGGCTGCCAGCTCGGCCGGCGTGCCATGCTCGTCCGTCGCGCAGATGAACAATACATGATGCCCAGCCAACCTGCTGTATCGCGCATATACATCCCCCGGCAGCATCGACCCGGCCAGATTACCGAGGTGCTTGACGCCGTTGATGTACGGCAGGGCGGAGGTAATCAGGATACGGGCCATCGGACCTTCATTCGTGCGGGAAGTAGACAGTTTGCCTAGATTGGGCTGGGCCGTTGAAAAACAGTGTCCACCAGCGGATTCGAAGCCGCCAGCATGGCTCCGGGGCTTATAACAGGCGTCGTCCCATTGGCCAGCCAAGCCGATTTTTTGCAATTACGGCTGAATCAGAATTCGCTGAGCACCTTTCCAGAGCTAAAGTGCGGCGTGATAAGGAGACTTATTCTCGGGGGAGTAAGACATGAAGTTTCACAGCACCGCACTGCTTGCAGCGCTCTCTGGCATCGCCGCCCTTTTCGCCGCGCCGGCCTGCGCGCAATCGGATTGGACGATTGGAGGCATCACGTTCGACAAACGCGACGGTTGGTGCTCCAAGCCGGCCGTGCAGGACGGCATTCACGTCCTCGAAATACGGCCTTGCGGAGCTGATTTCCCTTATCTGTCGGTTGGCATCATAGCGCCACCGGAGCAAGGAAAGGGCCTGGACGTGGCGAGCTTGCTCGCCGGCGGCATGAAGAACGCGTCTTCCGATGAAAATCGCGCCAGCATCTTGAAGCTGGCGACGGATAAGTATGGCGCCTGCACCACAACATCGTTTTTGGTGGACGAGCATCCGATCCCGGGGATCGCGGGCTATGCCACACTCGCGAGCTATAATTGCCCAAAGGCGCCGGACAATCCCAAAGTGGACTACCGCAATTTCGGCACGCTGATCCGGCAGCCCAACGGCGCGGTCTGGGGAGTTGCGTTCGATTATCCGGTCGAGCCGCTCACGCCTCAGGATTCGGCGATGATCAGCAGCGCTATCGGCCGCATCGCAGCCGCGGCTAACTGAGTTTCACTAACACCGAGCGAGCCGCCATGTCGTCCTGCGCGACAGGATGTGCAGGAGCGAGCACAACGCTCAGCCCCACCGACTGGAACACCTTCGAGACGGCGTCGGCGTGAGCCTTGTCTACCGGCGTTTGGGCAATCACCTGACGAGCGCCGCACGCCTTGGCTTCATCTGCCACACGCTGCACAAGTGCTTGCGAGAACTTATTGAACTCTGCCTTGTCCTTCTCGAAGTAGAGCGAGACTTCCTGCGCCGGACATGTCGAGGCAGCCTGACCTGCTGCCTGAGCCGATGCAGCGCCTCCCTCAAAGCCAGCGAGAATCACGAGCGCAATACTGGTTTCGATGACAGATTTCAAACGATGCATGTCAGCCCTCCAGTCCAGCCACACTAGATGAATGCGCGATACGGGGCGGTCCATGGGCGGGAACCGGCTCGATTGTGGCAGACCGGGGGTGTTTTCGGGCTGCTTGAGGCGGGTCTTGCGCGGCAACCCAAGGGCGCCGTAATGCGAGCCGCGCATTACAAGAATGCCGGATTAGCTCAGCGGTAGAGCAGCGGTTTTGTAAACCGAAGGTCGGGGGTTCAATCCCCTCATCCGGCACCATCTGGCC
>DASZXD010000279.1:0-2874 GCA_035546015.1 Occallatibacter sp.
CTTGCGGTGTGCTGTGCGTGCGGAGCGGTGGCGCAGGCAGCGGGTGGAGATGAAGCTGCGATCCGCGCGGCGATGACGGCGCAGACCGAGGCATGGAATCGCGGAGACATTCCGGCGTTCATGCAGACCTACGAGAACTCGCCGGAGACGACATTCATCGGGAGCACGGTGCGGAAGGGATACGCGCCGATTCTGGAGCGGTACAGGCAGGCGTACAGCTCGCGGGAGCAGATGGGGACGCTGACGTTCAGCGAGATCGAGGTGCGGCTGCTGCCCTCAGCCTGCGGCGGGGCGGAGACAGCGCTGGTGACGGGGAGATTTCACCTGGATCGGACGGCGCACGGCGAGGCGAAGAAGGATGATGGTATCTTTTCGCTGGTGTGGCGCAAGGGGCCGCAGGGATGGAAGATTGTGCTGGACCATACGAGCTGAGGGGTGGTCTCAAGCGTGCTCTCTCATGAATTGTCGAATGAAACGTGGCTGACGCAGGAAGTGGCTTATGGGTTAAACCGGAGCAAAGAGCGTAGCTGGAGAAATCTTTGCTTGTAGAGATGCGATGATCTCTTCAAGCTCAACTCTGGCCTCCGCCTGCAGCCCAAGGCATTCGGCAATTCCAGCCGCATCGGTGCTGAGCCGCGCATCGAGCGTAAGGCGATAAGCGTGATCCAACTGCTCTGCCATCCGGTAGGAGTGAAGGTGCATCGAATCGCCGATGGTTGGCGGGTTGTGGAGATGGCCAAAGTTAAATTCCTTCGTCATGTAAGCGAGCAATCTATCTTGCGTAACGAGAACCAGTTTTTTGTTGACGTGCTCGAAGGTCTGAATCTTGTGGTGCATCTGAACCAGGATTGTTTTCGCCGTCATTTTCCAGTTCATCCCGAATGTCTTGTCTGAGTTCTCAGCGTCATCAGCGCGGGATACGCCAAGCTCCCTCAGAAGACGCTGGCGTTCCGGCCAGACAGTGCCGGTGGTATCGAGCGTTTGAAGCTCTACTCCGACGAAGTCTCTTACATGACCTTCACGGGCAGATACAAGGAAATAATCAACGTTGCCGCCGGGAATGGATACTTCGGAAACGATATGCAGCTCATTACCGGGTTCGTGGGTTGTCAGCAGGTGCAAGCAATCAACGAAGATTTGGCGACGTTCGATCAATCGAGCGGGGCAGATGATGATGGGCGCGGTGGCGCGGCCATAAAGGACAGTACAGGTACCGATAGAAATATCAGGATCGCTCTTGCGGACTTTGTAACACCGTTTGTGTAGAAAAGGGCATTGCTGCTCTCGTACAATCGCTTGCCAATCTCGGTCGGGTTCACCAGCAGAATGCCCAAACAGCTCTACCACATTGCTCATCGAAGGTTCATGCACCTTTCTTCCGCGAGTTCGAGGTAATGACGCGAAATGTCGATGCCTACCGATTTGCGGCCAAGGGTGCACGCAGTGAAGAGAGCAGTTCCGGTCCCGCAGAATGGATCAAGAACGATGCCGTTGTCAGGACATGTTGCGAGGATAGGAATCCGGCAGAGGTCCACAGGAAACGGGGCAAAGTGTGACTCCCGGCCTTGTGTATCTTCGGGAAGGATGTCCCATACGTCGGACGGCTTACTGCCATTTGGATGGTAGCGGAGAAAATAAAACCCCTTGTCGCGAAGCTCTTTGGCTCGCCCGGAGACCTTCTCGCTGTCAGAATGCGTGGCCCGCTGCTGCGACCGGATGATCATGCGAAAGTCTGAGACCTTGCCAGCCGCCACGTCCGCAAGCATCTTTTCGAGTTCTCGAAAGGCATGAGCTTTTTGCTTTGGAGTGAGGGAAGTAGAGAGTTCAATTTGACGCTTATAGCGAACGCCTGAAACTCCGGTCGCGGAAATCACCGAGCCATTCGCAACTCTGGCTTTGCGCGGCTTAGAGCGAATGGCGTCTGCGTTGTAGTAGTACCCCTTGGTCTGCTTCACAAAGTGAAAAACATTCTCATGGACATTCCCCAGGCGGTCTTTGGTGTTGTCCATACCGCTTTTGACCTTGTTCCAAATAACACTGTTTCGCAATATCCATCCCTGGCGGTCCGTAAGCTCAAAGGCCAGGCGCCACGGCACACCGACAAGGTTCTTTTTCTCGTAGCTGTCGCCGATATTCAGCCAGAACGAACCTGCGGGCTTGAGCACTCTCTTGAGCTCCAAAAATACAGAGGCCAGATTTTTCACAAAATCTCGATAATTCGGCTCAAGCCCAATGCCGCCGTTCTTATATTCGCGTTTTCCCCAATAGGGTGGCGACGTGATAGCGCAATCAATGCACTCTTCGGGAAGGCTTCTCAAGACAGTGGCTGCGTCACCCTGAAGGAAAAGAGGCGAAGACGCCCGAGCAACAACGTAGCGGTCAAAGGCCTGACGATGCGAGGCCGTGACGATTGGACCTGCTGTCCCGCTCTCGTCAAAATTGAGCCGAATGGAGCGTTGAACAGCTTCCGTGATTTGCTGGACTTCCGGTTTCAGGAGCTTCCCTTTCGGCTTAGAGACTCAAAACGGTACTACCAGAATAGGCCTTGTGTGTTTTCCTTGCCGAAGAATTTGCTTGTCTCCCGGCTCACATCGTTCTCACTTTCGCGAGCTTTCGATGCAGATTGAAGACGGTATTCAAGCTGAGGGCTGCGCTACACTGGCGAGGGTATGAGCTGCCTGTTCTGCAAGATCATTGAAGGAAGCATTCCGTCGACGGCGGTGTATCAGGATGACCGGGCCTATGCCTTCGCGGACATCAGCCCGCAGGCGCCGGTGCATGTGCTGATCGCGCCCAAGGAGCATCTGGTGTCTCTGGCCGAGGCGGGCGAGGAGCATCCGGCGCTGCTGGGACATCTGCTGTGGGTGGCCGCTG
>DASZXD010000280.1:0-18255 GCA_035546015.1 Occallatibacter sp.
AACATCGCCGCCGTGCTAGTCAGTGCAAATAATGAGATTCTTGGCTGGGGCCTCAACACCAACGATGAAAGCACTTCCCGCCACGCCGAGACCAACGCCATCCAGAGCTATCAGGCAGGTCAGGGCACAGCGCTTCCAAACGGGACACGGATCTACTCCACGCTCGATCCCTGCTTTATGTGCGCTGCGCTCTTTCAGCACGCCGGCGGGCAGGATTGCCTTTACGAACAAGCCGACACGAACATGACCGGCAATACTGCGCTCGGTGATAGATCCGTGCAATACCACGAGACCTACATGGGCAACGTCACGTTTTCCGGGCCGACCAGGACACCGGTCGTGGCGCAGCCGATCTCCGTCGCGCAAAAGCTCGACACTGACCGCGCGCTGAGCAACAAGCGAGCCGTTGACTTCCTCAAGACCGATCCAGCCCTTGAAGTCTATAGCCACGCCCACGAGCGACTGGCCACTACCGGCCTGCGCGCGGCCTCAGCAAGCGACAAACAACTCTTTCAGCACGTGATGCAGTTTTTGCGCACCAACGGTTATCTCGGCGCCATCGGGAAAAATGACGCCCTGTTACCAGATGACGACATGCGGCCCATCCGGCCCAAAACAGCTCAATTGTGAGGTGACACTATGGGTTACATTCTTACTCTTCCCACTACATCCACAACCGACCCCAGCCTGACGGCCTTCTATCGCCGCCTCTCGCTAGAGTACGCGACAATGCGAACCAACTATGGCGTCAGCCTCTCCGAACCTATGGTCATCACTCTCTGCAATCAGCTGGCCGAGGCCTGTCATTGCCGCAAGACCGGCTTTCAAAAAAATAATGCGTTGAAGACCACATCCATCAAATTCGAAGGCCAGAACGGAGCTGCGTTCACCGTAGTTGTTTCGCCTGACAAATATGGGGACGGCAAGAGCAATAAACGTCCGTGCCCGTCCTGCGGAGTGGCTTATGACGGAAAGACCGACCTGGGCGGCCTGAACTGGACCAACGCGCACAACATCATTAACCACGGAAAGATGGATGCCGCGCTGAAAAAAGCTTTTGCAGATGCTCTGCAACAGGGCAATACACCCGATGGACGTCTGGCTGCACCTTCAAAGGAGGTTCAGGAGGTTATTACCTTTGTGATTGGCAGGGCCGAGGGCTACAAAGGGCCGGCCGCGACCTTTGGCGCGGGGCAGCAATGTCCGGTATGCGAGAAGATTCACGCCAGCGATTCCCTGCTCCAGCGCCACGAGCGCTGCAAGCTGCATAAAGGCAGCTACAACTACCGCTCCATCAAGATTGAAGGCAACGACTACGTCCGCGGCAACGAGTGCATTGTGGGACTGCAGTTTGGCGCTACCCGCGCCGTCCCTGAGGGCGATCTTATCCGGCTGAAAGCTTACACCTCGTCGATGGCCGGAAAGATCGCCAATGAAGTAATCGAAACTCTGCAAGAGATCTATGACAAGCAGGAAGCCAAATATGACCAGCTTTTTGCCATGGACCTGCTTCTCGCCATCGATAAATTGACCTGGGCTGTACGCAAGCGCCTGATTGAAGCCTGCCAGGAGCCTCTTGGCGCGCTGCCGCCCGATCGCCTCCAGGTCGTACTGGCTTCTCCCGTGATTCCGGACCCCGTAGCGCTGCCGGCATTGCCCGTGCCGGCCACGCCTCCCACAGTTGCGCCCAGAGCCGTGGTGGCCACAGTGGATGCCCCTTCTGTCTCAGAACCCTGGAAGGCACGCACGCCTGCGGCTAACGACTGGAAGTCCTGGGCAATGTATATCGGCAGCCTCAGGCAGCGGCTGCGGCGCGCACCTTACGCCACACAGGGCCTGGAGACGATGAAGCGGGTGCGCGGCTATGACGCCACATTACTCCCCGATCTGGCGAAGCAACCCGACGACCGCGAAAGGCTTGCCTACATGCTGGAGCAGTTCTGGAAGGCATTCAAGGAAAAGAAAATGCCCGAGCCCGTATTCACAGAGCTCACACAAAACCTTTCCCGGATCGGCTTCGATCGCGCGCCGGGAGCAAAGGTCAATGAAGCCAAGGTCCGGCTCGGCGACCTATCCAAACTCACTGGACGCCAAAAAGTTACTTAGTACTTCGGCACCTTCGGATCGATCTGATCGGACCAGGCAAGGATGCCGCCAGCGAGATTCGACACATTCGGATAGCCAGCCTGCTTGAGGAACTCGGCGATGCGCTGACTGCGGCCACCGGATTTGCACTGTACGACGATTTCACGGTCGCGGTCGATCTCCGCGAGACGCTGCGGAACGTCGTTTTGCGGAATGAGTTTGCCGCCGATATTCGCGATCTGATATTCGAATGGCTCGCGTACGTCAAGGACGAATACGTCCTCGCCCGCATCCATACGGCGCTTTAACTCCTGCACGCTCACCTGTGGAATTCCATTTTTCACTGCCTGCTCCTCTTTCGCTGCGGGTGCAATGCCGCAGAACTGTTCGTAATCTATAAGATTTGTCACCGTGGGATGCGCGCCGCACACCGGGCACTCCGGATTCCTGCGAAGCCTGAGCTCGCGGAAGCGCATGTTGAGCGCGTCGACAAGCAACAGCCGGCCGACGAGCGGCTCGCCTTTGCCCAGAATGAGCTTGATCACTTCAGTGGCCTGGATGACGCCGACCAGTCCGGGCAAAATGCCGAGCACGCCGCCTTCCGCGCAACTCGGCACAAGGCCCGGCGGGGGCGGCTCGGGATAGAGGCAACGATAACACGGGCCATTTTCTGCAGCGAAGACACTGGCCTGTCCTTCAAAGCGGAAGATCGAACCGTAGGCATTCGGCTTGCCGAGCAACACGCAGGCGTCGTTCACGAGATAGCGCGTGGGGAAGTTGTCAGTGCCGTCGGCGACGACGTCGTAGTCTTTCAGAATGTCGAGGGCATTGGCGCTGGAAAGCCTTGTCTCGTGCTTGACGACGTTGAGTGCGGGATTGAGCGCCTTGAGTTTTTCTTCGGCTGAATCGAGCTTCTTGCGGCCGATGTCTGCCGTGGAGTGAATGATCTGCCGCTGAAGATTGCTCGAGTCGACAACGTCGAAGTCGACGAGACCGAGCGTGCCTACTCCGGCCGCGGCCAAGTAGAGCGCGAGCGGCGAGCCGAGACCACCAGTGCCCACGCAGAGCACGCGGGCAGCCTTGAGCCTGCGCTGGCCCTCTTCGCCCACCTCGGGCAAAAGCAGATGGCGCGAGTAGCGCTGCAGATCATCGATGGTCAGCTCAGGTAGTTCCGTGGAAGCAGTTGTAGTTGCCATGTTGACCTCCTGTGCGCTTAAGCGAATGTGCCACCGGCGATCGACGGAATGATGGAAAGCGTATCGGCGGGCGAAACCTTTGTCGCGTCCTTCTCTGGCAGGTAACGCACATCCTCGTCGTTCAGATAGACATTCACAAAGGCACGCACCTTGCCCTCGCCTGTAAACAGATGCCTGCGCAGATCGGGGTGCGCCTGCGTCAGCTCGTCCAAAGCGGCGGCGACGGTGGCGGCATTTACAGTTATCGTCTCTTTGCCGGCAGCAAACTGGCGCAGCGGGGTGGGGATGAAGATCGTCATTCTCCAGGAGTCCTTTCGTCTATTGTCTTCGATTCATCGGGCCGGCTCAACGATGCTGCTCGATTCTTCAGCTACCGCGATGTCTTCGTGCTCGAAGTGTTTGTCCTCTTCGGTTGTGCCAGCAAGAAAGAATGAATTTGTCGCCGCGGCCTTGCCCTGTGCAACAGCCGTAATCACATAAGAGCAACCCAGCCAGTGGGCTTCAGCAAAATCGGTAGGCGACCATTGGGCGGGATGATCTGGATGGGAGTGATAAAAACCGCCGATGCTCAGTCCCTGCTTTCGCGCTTCGCGCTCGATCTTCACCAACTCAACGGGCGCAATCTGATAACGATTGTGCGCCGAGTCAGTGCGCGTGTTACCGGCCTTTACGGATGCCTCAATCAGCCAGCCATTCTCCGTGACGCGGCCCAACAGCGCACCACAGCACTCGTGCGGATACGTCTCCTCACCATGCGCGCGGATCGCGTCGTAGACAAGCCTGCTCATGCGCAACACGATCAGCTTTCCTCCCAGAAACGGTCACTCAGATATTTGTCTGCTGAATCAGGAAGCACGGTGACGATGACCGCAGTGCGTCCTGCTGCGGCTTCTTCACGGGCTATCTGCAGGCTTGCGACCACGGCCGCGCCGGCAGAGATACCGACAAGCAGCCCTTCTTCGCGCGCGAGCTGCTTCACCATTGCATAGGCCGCTTCGGTCTCGACTTCAACTTCGCGATCGGCCAACGAAGAATCGTAAATCCTGGGCACGATTGACGCCGCCATATACTTGAGGCCCTCGAGGCCGTGAAAGGGCGAGTCAGGCTGCATGCTGATGGCCTGGATGGCAGGATTCAGTTCCTTGAGCCTTCGTGTCGTGCCGGTGAATGTTCCACTGGTACCGAGTCCGGCAACGAAGTGCGTGACGCGACCGGCGGACTGCTGCCATATCTCGAGACCGGTGGAGTTGTAGTGCGCAAGCCAGTTGGCATCGTTCGAGTACTGATCGATGTAGCAGAAGCGGTGAGGATCATTGCCGGCCAGCTCTCGAGCGCGGCGGATCGCTCCGTCGGAACTCTGCGCCGGATCAGTCCACTCCACCTGAGCACCATAAGCGCGGAGAATGCGCTTACGCTCAGGAGAGACATTGGACGGCATGGCCAAGAGCACTGGAATATGCATCGCCGCACCCAGCATGGCCAGCGCAATGCCGGTGTTTCCGCTGGTGGCATCGAGGATGGTTTTGCCGGGCGAGAGCAGGCCGCGCGCCTGCGCATCGCGCACCATTGCAGCGGCTGCGCGATCTTTTACGCTGCCACCAGGGTTGGCCCACTCGGCCTTGGCCAGGATGGTGACACCGTCAAGGCCGCGTGCCACACTGTCGAGCCGCACGAGCGGCGTGTTGCCGATGCGATCAACCGGTGCGAGGCCCAGTTCGACTCCGATCTTTGCTCCGGGTTCTGCCTGTGCGCATTCAACCCGCATCGATTGCCGCCATTCCTTTGTGAGAAAAATAGATTTTGCCGCCTGCGCTATTGCTCGATCGCGTGCGGATAAAGCCTTCAAGCCAATCGATCTTCAGTACATGGCCGGAGGGGTGCGGGGAACCGGTACGATCAACAGCTATAACGCATCTGCACCGCAGCGCTCGACTCAGCGGGACATGCCCACGAGAAGCGGCAACAACAGCATCTGCGAAACAACCGCATAGGAAAAGTATAGAAAACGCGCGGAAAACCAGTCAATTTGAAGGGTACACACTGCGGCTCAAGAGATGCCGGGATAGGTACGATACGCCTCGACTGTAGCGGCTAGCGGTGTGCCCCGCACCTGCGAGGTCTTGAGCAGCACTTCAAAGTAAGGCAGCTGCGCCGTGTGGAGCATGTTGCGGAAGGTGGAAAACTGTTCAGGAGAAAGGAGAAAATCTGCAGCGGCTTCAGTAGCCTCAGACGAGGTGCCTTCAATCAAAAGCACCTTGCCCTCGTGTCCTGGGTTGGGCAGATATGCCACAACGCAATATCCCACCGCATCAGTCGATACATAGCTATGTGGCTCACCGGAAGCAGGAGCGCGATTGATGACCGTGGTTTTGCCCAGCCCTTCGAACCCAGTGCTCTCTACGAAGTTCAGTTTGCCCTCGAAGAGTTCCGACCAGGGATTAGAGATGCGCCCACCAATCAGGATGATGTTGTCCTGCCTGACCAACGCCGGCATATATTGACGTGCGCTGTAAAGATGCACCTTCTTCTGTAGCGGATCGAGCCCGAGGATGCGCTGGGCAAGCTTGAACTCGCTGGTATTGCCGAGGCTCTTTGAGGCCAGTAGATCCTGGACGGCACGCAACTGCGGGCTCAGACCTGCGGACTCCTGCGGCGCCAGGTAGCTGCGACCAAGATAGCCGTAAAACGGCGTCTGCTTTTTGGCTATCTCTTCCATAAGCAGGAACGAGTCGTCACTGATGATCAGATCAGTATCGCGGTTCGAATCAAGAAAACCCGACCAGAGGCTGGCAAGCGACGGATCATCTCGCCAGGGTGCGAGAGCATGCTGAATCTGATCGAGTTGCTGGCGCTGGCTGCGAACCTGCAGCCACAAAGCCACACAGCCGCCGGCAAGCGCCAGGACCAGCACCGCTGCGGCGATCTGCAGAAACAAGCCTTGACGGCTTTTTGTCGCATCCGGTTTTGGCTCCGCTGCGACCTCCACCGGCTCGGCAGCCGCTTCTTCCACAACAGCTGAAAGATCCTTGCGGACCGCGTCAACCTCAGAGGCCCCATGCTTTGCAGAGGGATTTGTGCGCGGGCTGAAAACCGGCTTATAAGTCCCCAGCGCAACGGCGATCACAACCTCCTCGTCCTTACCCTCGGTCGAGAAATACAGATCCAGCTTCTTGCGCAGGTGCGCCATCTGCACCCGGACAATATTATCGTCGAGCGGATTGAAGTCGCTGCGCCGACCCAGGACACGGTGGGCAATCTCAAACTCACTGATCGGGTCGTCTGGCTGCAGGACGGTCTGCCGGACGATAAAGAGGAGTATGTCGCGGAGTTGCGTAGCGCGATGCAAGGCCGAACTACGCGCGACCCGCCCGGCCAGCATCCAGCGCGCGTCGGTTTCGAGAATCGACTCTTCGTCTATCAGGACGTCCGGACTCTTTCGCTTGGCCGCCACAATTCAATCCAATCGAGGTGGCAAGCCGCTCGGACCAATCCGACACGGAGCAGCCTCTAAATGATTGTAGTCTAAGTCTCTTTACGTAAAAAATGCGCTAACGCAATTACCGTAGCGTTAATTTGACTGCCCAGCCGCGCATTGGACGCGAAGAATTTGTTGCGCCGATCAAAGAAATATCGGAATACCCCTCAACGATCCCCCGATTCGCGGCACAGATAAACCAGATTTTCAGGAGGAACTTGCCATGAACACTTCAGCCAGTCATGCAACGCGCCAAATGCCGGTACCCGCCAGCATCAGAAGCACGCGACACATATCCCCTTTCATCATTCTGAAAAGATTTTCTCTATGGACGGCGGCAATCATCGCTGTCTTCTGCCTCACACTTTTTCCGGCTTATCGCGCCGGGCACGCACAGGGCATTACGGGATCGATTACCGGCACAGTGACTGATACGAGTGGCTCGGTGATTGCCGGAGCTAATGTAACCGTTCGGCAAGTGGAGACAAACGCCCTGCACAAGGTGACCACGTCAGACGCCGGCACCTATACTGTGACCCAGCTTCCTCCCGGACACTACGACGTGAAGGTGGAAAAGCCCGGCTTTCAGGTCTACCAACAGAAGAACATCACGCTGACGATCGACCAGAAGGCGGAGATCGATGCACAGTTGACCGTAGGCTCGGAAGAGCAGAACGTAGTGGTCACCAGCAGCGGTCCGATCATCCAGACGGAGGACTCCTCGGTCGGCCAGGTCATCGATGCGCAGGCTATCCAGAATACGCCGCTGAACGGGCGCCTGAGCGTGATGGGACTTGTGGCGCTGGCGCCGGGCGTGCAGAATGCCGGCGCGCAGGACCAGCTTGCGGTACGCGGCATGACGCCAGCCGTAGGCACCGGCAGCCGTAACGCGTATGGCGGCCTCGGCAACACACTCGACGGCGTAACCAACAAGGAAGTCACACTGCAGCGCAGCGAGCCCGAGGTTCCGTCGCTCGACGCGCTTTCACAGTTCAAGGTGCTTACCAACGCTGCACCAGCCGAGTTCAACGAACCCGCACAGGTGATTGTGGTGACGGCCAGCGGCGGCAACATGTATCACGGCGAGTTGCTCGAGTACAACCGCTCCAAAGGTACCTCGGCCAAGCAGTACTTTGGCGCGGGGCAGGCGCGTCCACCCTACGAACGCAACGAGTTCGGCGGCAACTTCGCCGGCCCGATTACCATTCCACATCTTTACAATGGCAAGGATCGCTCCTTCTTTTTCGTGGCGTTCGAAGGATTCCGTCTTTCGCAGTCGGCCAGCGTGACCAGCCAGCAACCCACGACGCTGGAGCGCCAGGGCATCTTCACCGAATTCACCACACCCGTCATCAACCCAGCAACGGGCACGGCGTTCTCCGGCCAGACCATCCCATCCGGGAGCATCAATGCCGTCTCGGCGCAACTGCTGAAGCTGCTTTATCCTATGCCCACCACCAGCGGAACGGGAACGAACACCTTCGAGCTGATTCCCTACACCAGCAATGCCAAACGGTTCTCGCTGCGCCTGGATCACAAGATCAGCGACAAGGACCAGATTCGGGCCACGTTCCTGCACGCGCTTTATGGCCCAAACCCGGATGTGGGCAAGTCGAGCCTGCAGGGCGGCTTCTCGGGTGATGGCGAGCATAATACCAACACCATTCTGGGCTGGACGCACACTTTCTCACCTACACTGCTCATCGACACCTACGCGTCCTATCTGCATATTCCGATCTATCGCACGCCGCAGAACGTGGGCACCAAGTGGGAATCGATCATTCCCGGCCTCAGCTCACAGCTGATTGAAGGCGCGCCGCAGATCAGCATCACCAATATCACTTCAGTGGCCGAACAGGGCTCAAAGGACCTGGAACAGGTCATCCAAGCCAACACCGCTGTCACCAAGGTGCTGGCACATCACACCATCAAGACCGGCTTCTCTTATCTGTTTGACAACCACTGGAACGAAGGCGCAACGAGCCCGCAGCGCGGTTCCTACTCGTTTAACGGCCAGTACAGCGGCATCGCCTTCGCGGACTTCCTGCTGGGTCTGCCGGCAACCACCGGACAGGGCACGCCCGGTACGTTCATCACACGCAATGTCTCAAGCCAGTATGCCGCCTATATTCAGGACGACTGGAAGGTGACACCGCAACTCACCATCAATGCCGGCCTTCGCTATGACCTGCAGTGGTTCAACCCCGGCCCGTATAACGAGGCCTCGCTCTATGTACCTTCCATTAACAAGGTGGTAGTCTTCGGGAATTCATATCCCTCGACTGCAATCTCTTCTTATGTCAATTCGCTCACAAGCCAGGGCGTGATGACGCTGTCATCCGCAGCCGGGATTTCGAACAATCCATTCTCGTTTCTGGGACGGCCGAACAAGAACTTCGCGCCGCGCTTTGGCTTTGCCTATGAGGCGATGCCGAATACGGTGATCCGCGGCGCATTCGGTATTTACTTCAACTTGTTGCCCGCCTCGTATGTGGGAGCGCTGTTCGGCACGCTGCCGTTTGAGGCCAGCCAGACCTTCACGAACACGAAGACCTACTCAGCCTCAACCTTCACTATGAGCAATCCGTTCTCGGCAACCGGCAGCTTCAGCGCCAACCCTTCAGTGAATGCCGAGCACAAACTGGTGACGCCGTATACCGAAGAGTACAACCTTGCCGTGGAACACCAGTTCTCACGCGGACTTGATGTACGCATCGGCTACGTGGGCCAGCACAACGTAAAGCAAAACAACGCGAGTGGACCGGGCAATACCGCTCCCAACATCAACCTTGCCGATCCGCCGGTGGTGGGCTCGACTGTGCAGAGCACCAACCTGCACCAGCCATTTGCATCCATTCCGCTCAACATGGACCCCATCTTCCACAGCAACATGAACTCGCTGCAGGTGGGGGTGCACAAGCAGTACACGCGCGGACTGGCCCTGGGCGCCGAGTATCAATGGGTCCGTGTTCTGGGCACTGAAAACGTCGAGAACCCCTCTGGCCTGCATCCACAGGACTCTTATGGCCCGATCGGAGGCATTACGCCACAGGTGCTCGCCATCAACTACTCCTACGCGCTGCCCATCGGCAAAGGCAAGCTGCTGTTTGGCAACGCGGGACCCACGGCTGACAAACTCCTCGGTGGATGGCAGCTTTCGGGTATCACCGACTTCCAGGGCGGCCAGCCCTTCTCAGTCTCCTATACGGCGCCCGGATCGCCAGTGGGCCAGGTGAGCGGCCGCGCCAACCAGGTGGCCGATCCATACAAGCCGGGCGCGGTGACAGCGAACGGCATTACATGCACTCCTCCAGCCGGGGCGAGCGCTTCAACGCATACACACACTCAGTGGTTCAACCCCTGCGCATTCCAGGCTCCTCCGCTGGTCACCTCGAATGGAGTGACCTATGCAACCTATGGAACTTCGGGGTACAACATGCTGCGCGGGCCCGTCTTCCAGAACTGGGATATGAGTCTGCAGAAGAACACGACCTGGCATGAACGCTATAATGTTCAGCTTCGCGCCGACTCGTTCAACGTCTTCAACCATCCGAACTTCGGAACGCCGAACTCCGCCATATCCAACCTATCGAATGTGGGCAAAATCACAGGAACCGCAGGCACACCAAGCTATGAGGCACGCACGCTGGAGTTTGCCATCAAGTTCAACTTCTAAACCACTACCACTCAGTTAAAACATTCCACGGGCGCTGCGCACGATTGAGCGCCCGTGGACAATCATCCCGATCGTGTTCTTAACTCAATGCCGCAAGGGTCAAAACGATGAATTCTCCTCGCCGGGCAGGGCTTTTCCCCGTTCTCTTCGTAACTGTTTTCTGCGCAGCATCTGCATTCGCTGTGCCGCGACATGCCGATGTGAAGTCGCTAAGCAAAGACAGCCGCGAGATCTTCCTCACATCGATGCAATGGGCGGATAAGTATTACGACGCGCAATCCAAGCTGCTGGCCTCTCCGCCATCGCTGCTGAATGCCGAATTTCGCGATGTGCCGTCGCACACGATGGTGCGCGAGTCTACCTGGTATGCGCTAGGCCTGCTGCTGCGCGATGGCAAAGGAGACCGCGGGCGCGCCGCCGACATTCTGCGCGTAGTGCTCGATCAGCAGTATCACGAGCCCGGCAAAGTGTGGGATGGCACATTTCGACGCACGCCTGCGGAGCCGGAGCCGGGGACCAACGCTGTGATGTGGCGTGCCTACGACCCCAACTGGCGCGAGTTTGTGGGCACCACACTGGCTATCATTCTGCTCGAGTATCCTGATCGCATTCCCGCTGAGTTGCAGCCGCGCATGATTCAGGCTATCGACGACGCCGTGGCCGGCGAGATGAAGCAGGGCCGGCTCGCACCCACTTATACCAACCCTGCGCTCATGTACGGATTTCTTTGGATGTTTGCGGTGGAGCGCGGCAACAGGCCTGAGTGGAGGGCACAGGCGCAACAGTGGCAGGACACCGTCTATGGCCTTTATAAGCAGCACGACGCCTTCTTTGAGTACAACTCACCCACCTATGCGGGCGTTGACTTCTTCGCGCTTGCGCTCTGGCGCGACTATGGCTTTACACCTGAAATGCGTACGCGCGGCGAGGAGATGGAAGCCGGATTGTGGCGTGCCACTGCCGATCTTTACAACGCCAATTTGCGTAATATCTCGGGCCCCTACGATCGCTCTTATGGAATGGACATGCAGAGCTATGTGAGCGTAACGGGCGTGTGGCTGCGCACGGTTCTCGATGCAGACAAGGCGCCGCTCACTGGCTTCGACAACCCGCCGGTGGATCACGTGGACGATCTGTTTTTTACCCCGCCCATCGTCGTACTGGATACACGCATTCCAGCCGACGCGCTGAAGAGCTTCCGCCGCTTTCAGGACGAGCACCAGGTGCGCCGGCCGATTGCAGATAAGCGTATCGCCACGGCGTGGATCGGAAAGGAGCTGATCTATGGGGGAGAGATCACCGGCCATACCAAGGACGTGGACACGCACAGCCAGTTTCACCCTGTGACTGTGCAGTGGCAAGCACCGGGCAAGATTGGATGGATTCAGCTCACGCGCTGTCCGATGATCGATGCCGAGGCTACCAAGAACGGCATCACGATCTCAGCCAATGGGGATGTGAGCTTTCGCATCTTCGCGCCAAACGTCGCGGCACCGAACGCGAAGACGAATGAGTGGGCACTGCCCGGGCTTACCGTTCACGTGGATACAGACGCAAAGAACTTCACCGCACAGCAACAGGGTCAGTTCGTCGATGTGACCTATACGGCGATGACCAAAATGAATCTTACTTTCACACAGCCGGGCGAATAAGCAGCAAGTATTCCAAGAAATTCGTCAAGCGCGTCTCTTCCTCTCTGAGGAGACGCGCTTTTTCTTTTTGACACTGCAGCATGCAAACCTTTACATTCCGGTTGCACGAGAAATCGCTCAGCAACGGAGAAGCTACGATGGCAGGCCGCAGAGATTTTCTCAAAATGAGCGCCGGACTCGCTGCTGCGAGCCTGTTTCCCGGCGCAGATCGCGCTTGTGCGGCGCAGCATGGACACACCGCTGCTGCCTCACGACCGAACATCATCCTCATCCTGGCTGACGACATGGGCTTCTCCGATATCGGCTGCTTTGGCTCGGAGGTTTCGACACCCAACCTCGACAGGCTGGCGGCACGCGGCATGCGCATCAACCAGTTCTATAACAACCCGCGCTGCTGCCCTTCACGGGCCTCGATCATGACCGGACTTTACGCGCAGCAGGCAGGCATGGGCATGATGGTCTCCGACTACGGGCGCTATCCGTTCCCGGGTTATGCAGGCACATTGAGTCCGCGAACCATCACAATTCCTGAGGCGCTGAAGGCTGCCGGCTATAACACCGCGATGGTGGGCAAATGGCATCTGGCACCGACAGACCCGAAGATTGGCCTCGTGAATTGGCCGCGGCAGCGCGGATTCGACAAGTACTGGGGTATCATTGCGGGCGCTTCTGTTTATTACAAGACCTCCCTGCTCGTGCACGACAACGATCCCGT
Organism: Occallatibacter sp.; assembly: GCA_035546015.1. Lineage (GTDB taxonomy): Bacteria > Acidobacteriota > Terriglobia > Terriglobales > Acidobacteriaceae > Telmatobacter. Next base: position 12,800 of record DASZXD010000280.1, read on the forward strand.
ACCTGCGCCGCCCGCCGATGCGTATCTCACCGATCTTTTCGCCGAGCATGCAGTCGGCTATGTGAACGAGCTTGCGAAAGAGAAGAAGCCTTTCTTTCTTTACACTGCGTTCAATGCGCCGCACTGGCCCATCCAAGCACCTGAAGATGAAGTTCAAAAATATACAAAGCGCTATGCAGACGGATGGGATGCGCTGCGCGAAGAGAGGCACAAAAAGCAGATCTCGATGGGCCTTGTAGATGAGCGATGGCCGCTTTCGCCGCGCGATCCACGCGTGCCTGCATGGCAGCAAGCCACGGACAAGGATTGGGAGATGCGGCGCATGGCTGTTTATGCCGCCATGATCGATCGGCTGGATCAGGGCATTGGCCGGATCCTCAATGCAGTCGAGAAGGCCGGCATTGCGGACAACACGCTAATCGTCTTCATGTCAGACAACGGCGGCAACGCCGAAGAGATTGCGGGACGGCGGACGCAGATTCCGGAGGCTGCGATTGCCGCGCACCTGAATACGCCGTGCCAGATTAACGAAGCCTGCGCGGGTAATGTGCCGAGCGTGATGCCTGGCGGCATGAGTGCCTTTGAGAGCATCGGCATTCCGTGGGGCAACTGCGCCAATACTCCTTTCCGGCTCTACAAACATTACGCGCATGAAGGTGGAATCAGCTCGCCATTCATCGCATGCTGGCCGAAAGTTATCAAGCCAACAGGTAAGCCGGTGAACGCAGTAGGCCACGAGACCGACCTGATGCCGACGTTTCTTGAAGTGGCGGGAGCAAGCTATCCGGCAAGTGTTGCTGCCGGACCGTTACCCGCGCTGGCGGGCCAGAGCCTTGTACCGCTCTTTGCCGGTGGAACACGGACACGCGGTACGATCTTCTGGGAGCACGAGGGCAACAAGGCCGTGCGCAACGGCAAATGGAAGCTCGTTTCGCGGTTCCCAGAGGGATGGGAGCTGTTCGACATGGAGACAGACCGCACCGAGCTGCACGATCTGGCACAGACAGAGCCGGAGCGGGTGAAAACGATGGCGGCGATGTATAACGACTGGACGCAAAGAATCGGTGTGCAGCCGTGGCCCATGCCACAGACTCCCCCCGCAGAAGGAACCGGTGCGATGCCCGTGCCTGCCTATCTGGAGCCTAAGCACGCATCGTCCTAGAGCAGCTTCAACCAGTCGTGTTGCTGAAAAGGATTACAGGTTTGTTGAGCCGAAATGCGCCGGCGCACCGGTTACTCCTGGACAGTGAACAACTGCATGTCACCAGCAGCAATAGGAAGATCGCTGAACCGCGCCACACGAAACTCTGCCCAATAGCCAGCCCAGCGTGGATCCGCGCTCAGCGCATAACCGAGCTTGTGGATCAGCTCGGTGCGGATATGCGCGTAATCCGGCTTGTCGATCAGATTGGTGGCATCTTCACTATCCATATCGAAAAGTTCGTCTATCTGCGAAGTGCAGTTGTAGGAATAGAGGTAGCGGCGCCCGTCTGCAGCGCGGTGCTGGATGCCACAGTCGAAGTTCACACCCACATGCCATCCGCCAAAGAAAAGCAGCGTGCGTGCTTCATCGATTTGCCCATTCGCGAGCGCCGGAAGCAGAGAGATGCCGTCAAACTTTGCTTCCGGCTTGATGCCCGCCACATCTAAGATGGTCTGTGAGACGTCGAGTAATGAAACTGCCGATTCGACTGTTGCATGCTTGCGTGGTGCTGCGGCAGGCATCTTGAGCACCATGGGAACTCGCACAACATCGGGATAAAGATAGACTCCCTTGTCGACCAGTGCGCGGCGGCCGCTCATCTCGCCGTGATCAGAGATGAAGACGATCATCATATCGTCGTAGAGCCCAAGTTCTTTCAATCGCGCAATCACCATGTCGATGACGCGATCGACGAGTTCCATCTGCAGCGTATACGCGACGCGATAGTCGATCAGTTGCTCTGGATCGTAGATGCCCCAATAGCGGCGATAGATATCGACGATCTCCGGCTCTTCGGCGCCGCGCTGAAAATTGCGCTCCTTTGCGGCGCGCCATGAATCTGGAACGGTCACGATGCGGCGCAGCTCGCGCTCACGTTCTTCCATCCCAGCCGGGATGGAAAACGGTTGATGGGGATCGAAGATGTCGAGCTGCAGGTAGAGTGGGTGATGCTGCAGCGAACCGCTGGCATTAAGCCCTTCTATGGTCTCAATCGCCTTTTTGCCCAGGTAGTAGCTGTATTGCGCCTCAGCCGGGAATGGCTTGCCGTCCTGCTGCACGATCCACCCGCCGACAGAGTTGCCCGGCGTCTTGCGGTCCTGCATGCGGAAGACGATCTCGCGCGAGTACTTCTGCGGCTTGACTCCAAGGCTGCGCTGATAGGCGAGAAAGTCGTCGTCGTCAAAAACAGGAGGCGACCAACGATCCCACGGCTGATCGTTGTCGCCGAATGCGTCAAGAAACTTGTCGGCTCCAACGTGGCACTTGCCTATCTGGCGCGTGATGTAGCCGGCGGCTTTTAGATATTCGGGAAAGATTATGTCGTCTTTGCGCAGCTCGGTGGCCAGACCTTCAGGAGCGCGCTCGCTGTTGCCCTGCACATAGCTGTAGCGTCCGGTGAGATAGGATGCACGCGAGGGCGAGCAGAGTGGCACGGTGCAAAAAGCATTCGAGAAAAAAGTGCCGTCCTGCATGAGAGAACGAATCGCGGGAATGTGAACGTGTTGCGAGAAGGGTCGCGCAGGATGATAGAGATCAGGTCCAACCATGTCTGCGCTGACGAGCAGAATGTGCGGTGGCCTGTCATTTGACGACGAAGAAAACGGGCCTGCACCGGTGCGCTCCTGCGTAAAGCGCAGCCTTGCGCCGGACTCAGCCTGCGCGGTCTCATTGGCCGGAAGTCCGCTGCCGAACAAAGCACCCGCGGTGAGGCCACAGAATTTTCGCCGATTCATTTTAAAATCCTCTGCTTGAGATTCCGACGCTAAAACGTCAGGTGCACAATACATGCCAGAAGCATGCAGACTCACAAAGGAACAGTAAAATCCCGATCCAAAAAACGATACAGGACTGGAGAGCAATTGTAAAGGATTACATCGCTGTCGTTTTTACTCTTTCCGCGACCTTTGACCTCTCCGAAGCAGCGGTGATACAAGTGTGCAAGCCAGTTTTTCGTTTGCGCACCTCTCAGCGCAGCCAAATGCCGGAAGGGTGACTTGCTGTTCCGGGCCGGTTCGGCGGCGCGGGCATACAATGTAGCTAAGAATCAAGCAGCATTTACCGAGGCGAATTGCCACGCCGAAAACTGTGCCGGTTCGCAATCAGACCGGAAGGGGCCAGCTCCAGTAGCTATGGATATTCTGCAGGTTGCCAAGCGAGCCAAAGTCTCAACCGCCACTGTCTCTCGCGTGTTGAACGGCTTTCCCGGCGTAAGAGAAGCCACAGTAGCGCGGGTGCGCCGTGCGGTTGCGGAGATGAACTATGTGCCGAATCCGAACGCGCGGAGCCTGCGCGTGGGGCGCACGCGCATGTTCGGGCTGATTATCTCCGACATCAACAATCCATTCTTTCCCGAGTTGGTGGATGCATTTGAGGCACTCGCTTCGGCGGAGAAGATTGAAGTCCTCTTCACGCACACCAATTACGATCCGCGGCGGCTGCACAACTGCATCCGGCGCATGATCGAGCGCAGCGTTGATGCGATCGCCGTAATGACTTCCGAGGTGGATGAACAGGCGCTGCAGGATGCGACAAAGGCCGGAGTGCCGGTTGTGCTAATGAACCAGCGCAAGCTGGCCGCGAAATATCCTAATGTTCCGGTTGAATATGCAGCGGGGTTCCGCGAGGCATTGGATCACCTGCTCGCGCTGGGCCACCGCGACATCGGCTTCATTGCCGGCCCGGAGACGCTGAACTCAGCTGTAGGACGCAAAGAGGCGTTCAAAACCGCGCTCAGAAGCCATGGACTGCACGTACGGACGGAGTGGATTGCAACCGGGGATATGCGCGTGGAGGGTGGCCGCACTGCGATGGAGAAATTGCTGGCCTGCAATCCGAGGCCTACAGCCGTGATCGCCTCAAACGACCTGATGGCCGTGGGCGCGCTGCAGGCGGCACACGCCGCGCATGTCAGTGTGCCCAAGCATCTTTCAATTATTGGATTCGACGATATTCCCATCGCCGCCATGGTTCACCCGCCACTGAGCACCATCCGGCATCCGCGGCGCGAGGTGGCCGCGCGCGCATTCGCTTGTCTGCAGTTGAGCCTGCAGGGAGTAAAAGTTGATGCGAATCCTCCGTTGCAGCCGCATCTCGTTATTCGCAATTCGACGGCTCCTCCGCTTGGCGTGAAGCGCGCGCGCAGCGGCAAACACCAGGTCACTTCGTGATGTGCGGAGCGAAAATTCCGCCACAGCTTTACATGCAATCGATGTAAGAATAGCCGAGAGGTCCACGTGCGGCTCTGGTTTTCTCCGGATAGCGAAGTCCCCATCTATCGCCAGCTCGTAACGCAAGTGACGCTAGCCATTCTCAGCGGCGATCTGCGCCCCGGCGACAAGCTTCCGAGTACGCGCGAATTGGCGCGACGCTTCAGGATTCATCCCAACACCTTCAGCGCGGGCTATCGACAGCTCGAGCGCGACGGCTGGACGGTGTGCAGGCACGGAAGCGGCGTCTATGTGAAGGCCAATGCAGATCCACCTACTTCAGCCGAGCAGATTCTCGAACAGCATATTGCGGCGTTCTTCCGCCTAGTGCGCGAGCTCAATCTTCCGGCAGAGTTTGTGCGCGAACGCGTGGCACAGTGGCTTACCTCACCTCCGCCCGACCACTTCCTGCTCATCGATCCCGATGCGGAGATGAGAGACATTCTGCTTACCGAGATTCGCCAGCTCACATCGTGGCCAGCGGTCGGCATTCCGCTTGAAGGCTGCGCGAGATCAGAGAAGCTCAAGGCCGCTGTGCCACTGTGCCGTCCAAGCAAACAGAGCGCTGTGCGCTCTGCGCTGCCGAACGGCATCGAACTCATCGCGCTGCAGATTCGCTCGGCGCACACATGGCTCACGCCGTGGCTGCCTGTATTACAGAACAAGCTCGTCGGCGTGGTTTCGCACTGGCCCGATTTTCTGGAAATTGCGCGCACCGTGCTTGTCGCGGTGGGTATTGCAGCCGATGTGCTGGTGCTGCGCGACGCGCGCAGGCCGCGCTGGAATCGTGGATTGGACCAGACGGGCGCGATCATCTGCGATGCCTACACCGCTGCGACGCGGAAGCTGCCTGCCGGGCCACGGGTTTTCGTCTTTCCGCTACTGGCCGACTCGGCCGGCGAAGAACTGCGCCGGTTTGCCTGAACTTTGTGTTTTTTGTGACACTCGTCAAACTGTCTATTTCCCCCGGAATGCGCGATTATTCCTCGCTACTCTCTGACCATCGGCGTTTCCCCGAGGGAGGTTTTAGATTATGAATACTGCTT
>DASZXD010000281.1:0-33498 GCA_035546015.1 Occallatibacter sp.
TGGATCAGCGACCGATGGAAAAGATGTATCGCGCGGGGCATCCCTCGCTGCAGGGGCGCGTATTGTTTACCAATGCTGTCCCCGGAGAGCCGGACGCTGCCTTTACCGAGTGCAACGACGGGCCAGTGGGTACGATCACTACGCTGGTGAAGAAGGGCTATCTGGTCCGCGCGCGGACTGACTCCGATACGAAGCAGGCCCGCACAGACGACACGCGGACCCGCGATGCGATGATGGCGAGTGGCGCACAGATGCTGAGCACGGATTATCCGGCGAGCGAGCCGGCGCGGTGGGAGGGGCACTATTCTGTGAGCCTGCCCGGGAATGCGGCGGTGCGGTGCGATCCGGTGAATACATCGGCGGGGTGCGAGGTTAAGTAGTACGCCAGAGAGCCAAGGTCATTGTTTTCCCAGGTCCCCAAGTGCGAGGCGCCAAATGTCTCGCTGGATCCTTCCAAGAAAATAAGGAATCGCATCGCAGGCCCATTGCAGCGGCCTGACCAGGTCGTCACAGCACTATCGTGATGAGACGCACAGCGAATCGTTTTTCAAACCGGATACGATGCACCAGTCCAGTGGAAATTTGTGATGTGGCTCACCCCCTGCCGGTTGCCTGCACAAAATCCGCGGCGCCGGCAGTGTGTGCGAGGTGTGCATGGGGCAATCGATATGGCAATCCATGGAGCAGAAGGGCTATAGCCGCAGAGAGTTCTTACGGTTCTGCGCAACAGCCGCAACCGTAGCAGGATTGGGCAAGAGCGGCGTCGCGGAGGTGGTTTCCGCCTTCGAGAAAAAAGAAAAGCCGGCCGTCGTCTGGATGCACTTTCAGGAGTGCACTTGCTGCAGCGAATCGTTCATCCGGGCTTCGCATCCCATTGTGGCCGACGCCCTGCTCGATGTGCTCTCGCTCAATTACACCGAGACGTTGATGGCCGCCTCCGGTTTTCAGGCTGAAAAAAGCCTCTCCGACACAATCGAGAAGAACAAGGGCAAATACATTGTGCTGGTCGAGGGCGCCGTGCCCACTAAGGACGGCGGCGTCTATTGCATGATCGGCGGCAAGACGGCCGAGTCGATTCTGCAGACGGTTGCCGCCGATGCTGCGGCCATCGTCGCATGGGGAAGCTGTGCTTCGAACGGATGCGTACAGGCCGCGAAGCCGAATCCTACCGGCGCAACGCCAATTGCAAAGCTGGTGAACAAGCCGGTGATCAACGTGCCCGGCTGCCCGCCAATCGCTGACGTGATGATGGGCGTGGTAACGCACCTGCTGGTGCTTGGGCAGATTCCTGCGCTCGACAGCCTGGGCCGTCCCAAGGAGTTTTATGGCCGTCGCGTCCACGACACCTGCTATCGCCGCCCCAACTACGATGCCGGCTTGTTCGTCGAATCGTGGGACGACGAAAATGCGCGCAAGGGTTATTGCCTTTACAAGATGGGCTGCCGTGGCCCGGTGACCTACAACGCCTGTTCTGTTGTGAAGTGGAACGAGGGCACGAGCTATCCCATTCAGTCGGGCCACGGCTGCATCGGCTGCAGTGAAGCGGGCTTCTGGGACAACGGTCCGTTCTATCAGCACCTGCCATCCTTCCCCGGCTTCGGCATCGAGAGCACGGCAGACACGGTGGGCACCATCGTGGGTCTGGCCACGCTCACCGGCGTTGCGGCTCACGCTGTAGTGACCAACGTCCGCAAGCGCAGTGTAATTGCCGAAGTGCACACAGAAGACGAGAAGGAGCAATAAGCATCCATGGCACGCATTGTCATTGATCCCATAACCCGTATTGAAGGCCATCTGCGCGTTGAAGCGGTGGTTGAAAATGGCGTAATCACTGATGCATTCAGCTCCGGCACCATGGTTCGCGGCCTCGAAAAAATTCTCATCGGCCGCGATCCCCGCGATGCGTGGGCCATTACCGAGCGTGTCTGCGGAGTATGCACCACTGTGCATGCGCTCGCCAGTGTGCGCTCAGTCGAGGATTCGCTGGGCATCGCAGTGCCGCCCACGGCAGAGCTGATTCGCAACATCATGCTCACCACGCAGTACGTGCAGGACCACGTGATCCACTTCTATCATCTGCACGCGCTCGACTGGGTCGACATTGTCAACGCGCTCAAGGCCGACCCGAAGAAGGCCGCCGAGCTTGCCGCGTCGTTCTCGAAGTGGGACAAGAATACGACAGCATATTTTTCTGCTGTGCAGGACAAGATCAAAGCATTCGCCGCCAGCGGACTCGGCATCTTTGCCAACGGCTACTGGGGGCACCCGGCTTACAAGCTCCCGCCTGAGGTGAACCTGATCGGTGTGGCGCACTATCTCGACGCGCTCGAGTGGCAGAAAGAGATCGTCAAGATTCATGCGGTCTTCGGTGGCAAGAATCCCCATCCGAATTATCTGGTCGGCGGCGTTCCGTGCTCCATCAATACCGATGAGGTGGCGGCCATCAACTCCGAGCGGCTCAATCTCGTGTCGCGGCTTATCAGCCAGGCTGACGAGTTCGTCAACGAGGTTTATATTCCTGATCTGCTCGCCGTTGCGTCTTTCTACAAAGACTGGACCAGGTATGGCGGCGGGCTGCACAACTATCTCTGCTATGGTGAATTTCCCACCAACGGCTACGGCCATCCGGAGAGCTTCAAATATGCGCGCGGCGCGGTGCTCAACCGCGATCTGAGCACCGTGCATCCGGTTAATCCCCGTGATTCGCAGGAGATCAAGGAATACATCGCGCACTCCTGGTACACCTACGATGGCGGAAACAGTGTGGGCGTTCATCCCTGGGCGGGCGAGACGAAGATTGCTTACTCAGGTCCGAATCCTCCTTTTGAAACGCTTGAGGGCTACGACAAATATTCGTTCCTGAAGACTCCGCGGTGGAAAGATAACCCGATGGAAGTCGGCCCGCTGTCACGGTTGCTGGTTTCGTATGCTGCAGGCCGCGAAGACGTAAAAGAAGTGGTGAATGCCACACTCGGCAAGCTGGGTGCACCGGTAGACGCGCTCTTCAGCACGCTCGGCCGCACAGCAGCGCGCGGCATTGATGCGGCGCTGGCCATGGTCTGGCTCAAGGAGTTCTTCGGTCAGCTCATGGACCGCGTACGCATTCACGAGGTCTCCACCTTCAACGGCGAAAAGTGGGAACCGAAGAGCTGGCCGGCCGACGCTGAGGGCGTTGGACTGGTCGAGGCTCCACGTGGGGCGCTGGCGCACTGGATCAAGATCCACAACGGCGCCATCGACAACTATCAGCTTGTGGTGCCTACCACCTGGAACGGCTCGCCGCGCGACGCGAAGACCCAGCGGTCGTCCTTCGAGGCCTCGCTGATCGGCACGCCGGTGGCCAAGATCGATGAGCCGGTGGAGATTCTTCGCACCATCCACTCCTTTGACCCGTGCCTGGCCTGCGCCGTGCATCTTTACGATCCGCAGGGCCGGCACCTTCACCAGGTTTCCTTCGAGTGATGGCAATGAGCACTCATAACGTTGGTGCAACAGACGTATTTCAGTCGCATGGCGATCAGCCGGTGGAGTACCGGAGGGTCTATGTGTGGGAGCTGCCCGTACGCGCTTACCACTGGATCAATGCAATTGCGCTGGTGGCGCTGTGTGTCACCGGCTACCTGATCGGCCATCCGATTCATCTACTTTACGCGACTGAGGCCTATCAGCAGTACTGGTTCGGCTGGGTGCGGTTTATCCACTTTGCCTCGGCATTTGTCTACGTCTTTAACTTTGCGGCGCGCATCTACTGGGGCTTCGTGGGCAATCGCTACGCTAAGTGGACGAACTTCTTCCCGCTGACAAAGGCCCAGCGGCAGGAGATTGTGGACGTGGTCAAGACCGACGTTCTGCAGACCAAGATGCACGGTCCCATCTCCACGGGACACAATGCGCTGGCGGCGTTTATCTACTTCTTCACGTTCCTGGCCTTTGTCGCACAGTCAATCACCGGCTTTGCACTTTATTCCAGCATGAGCACGTCATGGCTGCCCAGGATGTTTACCTGGATTGTTCCGCTGCTGGGCGGCGAGTTCGGCGTGCGCTACTGGCATCATCTGTTTTTGTGGTTCTTTGTTTGCTTCATCATCGTGCACGTATATCTTGCCTTCTATCACGACTACATCGAGGGCCGCGGGACCATCTCTTCGATCGTAGGTGGATGGAAGTTCGACCGGGTGAAGAGTGGAAAGTAGCCTGAGTAGCGGAAGGAAGACGCTCGTCGTGGGACTGGGCAACGTCCTGATGGGCGATGAAGGCATAGGTGTGCATGTGGTGAAGGCTATCGAGCAGCGTGGAGTCCCGGAGGGTGTCGAGTGCCTGGATGGTGGCACCGGTGGCTTTACGCTGCTCGAGCCCTTTGAAGCTGCGGGCCGCATCGTGCTCATTGATGCAACTGCTGACACAAACCCTCCGGGCACAGTCACGCGCACCACTCCGCGTTTCGCGCGCGATTATCCACCCACGCTTACCGCACACGATATCGGCGTGAAAGATCTGCTCGATGTGTTCTATATGCAGGGTGGCGGCCACGATGTGGTGCTTTACGCAATCACCATCGACCCGCAACAGCCAATTCGCATGAACCTCTCTCCAGAGGCTGAGCGAGCCGCACTTGAAGCGGCCGATCGCATTGCTGCGGAGCTATGAAAAGAGCTGGCACGCGAAGCGCCCGGGACCCGCATTGCTGAAAAAAATAACGAAGTGGCAGAACTCGCATGGAGTTCCGCCCTTCTCTCATGCCATATTGTCGGTCAACCGGCAGCCGAACTTTGTTGGATGGGCTTTTAGAGCCTAACCGAGTGTGTTGCTGACATTGCTGAATACGGTGTTAATTGCCGACGCAACTTTGTTCACGCCGGCAACGGCCGCGAGCGCGACTAGGGTGATGAGCAGTGCGTACTCAACCAGGTCCTGGCCTTCCTCGCTATAGATATAGTCGTGCACCTTCAGATAAATGTTCTGCAAAAAGTGTTTCATTTGCACTCTCTCCGGCTTTGCAGTCTCATCTTCCCGCCACATTGCGCTGCTCGCGCTACGCACTTTCTTGTGCCGTCGGGGAAAGACTTTGGCGCTATTTAATCTGCATCGCAGATGCCGATTCAATGACACCTTAGCACTATTACCCTTGTGTAACTGCGATGCGTATTCAAAACACGGAGCCAGGCAAACTCAGTTTCCCATAGGGGGAATAAAAAGGTTCTTACCCGGCGCATAGATCCACAGTGGCGGAAAAAGACCAGGCAGTCATAGCATTTGCTCGCGTGCGTATTCAAGCGGTGTCGACATGCCGCAAATAGACTGAATATCGCTCGTCCATGACCTGATTTAATGGCACCAGTGTGTGAACAGGTTCACGTCCTTTGGTATGGAAGCGTAATGAATACTGCGGTGAAGCCTCCACGCGCTCAAACCAGACGCCATTCGCGTCGGGCCGCGGTGCCGGCAATTCCTCATGAGCCGTGTGATGTGTGCGCGGGCGAGTGTCTACTGTCGGCATCGGATAACCGTCATCGTAGCCGCGTGGCCCGCTGTCGCCATAAATCATTGAAGTCGTCAGCCCGTCAGTGCCGAGCAGCGCTGCAAGCACTAACGGCCCATACATTGCCGCCTGCACCGTCTTGTCATCCGGCGTAGTGTCGATGTGAAGCGGCAGCGGCATGTCGACCGTAATCACATCGCCTGCTTTCCAGTCGTGTTCAAGCGCGGCATAGCTTGACGGAGACGCACTGACATCCTGACGGCTGCCATTGATGCTGATGGTCGCGCCTTGCGTCGCCCAATACGGAATTCGTATCTTCAGCGCAGCCCGGCTTAAAGGAGCAGAGTCAATCGTAAGAGTAATGCGTTCGTCTTCAGGGAACCTGGTCGTCAGCCGAAGCTTCATGCCCTGCTCCTTCCAGTTCAGCGTGGATGGAATGAACAGGTTGACGAAGACTGACGAGTCATCATGAAAGTAGATCGAATCGGTGAGCTTCGAGTACTCCTCGCATCCCGTCCCGGTGCAACACCAGAACGCATCGAACGGCGTGCCAAAAGTCTTGTACATGCCCGGCTGTAGCGGCACGTAGTACATCAGCATTCCATTGCGATCCTGCGTGCCATAACGCACGTTCATCAACAGCCGCTCGTAGTAATCGAAGAACTTCGCATCAGGATTCTGCCCGAAGAGGTGCCGTGCGAGCTTCATCATGTTATACGAGCAGCAGCATTCCTCCGCAGCCGGCCCAAGCTGCGAAGCGATAGCATCTGCGGCATGCCACATCTCGCCGTTGCTCGTGCCGCCCGTGCAATACACATGGTGTTCCGTGACGATGCGATAGAAATTCTCGCTGATCTGGTGATAGCGCGCGTCAGCCGTCAGCTCATAGCCACGCGCCGCGCCAATCACCTTGGGAATATTCGTATTTGCATGATTGCCGTCAAGCTTGTCTTCGCCGGCCGCCAGCGGATCGAAGATCTTGTGATGCTCGAAACGGTACCCCAGATCGCGATACTTCGCATCGCCCGTAATTGCGTAGAGATTGAAGGCGGCCTCGTTCATGCCGCCCTGCTCCACCAGCAGCACGCGCTGCCATTCGTCGTCAGAGAAGGTTGCCGCATAAGCAATGGCCCAGTCGGCCATGTGTGTCGCCATATCCAGCGCCTGCTGGTTGCCGGTGTGTTCATGCATGTCGATCAGGCCGGCCATGATCTTGTGATAGGTGTAGAAAGGCGCCCACACCCGCTGATGCTTGCGCAGCCTGTCGAAAAACTCGACTGGAAACGCGCTCAGATAACCATCCTTCGCCTGGCACTCGGCGAGCATTGCAACCAGATCGCCCGCCTTGTTCGCGATCACCGCATCGCCGGTGCTCGCATGCATGAGCGCGCACGAGGAAAGATAGTGGCCCACATAATGGCCGCGCAGTTCGCAGTCCGGCGCCTCCCATCCGCCCAGCGGATCGGCATCCGACGCAATCCCCGCATTCACGCGGAAGTTATGCGCCAGTCGCTCGTTGGGCAGCGAGTAGAGATAGCTCCGGTTCAGCTCCATCATGTCTTTCCAAAAGCCCGGCAGCAGCCGCACGTCCGGCATCGGAAAGGGCTTCACCTTCCATTGCACCTTCGCGACCAATGCATGAGTCAGGTTTTGGTTGGCTGCATCCTCGGCAGCATTCTTTCTCACGGCCTGATTGTCATCGCCAGAGTTCAACGCATTCGCTGTGGACGTGAAAAGTGTGGCTGCTCCCGCAACTGCCGCGCTCCCCAGAAATCTTCTGCGGCTCAAACTGTGATTCATCGCTTCACTCCATGCAGCCGGCTCGCTTTGCGCCGGGTTAGGCTCTGTTGTGCCGACCTAAACGTCATTCGCCCGCTCAAATCTTTCGTGCCTGCCAACGCATCACGGATGCGTCGGGTGTTCGCCATAAAACTTCCAGCCTGTCGTGAAGTCCCGCGTGAGCTTCTGTTTCTCGAGATCGGCCCGCAGCAACTCTACCGGCATCGAGTTCTCATGCAGAATCGCATCGTGAAACGCGCGATCCGTCATCTTGCCCGAGCCCACCAGTTCCTTATGCAGCGCGCGAAACTGCAGAGCCCCCAGCAGGTATGCGCTCTGATAGAGCGGCCCGACTGAGCCGTCAAAGGACCGCCGTACCTCTGCTGCCGCGTTGTCCGGCTCAAAGTCCACATTGTCAATCAGGTATTGCACGCACTGTTGCGGCGTCCAGCGCCCCAGGTGAAAGTTCATCGTAAAGATGATGCGAGCCGAGCGATGCATGCGCCAAACCAGCGCGCCTACGCGCTCTTCCGGCGTCTGGTCGAATCCCTTGTCCCAGAACAGCATCTCCCACCAGAAGGCATTGCCCTCGGTCCAAAAGGGCGTGTCAAAAATCCATCTGTAGGAGCGATACCGCGCCTGCATATAGAACTGCAGAAAGTGTCCGGGAATCATCTCGTGAAATGCCGTTGCCCGCGCAAACGGAATGTTGTTACCGCGCATGCTCATCTCGCGCTGATCGTAAGTCATGGTGTCCGTCGGATACGAGACGCTGATCTCGTCACCGCCGGTGAAGAATGGATTCACCAGTTGCCGTTCGGGCGTCATCATGATCATCCGCCACGTCTCATCGGCCAGCGGAGGAACGGTGACCAGGTCGTTCTTCTTCGCAAAGTCGCTGCCTTCCACCACCAGCTTACGAATCAACTCAGGCTGTTCGCCGGGCGGCACGTGCATCTGTTTCACTTTCTCTACAGCCGCGTGCCAGTTGTCGCCATAGCCCATCTCGTGCGAAGCCTTCAGCATCTCTTTCATGCACCAGTCGTACTCAGTCTGTGCAATCGCAATCAGCTCTTCGGGAGTGTAGGGAATCATGTTGTCGGCGAGTTCCTGAAGCAGCGCCTCACGGCCAACCGGGTCGCCGATGATGGTTGTCTTGTCGCCGGGCGCAATGCCTGCCAGCTTCTCTTTAAGGAATGTGGCGTAATCCTTCAGCGCGTCCTGCGCCGATTTATAAGGCAGATCGACCCACCATGTGAACTCGGGATCGTAGGCGTTGTACTGATCAAACCATTTGTGCAGGCTGTCGCTCAGTTGCTGCGTAGCCTGCGCCGCGCGGTTGGCCACCACCGGGTCGATCTTCGGCTTCTGGCTTGCATCGGCATCGAGCTTCGCGCGCTCCTCCGCAATCTGCTTCACCATCGCACTCAGCGCAGCCGCATCCTGCTCCGCATCCGGACGCTGCATCAGCCGCTTCTTCTCCATCATGTCTTCAATTGTTCCGGCAAAGGGCAGCAGCGGCATCATCTCGTCAGCCTGCTTTTTCCTGAGCGCCAGCTGATGTTCTTCTGCATTGACATGATTCTTCAGCAGCAGGTAATCGATCTTGTCTTCCTGCGACAGCTCGTCGAAGTTCATCGCCGCCAGCTTTGCCTGGGTGTCGGCATAGAACTTCTCGAGCCGCTCCCTGCGCGCCGGCGATATCTGCACCGTATAGGTGCTATTCAGTGAGTCAAAATCGGCCGCGTACTCGCGAATTACCTGCGGCATCTGACTTTGAGGCTCGGTCTGCGCCGCCAGGCCCGCGCCGCTCATGATGCCGGCCGCCATAAACACGCACGTCAGCCGCTGCAACCCTCTCATGGTTTCCCCCTGAATCACATAAAGGACTGGACGTGCATAGCCCGCGCCTGCCCAACCGGTGCATACCGGGCATGCATCGAACGATACGCCATTTCGAGATTGTATACAACATCGTATTTGATTCTGTCATCCCGTTCGGCCTATGATCTCTTGTACGCCGGTGCATATTGTTGCGAGTCGCGTGCCGTCAGAAGGGGGGAATCGTTGGTTTCCGAAGAGGTTTCCATCACCATCAACGGAAAGCTCGTCCGTGTGGCTGCGGGAACCAGTGTAGCCGCGGCGGTCCTGATGGCCGGTGAACCCAGCCGTATCTCCGTTACAGGAGAAGCCCGCGCGCCCCTGTGCGGCATGGGCATCTGCATGGAGTGCCGCGTCACGATCAATGGCGTGCCTCATCAGCGAAGCTGCATGCTCACATGCGCTCAAGGCATGGAGGTTGTGTCGGGATGAGCGCGCGTTTCGATGTAGTAGTCGCCGGAGCGGGACCGGGCGGAATCGCCGCAGCCGTCGTAGCTGCCGAAGCCGGCAAGCGTGTCTGCCTGCTCGACGCGAATTCCTCAACCGGCGGGCAGATCTGGCGAGGTCTGCACACGGAGACCGCGCACCGCTATCCGCACGACGCAGCCTTTGCTGCCTGGATAGGCCGTCTTGCGAAATCCGGCTGCACGGTTTGGGCCGGCTGGCAGGCCGTCGATCTTGTTTCGCCCGGCCGCCTGCGCATCGAGCGGGAAAGCGAAAGCCGCGATATTGAATTTGAGCGCCTGATCCTTGCCACAGGAGCACGCGAGCGTTTTTTGCCTTTTCCCGGCTGGACGCTGCCCGGAGTCATGGGTGCCGGCGGAGCGCAGGCGCTTGTGAAAGCAGGACTCGATGCGCGCGGAAAGCGCGTCATCGTGGCCGGCAGCGGTCCGCTGTTGCTTGCTGTGGCTGCAAACCTCGCGCGCGCCGGAGCCATCATCGAAGGCATCTTTGAACAGGCGCCGCTCACGGGTCTCGCAAGGCTTGGCTTGCATTTGATCGCCGCGCAGCCCGGAAAACTGGTTGAAGGCGCGCGTTATCGCCTTCAGACATTCAACACCAGATTTCGCACCGGCTCCTGGGTCACGCGAGCTGAAGGCCGCGGCTGCGTAGAGCGCGTCTCGATTGCGAGCCGGGGCAGGGAATACGCGATCGACTGCGATTGGCTGGCCTGCGGATTCCATCTTGTGCCCAACCTCGAGTTGCCGCGTCTGCTCGGCTGCCGAATCGATGCGGGCTATGTAACGGTCGATTCGATGCAGCAAAGTTCTGTGCCGGGCGTAGCCTGTGTCGGCGAACTCACCGGCATCGGCGGTCTTGAAAAAGCCCTTGTGGAAGGCCAGATCGCCGGATGTGCAGCCGCAGGCCGTGAATCGCACGCCCGCGCCCTCTACCCCCAGCTCCGCCGCCAGCAGAACTTCGCTTCGCGTCTTGACCGCGCCTTTGCTCTCCGCGGCGAACTGCGCGACCTGCCTGCCGACGGCACCATGGTTTGCCGCTGCGAAGATATAACCCACCAAGCGCTGGCCGCCTGCAACTCATGGCGGCAGGCCAGGCTGCACACGCGCTGCGGCATGGGCCCGTGCCAGGGACGCGTATGCGGCGCTGCTGCAGAGTTTCTCTACGGCTGGAGTCCTGCAGACGCGAGGCCGCCCGTATATCCCGCCCAGGTTTCCACACTTGCCGCTGCAGGCAATGCGGCCGGCTCAATAGACCGCTGACTGCGGGGCCTGTTCGTGGCTCTCCGCATCTATGCGAACCCCTATCGAAAGGAATCACTGCGATGCATCGGTTCTCACGCAGCAGGCTCGTACGCCCATTGTCTCTCGGCCTTTCATTCCAGCGCTTTAAGCCCAACGTGGCTGCAACTCTACTGCTGACTGCTCTGTCTGGAGCAGCGGCGGCGCAGCTCACGCCGGCTGATTACACGCGCGCGCTCAATCTGCAGGAGAAGTATCGCGGCCTTGTCTCGCACATGCCCGATCGTCTCCAGTGGCTCGAAGGCACAGATCGTTTTGTATACCGCAGAACCATTCCCGGCGGGCACGAGTTCATCATGGTCGATGCGGAAACCCGGGCGATGAAGCCTGCCTTCGACCATGCCCGGCTCGCTGAGGCCTTGAGCAAGGCACTCGATGAACCCATCAAGCCTGAAGCGCTGCCATTGGAAGACCTCAAACTGCAGCCGGACAGCGCATCCCTCAACTTCATGCACGGCGACGATCGATGGCGCTGCGACCTCACGGCGTACACCTGCGCCAAACTTCCCGCGCCCAAGCGAGAGCCCATTGCAGAGGACGACGGCGGCTACGACTCAACGCCTCCGGCAGTGAATGGCGCTTCGCACGGTGTTCCATCCCCCGACGGAAAGTGGCTGGCCTTTATCGAAAATTACAACGTCGCCATTCGCCCCGCACATCTCAAGCCGGACGATGCGGAGCGGCAGACAATCCTGCTCAGTGAAGACGGCTCAGAGGGCGACTACTACGCCGTGCAAACGCTGGCCTGGTCTCCTGACGCAAAGCATCTCGCTGCGTATCGTATCCGTCCCGGCTATCGTCGGCTTATCCATTATGTCGAGTCATCGCCGGCCGACCAGCTTCAGCCCAAGTCCTCAACCATGGTCTATCCCAAGCCCGGCGATGTCCTGTCTCTCTATCAGCCCGTGCTCTTTCAGATCGACGCGAAACAGGAAGTGCCCATCGACAATGCGCTCTTTCCCAATCCTTACGAGATGTTGCCCTTCAAGTGGTGGAATGACTCGCGCGCCTTCACATTCGAGTACAATCAGCGCGGCCACCAGCTCTATCGCTTGATCGAAGTCGACGCTGCCACGGGCAAGCCGCGCACGCTCATTGAAGAGACGAGCCAGACCTTCATCAACTACGAAGACCTCACGCGCAATCAGTTCGACCACGGCAAGCGCTACCGCCACGATATCGACGACGGCAAAGAAATCCTCTGGGCCTCAGAACGCGACGGCTGGGAGCACCTGTATCTCTTCAACGGCCGCACTGGTGCTCTGGAGCGGCAGATCACCCACGGCGACTGGGTTGTCCGCGCCGTTGATCGCGTCGACGACGCCAATCGCGAAATCTACTTCGAAGCCAGCGGCATGAACCCCGATGAAGACCCATACTATGTTCACGGCTACAAGCTTCACTTCGATGGCACCGGCCTTACACCGCTCAGCCCAGTCGAAGCTGACCACATCCTGAGCTACTCGCCAGACGGTAAGTACTTCGTTGACACCTATTCGCGCCTCGATCTGCCGCCGGTAATGGAACTGCACCGTGCAGCCGACGCAAGCCTTGTGATGACGGTGGACAAAGCAGACGACACGCAGTTGAAAGCCGCAGGCTGGCATCCGGCTGAGCCTTTTCACACCGCCGGGCGCGATGGCAACACCCAGATATGGGGCATCATCTACAAGCCTGCAAATTTCAACCCGCTGAAGAAATATCCGGTGGTTGAAGATATCTACGCCGGTCCACAGGGTTCGTTCGTGCCCAAGAGTTTTTCCGCGCGTGCTGAGCCGCTCACAGAACTTGGCTTCGTCGTCGTGCAGATTGACGGCATGGGCACCAACAACCGTTCGCGTGCCTTTCACGACGTGGCATGGCGCAACCTCAAAGATGCCGGCTTCCCTGACCGCATCCTCTGGCACAGGGCCGTCGCGGCAAAGTATCCGTGGTACGACATTTCCCACGGCGTCGGCATCTTTGGCACCTCGGCCGGCGGACAGAGCGCCATGGGCGCGCTGCTCTTTCATCCTGAGTTCTACAAAGTGGCCGTCGCCAACTCCGGCAGCCACGATAATCGCATGGACAAGATCTGGTGGAACGAGCAGTGGATGGGCTGGCCCATCGGTCCCTGGTACTCCGAATCGTCGAATGTGGACAATGCCTGGCGTCTGCAGGGCAAGCTGCTGCTGGTTATGGGCGAGATGGACAAGAACGTCGATCCTTCCACTACTCTTCAGGTCGTCGACCGCCTCATCAAGGCCGGCAAGGACTTCGATTTCCTCTTCGTCCCCGGAGGCGGACATGGAGCCGGCGGCCGCTATGGCGAGCGCCGGCTGCTCGACTTTTTCGTGCGCAACCTGCTTCACGAGCCCACGCCCGATTGGAACAGCCTGCCGGAGACGAACAAAGATACTTCCGGTAACAAATTATAAATCAACAAGATAGCTGCGACTCTGCCTGCCAGACGCGCACCGCCGGCACCTGTTTGAGCAGAGTTCACTGACAAGGCAGGTAAAGGTAAAATGAATTTTCGCTTGCAAAAAATACAAAATTGAATCCATAATTCGGTTCTAGGTTGAATTTGAGAATGCGTTTTCTTCCCCGCGCCGCGGCGCACCCGGTCTGAACAGCCGCAGGCGCGGCCGGAAAAGGCTTTCCTGAAAAAGTCCATTTCCAACACGGAACGGCCAGTCAATATGGAGGCAGTTATGACGCAGAAGCTTTACACAATGTTGTGCACCACCGCGGCGCTGTTCGCACTGTTCGCGGCAGCCACACTCATCCGCGCGCAATCGGGCTCACAGGGAACGGTTTCCGTAACCGTGACCGATGCGAGCGGTGGCGTGGTTCCCGCGGCCTCGCTGCAACTGGTCGATCAGGCCACCAACAATGCACGCAAGGCCTCAGCCAGCGGCAGCGGCGGATTCACCTTTGTCAATCTCCCCGTCGGCGTCTACACATTGACCGTCACTGAGGCGGGGTATCAGACCGCGGTAGTGAGCGAGGTGGGTGTGCACGCCGCGCAAACGACCGATGTCACCGTAGTGCTCAAGGTCGGCACGCCAAACGAATCGGTAGAAGTGAACGCCAGCACCGCCTCGCTGCTTGAAGTCTCCTCCAACTCCATCGGCACGGTTGTTGACATGAAGCAGATCGAAGATCTGCCGTTGACGGGCCGCAACCTTACGCAGCTTGCCACCTACACGCCGGGTTATGCAGGAACCACCGGAACCGGCGAATGGAACGGCCAGCCGCTCATCAGCCAGGG
Organism: Occallatibacter sp.; assembly: GCA_035546015.1. Lineage (GTDB taxonomy): Bacteria > Acidobacteriota > Terriglobia > Terriglobales > Acidobacteriaceae > Telmatobacter. Next base: position 14,153 of record DASZXD010000281.1, read on the forward strand.
CACAAACATCGATGGCACTCTCGGCTCATCGAGCCGCATGAAGATCTTCGGCAACGCCTCGCCCGCGGTTGCTCCACGCGTCGAAGACATCTCTGAGATGACGGTGCAGACAGATCAGTTGGACCTCGATCAGGGTTTCGGTCAGGCAGTCACGCAATCCAACTTCGTCACTCGCCGCGGGACAAACGAGATTCACGGCCGCGTCTTTGAGAACTTTCACAACAGCGGCCTCAACGCCAACTCCTGGAGCAACAACGTGCGAGGTCTCCGCCGCGCCAAGTCCATCTACAACGACTTTGGCGGCTCGGTCGGCGGGCCAATTATCAAAGACAAATTGTTCTTTTACGGCACGTATGCAATGCAGAAGATTCCCGGCGGCTTTACGGCGTCGAACTACTACCTCACGCCCGCCGCGCAGACTGGCAACTTCACCTACACAGGCACAGATGGCAACCAGCACACGGTGAACGTGCTCACCATCGCGCACAGTTATTCGAGCACTTTGCCCGGCTCGGTAAACTCCATCGTGGGCACGCAACTCAGCGCCATCAACTCGTCGCTCGCCTCAGGCAAATCCAACACCATCTCCGATCCGAACATCAACCAGATCTCGTGGTACAACAACAATTCGCAAACCACGTACTTTCCATTTATCCGAGCGGACTACAGCGCGACCCAGAAAGTGCGCATGAGTCTTTCCTGGGCCATGACCTATAACCAGCAGCCCGGGGCTAACGCCGCAGCTTTTCCCGGCTCGGCTTTCAGCGACATGGCGGCCGGATACAAGACCAAGAACTACACATCCTCCTACGCAATCGACTGGGAGGTGTCGCCGCGGCTCATCAACCAGTTCAAATTTGGTTTCCTCTATGACGTTCAGGCATTCGCATACAATGCCAAGCAGCTTTACGCCACTCAGCCAACGGTCAACTGGGCCGTCAGCGTGAATTACGCGCCTATGTCCGGCCAGTCGTACCAGTTGCCCACAACCTCCTACTACCCGGCCTTCAACGCCACAGACACCGTGACGTTCCAGAAGGGCAGCCACACACTCAAGGCTGGCTTCACCGGATATCGCGAGCAGGACCATTACTGGAATCCGCCCTCAGGATTTCCAAACTACAATCTCGGCCTCGCAACCGGCGACCCGGCCATCAACGCATTCACGACCAGTCCCGGCGGCACAGTGCCTTATGCGGGCAACAGCGAGCTCTCTGAGGCACAGGATCTCTACGCCACTCTCACCGGCCGCATCTCCAGCGTAGGGGGCAGCAATGCTTACAGCGCATCGGCAGGCGGCTACCTCAAGCCGGGAACTATCGGCTCCTATGCGCTCGACGAAGTGACGCTGGCCTGGGGCCTCTTTGCGCAGGACTCCTACCGGCTCTCTCCATCGTTTACCGTGAACTATGGCCTGCGCTGGGACTTCACCGGCCAGAGCGTTGACAAGAGCGGCCTCTACCACAACGCCGATCCCAGCTCTGTCTACGGCCCCACGGCGCCCAATGAACTCTTTCAGCCCGGCAAGCTGAACGGCAATCTCAATCCCATGCTGGTTGCCCGCGCACGCGCCTACGAACCCTGGCATGTTACGCCGCAGCCCGCCATTGGTTTTGCATGGAATCCCAGGTGGTCTGACGGCGCGCTGGGCAAGCTCGCCGGAGGAGGCAAGACGGTGATCCGCGCCGGATACAGCCTGCGCCGCTTTACTGAACCCTATCAGTACTACTGGAATAACGTCTCAGACCAGGGCTCGTTCTTCTATCAGAACTTCTCGCTGAGCGCGAACAACACCGGCACCACCGGCACCTTTGCTCCCGGTTCGCTCAGCCTGGGCGACACCATGCCGGCCTATCTGCTCAACCCAACCTCTTACCAGAAGTCTGTGCCCGAGGCCGACTTCACCTTTGAGGGCAACTGCCCCGGCTGCGGCAACGGCGTGGTCGGCATCGATTCGCACATCAAGCAGCCATACACACAGACCTGGAACCTCGGTATTCAGCGCCAGTTTGGATCGCGCGTGCTTGAGATCCGCTACGCAGGCAATCGCAATCTTCACCAGTGGATCAACAACGACACCAACGAGGTCAACGTCTTTGAGAACGGCTTTCTCGACGAGTTCAAACTCGCGCAGGCCAATCTCAACTCGTACATGACGGCGAACCCCGACTGCGCCAACAACGGTACGTGCAGCTTTGCCAACAACGGCCTCTCGGGCCAGTCGCCTCTGCCCATCATGAATGCCGCATTTGCCGGCGAACCCTCCGGCGGACCGGGCATTCCCATGGCCGACTACGCCAACGGCACCTTCGTTTACTATCTGCAGACCGGCCAGGTCGGCGCGCTTGCCGGTGCGCTCTCCGGTATCGGAACGACAGCCTATCTTTGCAACCTGGTCGGCTCTGGCTTCGCTCCCTGCGTCAATAACGCTGGCTACACGGGCGGCGCAGGCGCCGGCAAGCCTATCAACTTCTTCCAGGCCAATCCCTACGCAGCCGGCTATCAGACGCAGTATATGACCGCGGGCGGCTACTCGAATTACCACTCCCTGCAGGTAGACCTGCGGCAGGGGCAATGGAACGGCCTGCAGTTCGACTTCAACTACACGCTCGCGCACAGCCTCGGCTTCGGCGTAAATACCAACGGCCCCGGCGGCGTAACCTGCGGGGGATACGATGGCTGGTGTGCATGGCCTGACACCATCACGTTGCGCAATCTGCGCCTCGCATACGGACCCGCTCAGTACGACATCCGCCACGTATTCCACTTCACCGGCACCTACGACCTGCCTTTCGGCAAGGGCAAGGCATTCCTCAACACCAACAACCTGGCCGCGCGCATGCTGGGCAACTGGACAATCGGCACCATCGCCACATTCCAGACCGGCACGCCGCAGGAACTAAGCAGCGGCAACCTCACCTTCAACGACTACGGCGACGGTGGCATCCGGCTTAACAACGTAACCATCTCGCAGCTGCAAAAGGCTGTCGGCGTGCATCGCCTTCCCGGCAAGACTTATGCTCTGCTTCTCAATCCCAAGTACCTGCAGAACGCTGACGGTACCGGCGGCGCGAATCCCAGCTACATCACGCCGAACACCACGCCGGGAACAGTGGGCAGCATTCTTTACCTGCACGGGCCGCACGCGTTCTACAACGACCTTTCGCTCTCCAAGACCTTCCCGATCTTCGAAGCGGTCCAGTTCAAGCTCCAGGCCGAGGCAACCAACGCCTGGAACCATCCCGTCTTCGGCAGCACCTCCGGCTCTTTTGGCGGCGCTCCCACATACAACCAGGGCAATGTGCAGAACTATGGGTTCGCAACGAGCGGGGTCACGAACAATCCGCGCGTTATCGAATTTCGCGCCAACATCGACTTTTAAAGCATCGCTCCTTCGCCTCTTCTCTCAGGGAGAAGAGGCAAGGCTACGTCTGAAGGGGAAATGACTTAAAGCTCCTGAGCAATTGCGCCACCTGCTGCCGCATCTCCGCAAATCGCGGAGAGCGGCAGAAATTTTTGCCCGGCATTTTTGTCGCGGCACTGCAGGCGGCGGCAGATGCAATCCCGGATGCAAACATGTATCCTGACTGCTATGCGCGAGCTGCGAAACAACGTAGGCTTCCAATTCTGATTGGAATGAAGCCTGTATGCGTTGCTGCGCAGATCGTGCCCGGAAAGTGATGGAGTATGGCCGCTTCTACGGCAAAAGGAACCAAGGGATTAGGAAAGCGATCGGCCAAGGCCGAACACGGCACCAGCGTCGATACTGCATTTCAACAGATCCGCGACCTCATAGTGCATGGGCGCATGGCGCCTGGAACCTGGATCGTCGAAGGCGACCTCTGCGATCACCTCAATATGAGCCGCACGCCAGTACGCGGCGCGCTTTATCTACTGCAGCGTGAAGGTTACGTCCTCGAATACAAGAACGGCAGCAAATCGCGCATGGTCGTAGCTCCGCTTACCAAGGAGGACGCCAGCGAACTCTATCCCATCATCGGACGCATTGAAGGCCTTGCCGGCCGCCGCACCGCTGCGCTTCCGCCCGACGAGCGCAAGGAACTTGCGGCCAGGCTGAAGGCGATCAATGAAAAGCTGGGCAAAATCGCGCGCGATCGAAGTCTGGGCGGGCCGAACATCTTCGACCTCGATCACGAATTTCATCGCCTGCTTGTCACTGCCGGATCCGGCCCGCGGCTCACCGCGCTGCATCGCGCCATTGAGCCGCAGACCGAGCGCTACTGGCGGCTCTACGCCAGCTCCATCATCAATGAGCTGCACGTCTCCGTGAAAGAGCACGAGGAGATCATCGCTGCGCTGCTTGAGGGCAACCCCGATCGCCTCGAGCGCGCTCTCTATACCAACTGGGAGAATGGCTGCGCCCGCCTTGCGCACGTCATCGAGATCTTCGGCGAGCGCGGAAGCTGGTAAAAAATCACGCAGTGAATGGAGTGCTTGCCTCAGCGCAAGCCGGCCGGTTGGCATGTGCATACTCGTACGTCGCGCGCGTTGCGGCAAGTTCCTCGCCCGCCAGTTCCAGCCGCGGTGGACGCACCCGCGCAAAGCCCGCACCAGCCTCCTGCTGCACCTGCTTGATCAACTGGATAAACTTGGGCACCGTGTCCATGCGCAGCAGCGGCAGAAACCAGCGATAGAGCTCGAAAGCTTCCTTCGCCTGTCCGGCCTTGGCAAAGTTAAAAAGATCGACCGACTCGCGCGGAAGCGCATTCACCAGCCCGGCAACCCAGCCCACGGCGCCCGCAGCAATCCCCTCCACAATTGCGTCGTCAACACCCACCAGCACAGAAAGCCTCTCTCCTAGCAGAGCGCGAATCGCCGTCACGCGCCGGACATCGGTCGACGACTCCTTCACTGCGGTGAGATTCGGATACTCGCTGGCCAGCTCAGCAATCTCCTCCGGCAAAAAGTCCGTGCCATAGGCAACCGGATTGTTATAGAGCATTCCGTCGAGCGGAGTCGCCTTCAGAATCGCAGCAATATGCGCTTTGCTCTCGCGCCAGTCGCCCTTGTAGACATAAGGCGGCAGAATCATCAGCCCCGCGCAGCCCGCATCGTATGCGGCGCGCGCCAGTTCTACTGCCTCAGCCGTTGAAAGCGCAGAAACCGTGCCCACAACCGGCGCCTTGCCATCAAGTGCGCCAATCGCAGTTTTCAGAATTGCCTTTTTTTCATCCAGACTCAGCGTTGCAGCCTCGCCGAGCGATCCCAGGCAGATGATGCCGCTGCAGCCGTTTTCGATCATCCATTGCGCATGCCGCGCAACCGTCGCGTGGTCCACCGTCAGGTCAGGGTTGAATGCGGTGGTCATGGCGGGCAATACGCCGGTCCAGTTCATAGCTCCTCCCGAATCGTAGATACAGATGCAGTAGCCGGTGCAAAACGCCCCGGCAGATATGGCTCTGGCGCAATCGCGGGCTTGTCCCCGGTGAATGCGCAGGCCAGCAGTTCGGCAGTCCCCAGCGAAGTGGTAATGCCGAGGCCTTCATGGCCCGTGGCCAGCCACAATGTGTCATCGCCCGCCGCAGGCCCAATCAGCGGCAGCTTGTCTGGTGTCGCCGCGCGAAATCCCGTCCACACGCGAATTGCGCTCAGCCCGCGCAGCGCGGGCATGTAGAGTGCCGCGCGGTCCAGCATCGCGCGCAGAATCTCCCGGTCCACGCCGGAGTCTTCCGCGTCATATTGCCGCGAGGAGCCGATGAGCAACTGCCCCGTCGGCCGCGGCTGCACATTGAACGCCACCGAATCGCCCGTTGAGCTGTGTGCACTCTTCAGATATCCCAGCTCGATCAACTGATGCTGCACAAATCCCGGATAGCGATCCGTGATAACCAGATGTCCCTTCCGCTTGCGCACAGGCAGCTCCGGCATCAGTGCCGCGGCCTCTGCGCCAAGCGCGTGAATCAATCGCTCTGCGCGCAGCTCCGTTCCATCATCCAGAGCCATGCGCCCATTGCCGATCGCCTTCACCGCGCGGCCCGCAATCAGCCGCGCGCCTAGCTGCTCCGCACGGTGTGCCAGCTCCAGCGCCGCAACCGGCGGATACACAACCGCGTCTTCAGAAACCAGGAGCCCGCCAACCATGCCGCTTGCAAGATTCGGCTCGGCGGCCGCCATCTCCCTCGCGGTGAGCAGACGGCAGGGCACACCGCGTTCCGCATACCACGCCTGCTTGCGCTCGGCGCCGTCCATCTCCTCGCGGTCTGCGGCAATCCACAACGTGCCTGTCTGCACATATTCGGCCGCTGCAGACAGCTTCAAAGCACTCCATAGCTGCTGCGAATAGCGCGTCAGCGCAAACTGCGCTTCTGAGTCGTCCATTACCACAACGTGGCCCATGCCTGCCGCAGTTGCGCCGCTGCCCAGCACGTCGCGTTCGACGAGCACGACGCGAAAGCCGCGCTGCGCGCATGCCAGTGCGCAGGCGCAGCCCACAATGCCGCCGCCGGCAATGGCAACGTCGTAGCTCTCAACCGTGCTCATCGTGTCTTTCCGTCAGCGCTCGGAATGCCGTTGCGGAACGGGTCGTTCGCCTGAAAGATGAGCGAGGCCTCTGACGTCACATAAGCCGAGCCGGTGATGTAGGGCAGAACCTTTTCGCCGTCCAGCTCCACGCGCCCCGTAAAGACGCTGTCGAGAATGCCTTCCTGCCGCCACAACTGCCCCGGCGCAAGTTTGCCGTCAGCCACCAGGCAGGCCATCTTTGCGCTGGTTCCCGTGCCGCAGGGCGAGCGGTCATAGGCCTTGCCCGGGCACAGCACAAAGTTGCGGCTCTGATTGGCCGGATTATGCGCGGCGGTGAACAGCTCAATGTGGTCGATCTCAGCGCCGTTTGCGCCGGTAATGTCATTAGCCGCCAGCGCCAGCCGCACCTGCCATGTAAAAGCCGTTAGTTGTTCTTCGTATGCAAGGCCCAGCGTGAACGGATGCTCTTCAATCAGGAAAAACCAGTTTCCGCCCCACGCCACGTCGCCATAAATCGTTCCGTATCCCGGCAGCTCCACGGGAACCCGCGCACGATAGCGATACGCCTCTACATTCGAGATGGTGACCTCATCCTGTTCGCCCACCGTAATGGTCACATCGCCCACCGGCGTCTCGATGCGATGTTCTCCCGGTCCGATCCTGCCCAGATAGGAAAGCGTCGCGGCCACTCCGATCATGCCGTGTCCGCACATGCCCAGATACCCGGCATTATTGAAGAAGATCACCCCCGCAGCCGCGGCCGGATCGACCGGCTCAACCAGCAGCACGCCCACCAGCACATCCGATCCGCGCGGCTCGCACAGAATCGCACGCCGGTACACATCGTGCTCCGCGCGCAACTTCTCCAGCCGCTCCGCCAGCGGACCGCTACCCAGATGAGGCCCTCCCGAAAGCACGCAGCGCGTAGGCTCGCCGCCAGTGTGAGAGTCGATGACCTCGATGCGGAGCGGTAGTGCAGTATTAACCATAAAATTGTCTACAAAATTGCATACGTTGAGAGGATTCTACTCCGAAACCGCTGCCCCGCTCCAGCCAAATAAAACAAAATTGAGAAAATTATGCCTCATAACTCATAGAACTCGCTCGTATATTGAGCAGCGTTTTCAAGTGGATTGAAATAAATACGGAATTGGATACAATAAGTTACGCGTCGCCCGTGCCCTCAATTTCCAGCCAGCTTTCCCGGCGACCACCTGAACGTGTACATTCACTTCTCGACGCAAGCATAAGGCCACTCTGAAAGGTCAGCACTGTGCCGGCGACACCAGTAGACGAGCGGATCGAGCAGAACACCCCGCAGATGACGCCAACCCTCGGCCTCTTCAGCGCCACCGCGCTCGTTGTTGGCTCCATGGTCGGCAGTGGCATCTATATCGTCGACAGTGACATCGCCCGCACCACCAACTCCCCCGCACTTTTCCTTGCTGCCTGGGTCATTACCGCGATCATGACCATGATCGGCGCGCTCAGTTACGGCGAGCTTGCCGCCATGATGCCGCACGCCGGCGGCCAGTATGTCTATCTGCGCGAATCCCTTGGCCCGCTTTGGGGCTTTCTCTACGGCTGGACCTTTTTCGTTGTCATCCAGGCCGGCTCCATCGCTGCTGTCTGTGTGGCCTTCGGCAAATTCGCGGGCGTCTTCTTTCCCTCCATATCCGGTACGCACTGGCTCTGGCATATCGCGCACATTCCGCCCATTCCCTTGGGGCCCATGGTTCTGGGCAACATGGAAATCGGCGTCAACACCGCCAATCTTGTCGGCATTGTCATCGTTGCCGTCCTGGCTGTGCTGAATATGCTCGGCGTCCGGCTCGGCGCGCTCGTGCAGAACGTCTTTACCGTCGCCAAGGCGCTCTCGCTTGCGGGTCTCATCGTGCTCGGCTTTACCGTGGGCCGCAACGCGCAGGCCATCGCCGCCAACTTCGGCCACAACTGGTCCGCCTTCTGGCAAAACGCGGGCTGGTCCACGCTGCATCCCATCCAGGTAGGCATGGGCGGACCAACCATCATGGTCAACCTGCTTGTAGTCCTGGCTGTCGTGCAGGTCGGCTCTCTTTTTTCATCGGACTCGTGGAACAACGTTACCTTCACCGCCGGTGAAATCAAGCGCCCGCGCCGCAATATCCCGCTCTCGCTGGCGCTTGGCACAGGCTTTGTCCTCACCAGCTACTTCCTCGCCAGCGCTGCATACCTCATGATTCTTCCACTGCACGGCGATCCGCACGGCGCCACCATCCTCGTGCGTGGAATCCAATACGCTTCTGAGGACCGCATCGGAACCGCGGCGCTGACGCAGGTATTTCCACACATTGGTGGCTATCTTATGGCCGCAGCCATTCTCATCTCCACCTTTGGTTGTGCCAATGGGCTCAGCCTTGCAGGCGCGCGCGTTTACTACGCCATGAGCCGCGACGGTCTCTTCTTCCGCGCCGTGGGTCGTCTGCATCCACGCTACAAAACACCCGCGATGGCGTTGGCCATCCAGGCCATCTGGGCCATCGTGCTCTGCATCTCCGGAACCTATAGCCAATTGCTTGACTACATCATCTTTGCGGTGCTGGTCTTTTACATCCTCACCATCGCAGGTCTTTTTGTCCTTCGCCGAAAGCGTCCCAACGTGGCGCGTCCGTACAAAGCTGTAGGCTATCCATGGCTCCCGGCGCTTTACATCCTTCTCGCATCGGGAACGTCACTGGCTCTGCTGCGCTACAAGCCGCAATACACCTGGCCGGGACTGGTCTTTGTACTGCTCGGCATTCCCGTCTACCTGCTCTGGACGCGCCTGTCGCCGCAGGCTGCACTGAACGCAATCGATCCGCTCGCGTCACAGAGCGGTGAATCAATTGATTAAAAAGGATGATCGCGTGCCGCGTGTAAACAGAGTAGTGCAGAGATTGCTTGTAGCAGCACTGGCAGCGGCCGGCATGCAGGCCATCGCACAGGATCAGCCTGCCGGCCGTGAAGCAAGGCTCGGAACTATGCTCGACCAGGGCCTTGCGAGTTACCAGACGCCTGAACTCAAGCTGCGGCTCGTGCGCTCCTCCGGAACAGTTGCCGGCCTTGAGCCAGGCCACAGTGACGGATTCGACTTCACGCCTGCCGAGTTGCTCGCCGCGCGCTCGACTGACGGCTACTATCACCTCGGCGACATTGACCTGCGCCTGCGCGCAGCAGGAACAACCGAGTGGCACGGCTATTCGACAGCTCTCGAGCGGCATCCTGTCCACCCACTGCCAACTGGCCCCGAAGAACTGCGTCGCGATGATCTTCGTCCCACTCTGCCCGCAGATTTCCCGCTCGCAATCACGCGGAGTTGGGCAGTCGCCGATGGCAAGCTCGTGCTGCGCTTCACGCTGAAAAACTCCGGCTCGCGTGCCATCGAGATCGGAGCTCTCGGCATTCCGCTCATCTTCGACAACATCCTCAGCGGCAAAAGCCTCGACGAGGCCCATGCCGTCTGCACTTTCTCTGACCCATCCATCGCCCTCGATGCCGGCTATGTGCAGGTGACCCGCCTCAACGGGCACGGTCCTGCGCTGCTCGTAGTTCCTGATGGCAAAACGCCCTTTGAAGCTTACAACCCCATCGCCGGCCCGCAAAGACGTGCGAGCAAGCCTGAGCTCTTTCACGACCTCACGCCGCGCAGTATGACCTTTGAGGGCTTCTACGAGTGGATGGTCGCATCCGCCGCATATCAGCAGAACGAGTGGAAGAATGCCGAGCCCTGGAACCCCGCAACCAGCATCATTCTTCAGCCCGGTCAGCAGCGCACAGTGGGTCTGCGTTTTCTGGTGTCTGATTCCATTCGCTCCATTGAAGCGACGCTGGCACAAGACCACCGTCCTGTAGCCATCGGCATCCCCGGCTATATCCTCCCCCAGGACATCGACGCCACCCTCTTCCTCAACTACCCGCAGCCGATAAAAACCCTCAGCGTAGAACCCGCCGGAGCCATCGACATCAAAGCCGCCGGGTCCACCCCGCACGGCTGGCTGCGTTATGCCTTGCACGGCAAGCAATGGGGCCGCGCTCGGCTCACCATCACTTACGCGGATGGTCTCAGGCAAACCGTGCAATACATGGTCATCAAGCCTGAGGCGCAGGCAATCGACGACCTCGGCGACTTCCTCTTCACCAGGCAATGGTTCGACAGAAAGGACGATCCCTTCCATCGCGCACCATCGGTCATGAGTTACGATCGCGAGGCCAACGCCATCGTCACGCAGGACAGCCGCGTCTGGATCGCAGGCCTCAGCGACGAGGCAGGCTCAGGCTCCTGGCTCGCTGCTGCCATGAAGGAGTACGGACGTCCCGATCAACATCAGGTCGAGCAGTTCGAGGCCTTCGTTGACAACGTCCTGTGGGGCGGCCTTCAGTTTAAAGATGGCCCCAGCAAATACGGCGTGCGCAAAAGCCTCTTCTACTACCAGCCCGACAAAATGCCCGCGGGCTACTATCGCAGTGACATGAATTGGTCTACGTGGGAGAGCTGGAGCCAGCAGGCCAGTGAAGACGTCGGCCGTTCCTACAACTATCCGCATGTCGTTGCCGCCTACTGGGCGCTCTATCGTCTCGCGCGCGACCATCAGGGTCTCGTCACGCATCACGACTGGCGCTGGTATCTCACGCAGGCCTACGAGACCTCCATGGCCATGACGCGCTACGCGCACGACCTTGCACAGTTCGGCCAGATGGAAGGCGACATCTTTGTTGCCGTGCTTGACGATCTCCGCCGCGAGGGAATGACCGATGAGGCCGCGCAGCTTGAGGCAGCCATGCGTTCTCGCGCCGGCGTCTGGCAAAAACTCAGGTACCCCTTCGGCAGCGAGATGCCCTGGGACTCGACCGGCCAGGAGGAAGTCTACGCCTGGAGCCGCTACTTCGGAATGAATGACAAAGCCCAGGTCACGCTCGACGCCATTACCGGCTATATGCCCACGATTCCGAGTTGGGGATACAACGGCAGTGCCCGCCGTTACTGGGACTTCCTTTACGGAGGCAAATATCCGCGCCTTGAGCGGCAGTTGCATCATTACGGCTCGGGCATCAATGCAATTCCCGTGCTCGACGCCTATCGCCGCGATCCCGCTGATCTCTATCTGCTGCGCATCGGCTATGGCGGCGTAATGGGCGCCATTAGCGGCATCGATCGGGATGGCTTCGCATCTGCCGCATTCCACAGCTATCCCGACATGATGAAGTTCGATCCCTACAGCGGTGACTACGGTCCGAACTTCTTTGGTCATGCATGGACCACCGCAACCTATCTCGCACGCGATCCCGAGTTCGGCTGGCTGGTCTTTGGCGGCAACCTCGACTTCGCCGGCCAGAAGGTCATCGTCCAGCCGCGCGACAGCTTCCGCCAGCGCGTCTATCTCGCACCGCTCGGCCTATGGCTCACGCTTGACGCCGGCCAGTTCGAGCGCATAGCCCTCGATCAGGTAACAAACACAGTGGAAATCACACTTGCGCCCGCCGACGCCTACACATCCACAGCTCTCCTGCGCATCGAGCAGCCTGCTGCAATCGCAGGCGTCGGCAAAGTCGCCCCGGTTGCGTCGTATCCGCAGGTGCGCAAAGCATTCGCCATTCCTCTCGGAGATAAGCCAGCAATAGTCAACCTGAGCGCAGAGACAGCAGAGAAGTCGAAGCAGTGAAGCGGCTCGCGGCTGTCGCAACAGCCAACCCGCGCGCACGCCGTTCAACTCCGGTTCAATGTCAACTCGCCGCGTAGAGAGGCTCGTCAGCCACTTCATCCAGCATGCGGTCCAGCAGCGACGCGATCGTCTGTGCCATTTCGAGCAGCGCCCTCTCGCGCACAGAAACATCGGCCGGATGCTCCTTTCGAAGCCGCTGCAGCAACTCCTTCAGGCTCGGATCGCGCTCGCCGCTCCGTCCCTGCCCGTTGAGCTGCGACTCGAGGTTTGCCGCCATGTGCCGCAGAGACTGCGCGCAGGCATTGCGGAACACTTCTGCGATCTGCGTAAAGGATTCCGACTTTTCGCTCTCAGCGCCAAGAACGCGAAACTGCAGCAGTGGCACCTCAAGCAGGTAAAACGTCCGCAATGACGCCTGCCAGCGCCGGATCCGGTCACGCGCGGCCATATCTCCCGCGCGCTTTGTGCCTGTCTCAAATGGCACTGCGTCAGACTGCGCATTGACGGCGCCAAAGTTGCGATAGATCTGCTCGCGCTGCCGCCTGATCTTCAACACTGCCGCGGTATCGGCGTTGGCCGGCGCGTCGCACATCAGGTCGGCCATCAGGCGGACGTTGCGCACAAAGATGCGGATCATCTCGTCTGCCGCGGTGCGCGGGTAAAAGCGTTCGAAGACCAGCCACATCATCGAGGTCCCAAACAGCACGCCGATGGTGCGGTCGCGCCCCAGCGTGAGCGAGGTCTGAATGCTGAACTCGCTTAAATGAATCAGGTAGAAGGCCAGCGCCATCTGCACGCCAGCATATGAGAGCCGCGCGCTCGATGTGCCAATCCACGCGGCAATTGCCGTCACTGCAGCAAACAGCACCGCGAATCCGGCAACCGAATCGAGACTCGGCAAAATGAAAATCTGTGCACCGAGTCCGAAGACGAATCCTCCCACCATCGCGCCTGCAAGCCGCAGCACCTGCTTCTGCCGTGAAGAACCCACGTTGGTGAGCGCTGTCAGCACACAGGTAGTCACAGACGTTGAGATGCCCGGCCACGCCAGCACCACATAAAAGACGTAGCAAAGCATCGCAGCCAGAGTCCCGCCCAGTACATAGCGGATGTGCTCAGGATTTGAAAACGCGTCCTGCACAAAGATGCGCGAAGAAGATGCCGGGGTATCGAGCACTTCCAGGCGTGGATCGATAGCATTACGGCTTGAAAACACCGTCGGCATCAGCGAGACCATCGACTCCAGTTCGAACAGCAGCGGCATGGTCTGGCAGGGCTCCGGCTCAAAATCGGATTCGCACGGCTCGCCGCGTGTCTTCAGGCAATGGCGGATGTCCGCAATATGCCGTGCCAGCAATTCAGCTCGCGGCCGCAACCCGGCCGGCAGAACCGGCGTGGAACTCGAAAGCGCCGCTGCGAAATCGATCGATCGGCCAATGAGCGAAACCAGTGTGCTCAGCCGCATCCGCTGCAGCGGCTCATAGCTGCCGCGCGCAAGGTGCCTGCGCATGCCGCCCACGCCCACAATCGCAAACCGTGCAAGCAGCCGGTCTGTCTCTGCAGCAGGCGCTGCCCCGGTGCTGTAGCACTCCAGCCGTTTCTGCAACAGGTCGAGCCGTGTCTCCATTCCATCAAGCACTTCATCCCGCTGCGAGACCGCGTGAAAAACCACCTCAACCCCAAAGGTGACCATTGCGCCGATGGCCGCAGCGGCAATCTGCCACAGCGTAAGCGTGATGTTTCTCTCCACAGGCCCCGGCAGATACCAGATGGAAAGAATGTTCGTTGTCACCAGGCAAAGACCGATGGCGACTGCGTAGTTGGTCAGCGTCTTAAGCAGAAAAAACGAGACCAGCAGGCTCGCGCCCTCCCACAGAAAGTGGGTTAGCGGCTCGGCGGCAAAGAACCGCGCGCCAATTGGAATAAAGAGCCCTGCAAGAGCGAATGCAGAAACGAGCGCCAGCGCCGATCTTCCCGTTGCGGCCAGGTCTTCGCGCGCCAGCGTAAATGCGGTCAATGCGCCAATCGCGCCTCCCGGAATGCGGAAGGTCACAATCAGCATCATGGTGATCGTGGCCGCAATCGTGGTGCGCGCTACTATCGCGCCGCGCCCGGGGTAAGGCGCAAGCTCCTTGCGCAGAAAATCCGGAAACCAGACCGTGAAGCGTTCTGCGTGTGGAATGCGAACGGACGCAGTCGCCATCGCTACTCTCCCGACGCGACTGAAGTGTGTCCGCGGATTACCACCACCGCAGACTCGCCCATGCGGAACACATCCGAAGGCTGCGACTCAATCCGAATCCGCACCGGAAACCGCGAAGCCAGGTGCACCCAGTTCAGCGTGCGCTGCACGTCCGGAAGTCCTGGCGGCGACAGGCGGCCCAAAAGATCGGGGTCCGGCGTCACGCCATATCCCACACTGTCCACCACCCCTTTAAAGCGGATGCTGGGTTTCGACATCAGATAAACATCGGCTTCCATCCCCGGCTTGATGTGCTGCAGTTGCGTCTCGCGAAAGTTCGCAACTGCCCACCACACGCGCGTATCGATCAGCGTAAAGATATGTTGTCCCGCCGTCGCATAAGCGCCCTGCGAAATGGTCAGGTTGGTCACGCGCGCATCGAACGGAGCCGTAATCGTGCAGTTGTCAAGGTTGTACTTCGCTGTATCGATGGCCGCCTCCTTGCCCTGCAGTTGCCCGGTGAGCGGATCGAGCGTAGTCACGTTGTGCGTTGCCTGCTGCACCTGCTGATGGCTCTGGTCCAGCGCAGCCTGGCTCTGCCTGTACTGCGCCTCGGTTGCCGTGAGCCCTGCCTGCGCCTGCGCCAGTTGTGACCGTGCCTGGTTTGCTGCCTGCGAGCGCGAGACTACCAGCGTGCGCGCCTGGTCTACCTGGTCGACGGTGACAAACTGTTTTGTAAGCAGCGGCTCAATGCGGTGCAGATTGTCGCTGGCATATTTAAGCTCTGCGTCGGCGCGTTCCACCGCTGCATTCGCATTCGCCACATCGGCCTTTGCCTGCTCAATCGCAGCAGCGGCCCGCGCCACGCTGGCTTCTGCGCTCAGTGTGCTGGCCTTGGCCACATCCACACCGCTCACTTTGGCCGCAATCAGTCGCTGCTCGTCGCTGATCTCGCCCTGCAGCGCTTTCTGATCGGACTCCGCATGCGCCAGCGCATACGCATAGGGCCGTGGATCGATCTCGAGCAGTGGTGCCCCTTCCTTTACCAGCTGGTTGTCCTGAACGTAGAGATGCGTAATGGGCCCGTTGACCACCGGCGCAATGCCGATGAAGTTCGCAAACACCTCCGCATCGTCGGTGCGCGGATTCACCTCAATCTGGCGAAGCACAAGCAGGCCCGCAGCAGCCGCGCACACAATCGATGCAATGCTGATTGCGAGGCCAATCCGGCGGCGTTTTTCTTCCTCTTCACTTGGGGCCATATGTTCCTCCGCTAGCTAAAGAAGATCAGCCACGACACGCAGGCAAAAAACAATGCAATGCTCGGATACACCACGATGGACCACTTGATCTCCTGGTCGAGCCTGAGCCACACCAGCAAGCGATTTGTCGCTGCCGCCAGCAAAATGCCGGCCACAAGGCACAGCAGCCACGCCGGAAAAAACGATCCGACAATATTGAACGTCGGCGCGCGGCTGCAGCCTGCCAGCAACCCCGCACTCGCAAAAACGATGCATGCTCGCAGTGCCGCGCATCGCGTCGATCCGGTTCGTTCTTTCGTCGTCAATTCCATGCTCCTCATGGTCCTGTCCTTGCCGGCTGCACCGCGATCAGATCTCCTGTTCTGAATGAAAGATTGGCCACCTGCAAAAGCAGCTGCGTTCTCGCAAAGACATCCTCTGATCGCGCCTGCGCAAGCGCCTTCTGTGCCGATACAACATCGAGCAGGCTACGCACCCCGTAGCCATACGACTCATGCGCCGCCTCATACGACTGCTCCGATGCCGCAAGCAACGCTGAAGCCGACTGCTGTTGTCTGAGTGCCGTCTTCATATTCGAGTACGCGGTCCACACCTCGTTGGCAATCTGGTCGCGCAGCGCATCGATTTCTGCCTGTGCCGCCCTCTTCTCCGCAATCGCCTGGGCAAGCTCGTGCTCGCGCCGCGTGCCGTCAAAGAGCGTCCACTTCAGCGCCAGCCCCACATTCCAGTACTCGCCCTGTGCATAGCTGCCCTGGATCAGGTCTTGTTGTCCATAGGCCCGCGCCAGCCCGCCATCGCCGGAAAGGCTCAGTGTCGGAAAGTAGCTCGACCGGGCCTGCTTGATTGCCGCATTCGCCCCGCGCACCCGTGCCAGTTGCGCCAGCAGATCGGGCCGCTGCGCAAAGGCGCGATCGATCTCCTCATCCACTGACTCGGCCATCTTGTCCGGCAGCGGAAGCTCCGCGATGGGCTGCACCTGAATCTTTGTCTCTGGCGGCAGTCCCATCGCCGTTGCCAGGTTGCCGCGCGCAATATCCTCGTTGCCCACCGCCGCCTGCAGATCGTAGTCGGCCTGCGCCCGCGCCGCCGTTGCCTCCAGCTGATCGGGCTTGGTTGCGAGTCCGTTGCTCAGACGATTCTCCGCATCCTCTTCCACAGCCTGCGCATTCTTCAGGCTTACCTCAGTAGCTTCGCGCTGTCCCTGCGCATTCAGCAGGCTGTAATAAGCAGACGCGACTTCAAAAATAATCTTCCGGTGCGTGTCGTTGAACGCCAGGTCCGCCGCCAGCAGGTTGGCCTTCGCCGCATCGATTGCTCCACTGCGCCCGCCAAAATCGAAGACCAGATACTCGACATGCAGAACCGGCTCGAACAACCCGATCGTCTGCCGGTGAAAGTACTGCCCAATCAGCGCCGCATCCCGCACCGTGCCCGCAAGCGCCACCGCAGCGATGGTAGGGAAGAGCTCTCCGCGCGCTATTCCCAGTGAAGCGGCACGCGCCTTTGCCGCCTCCCATGCCACGCGTGTCTCCGGATTATGCGACTCCGCAAGGTCCACCAGTTCAGCCAGCGTATAGACCTTCGCCGGGTCCACAGCATACGCTGCTGTGGGCTCCGCAGCTGCATCGCGGCTCAAACCCTGTTCCGCCTTTGAGTGCCATACCTTATCCGGCGACTGCGGTGTCCCTTGCGCATGAACGCTCACAGCCGCAGAGGCAACGGCGAAAAGGGCAATCGCCATCTTCTCGATACCGCTCGCCAAATAGGTTCGGGTCATGTCGGCCGTCATCAAGAGGGAAGTAGTGGAACCGAAGAACGGGGCAGCCATTACTTGTTTTCCAATTTACCTGATGCCGCTCACCCCTGTGCGGTGACTGTCGCGTCCAGGCCAATCGTTATACGCCACCGGGGAAAACCGCCCAGATCCGTCCTGTACGCTGTATTCACCGCTCAATCCAGCTTCGGATGCAGCTTCTCAAATCCCGTCGCCTGTTGATACGCGCCTGCAAATGCCACCAGCTTCGCCTCCTGATAATGCCCGGCCAGAAACGTCAGTGAAACCGGCGTTCCCGGCCCGCCAATGTCGTCACTGTCGCCGTCGTCGATCTCCGGCGGCTTCGGCGCATCGTCCCCCCGCAGTCCGTTCGGCAAAATCACCGCCGGATGCCCGGTAAGATTCGTTACCACGAGCTGCAAACCCGTCGTCGGCGTCACAATCACATCCACTTGTTCGAAGAGCGCCGACGTCTTCTGCACCGCCAGCGTCCGCGCGCGGTTGGCCTGGATATACTCGACCGCCGGGTAGAGCCGCGCGATGCGAAAATCGTTCGGCCAGTCCTCCGGTCCCTGCTCGGTCAGCAGTCCGTCTCGTCCCGAACGCGTCAGCTCATCAAAGGCCGCTGCAGCCTCTGCCGTCAGCAGCGGCGTCATTGCGCCATAGTGCAATCCTTTCGGCAGCTCCACCGGAATCAGATTCACGCCCATCGCGCGCAGCTTGTCCAGCGCGGCGAGCTCATAGCGCTGGTCATACACGCGCCTGGCACGGTCCGTCTGCGCTTGTTTATTGCGTTCTTCACGCTTCTTCGTGTCATCGGCAGACTCGCCTGCCTTTGCCTCTTCCAGCTTGAGCGGCTCCGGTGGATCGAACTCGCTCTTCAAATACCCGATGCGCAATTTGCGCCAGTCAACCGCAGTGGCATCGTAGTGGATCGCAGCTGCCGATAGATCTTTCCCATCCGGCCCGCTGATCGCACTGAGAATCAGCGAGCAGTCTTCCACGCTGCGCGCAATCGGCCCCAGTTTGTCCATCGTCCAGCTCAGCGCCATCGCGCCCGTGCGCGGCACCAGCCCAAACGTTGGCCGCAGCCCTGTCGTTCCGCACCGCGTCGATGGCGACGAAATCGACCCCAGTGTCTCCGACCCGATTGCGAAGCCTACGCAACCCGCGGCGGTTGCGCTCGCCGAACCCGCAGACGATCCGCTCGACCCCTGCGCCGTGTTCCATGGATTCCGCGTCCGCCCCCCGAACCACTTGTCGCCCATCGCCAGCGCGCCCAGCGAAAGCTTTGCCACCAGCACGGCGCCGGCCTCGTCGAGACGCTGCACCACCGTCGCATCCTCGTCGAAGGTCTGCTTCTCAAACCCGCCCGCACCCCACGTCGTCGGATAGCCCTTCACTGCCAGCAAATCCTTCGCGCCCCACGGAGTCCCATGCAGCGGCCCGCGATAATTTCCAGCCGCAATCTCCTCGTCCGCCTTCTTCGCCTGCGCAATTGCGCGCTCTTCTGTGAGCGTGATGATGAAGTGCAGCTTCGCGTCATATCGCTTCAGCCGCGCAAGATACATTTGCGTGAGGGCGAGGGAAGTGATTTTGCGCTGTTTCAGCAGCCCGGCTATGTCACTGACCGTGGCGAATGCGAGGTCCTCAATATTCGCTGGAGCTACCAGAGGAAACTTAACCGGA
Source organism: Occallatibacter sp. (assembly GCA_035546015.1). GTDB lineage: Bacteria > Acidobacteriota > Terriglobia > Terriglobales > Acidobacteriaceae > Telmatobacter. The sequence continues at coordinate 33,221 of DASZXD010000281.1, forward strand.
GGCGGTGCATAAAGACCCGTGCCCAGCTCGATCCTGTTTCCTTTCTCCTTCGGAGGAAGCTGTGCCTTCGCCGCCGGCAGCGGATGAAACACATACGCCGGCGCCACCGAGTTCGGCAGATCGAGCTTGCGAATCGCGTCATATCCGCCGCGCTGCTCGTTCAGCCCATCGAGCATCATCTGCTTTTGCTCGGCGGTGAAAGGCCCCAGGCCCGCCATCGCCACGGCCTGGTCGATCATCTCTGCAGTAATAGGTTCAGATGTAACCGTCTTCTCAGG
>DASZXD010000282.1:0-34041 GCA_035546015.1 Occallatibacter sp.
TTCCGACGGGTGAGTATTTTCGGCCTACGTTGCAACGCTATGAAGAGCTGACTGGCTTCAAAGAAACCAATCAAAATACAGTGCTGCATCACCGGCTTTCGCTGTATGGGCCGCCATGCAAGCGGTGCGGCAAGCCTCTGCGGACTCCGCGAGCCAGGCTCTGCGGGAGTTGTATGTTTCCGGTTGAAGAGTGAGTGCTGGTTCATAGCAGATGAGCGCAGACTTGTGCAGCCCGATGCTATCCGCAGGTCCTTCGACTTCGTCTGCTGCGTGGACTTCGCTCAGGATGACAAGATACTTTGTATCGAATTTCGATATACAGTGCTAGCCGAGCGGCTGGTTCCAGTTCTCTAATGCGGATTTGATTTCGAGCATGAATTTGCCGGCGTCGGCGCCGTCGATGACGCGGTGGTCGAGGCCGAGGCAGTAGTACTGCATGGATCGGATGGCGATGGTGTCGTTGCCTTCGGCGTCGGTGAGGACGTCGGGCTCTTTGCGCAGCCCGCCGATGGCGAGGATGGCCGACTCGGGCTGGGTGATGATGGGCGTGCCGTATTCGCCGCCGAAGACGCCGGAGTTGGTGAGGGTGAAGGTTGAGCCGGTGGCCTCGTCGGGATTGAGCTTTTTGCTGCGGGCGCGGAGTGCGAGGTCGTTGATGGAGCGGGCAAGGTCAACGAAGCTGCGCTGCTGCGCGTCGCGGATAACGGGAACGATGAGTCCGCCTTCGAGTGCGACGGCGATGCCGAGATGAATGCCGGCGTGGTAGTGGATGTTTCCCTCGATAAGGGACGAATTGACGATGGGGAACCTCTGGAGCGCACGGACGGTGGCGGCAGCTATGAAAGGCATGTAGGTGAGCTTGACGCCGTGGCGCTGCTCGAAGCCAGCGCGCTCGCGGTCACGCAGGCGGGCGACGCGAGTCATGTCAATGCGGTAGACGGTGTGCGCGTGCGGGCTGATGGCGAGGCTTTCGACCATGCGCTGACCGATGATGGCGCGCATGCGGGACATTGCGACGACCTGATCGCCCTGCAATGCGGGAGCGGAGGCTTTTGCTGAAGACGCGGGCTCGCTCAGATAACGAAGGATATCTTCCTTTGTAATGCGGCCTTCGGAGCCGGTGCCGGGAACGCGGGTGAGATCGATGTTGTGCTCTTTGGCAATGCGGCGGACGAGCGGGGAAGAACGCAGCTTCTGCACGGTCTGCTGCGGAGCAGACTGCGGCGCCTCCGGCACCCCTTGCAGGGGGGCAGAATTATTGGACGAGGGCAAGGGCTCTGCAGACGGTGCGGCTGGGGACTGCACGGGCGCGCTGCCGCCGATGATGGCGACCACGGTGTTGACTTCGACGGTTGCGCCTTCCTGAAATTTGACCTCAGTGAGAGTGCCGCTGACAGGCGAGGGGATTTCGGCGTCGACCTTGTCGGTGGAGATTTCAAACAGCGGCTCGTCTTTTTCGACGTGGTCACCGGGGTGCTTGAGCCATCTGGTGATGGTGCCCTCGAAGATCGATTCGCCCATCTGCGGCATGATGACGTCGGTTGGCATCAATCCCTCTTTTCAGCCCTCTTTCCAGCCGGATTATAAATTGCCCGTCCCTCAGGGGCAGAAACCCCGATCACAGGGTGCGGGCGACAAAGGTAAGGACTTTCGACCGCACCCTTCAGCTTCTGCCTGTTTTGCTTCATGCGCGGACGGGAGACTCGGGTTTGTGCTGGAGATGCTGGATTTCAGGCGGAATGCGGAGCGGAGTATCTTCTGCTGGAAATTCAGGCGCCGATGCGGCTGATGTGACGGAAGCGCGAAGCGCGGCAAGATTTTCCAGCGTAACGACGGGTTGTTCGAAGACCTGACCGAAGTGCCAAGCGGCCTGGCGGGCAAGAGCTTCGAGCGGCGGCAGCGATGCCGGTTCGGCGACTTCCCTTTCGAGACTGGTGACAGGGCGGTCGGTGATGCCGCAGGGATTGATGAGCTGGAAGTCGCTCAGGTTGGTGGTGATATTGAAGGCGAATCCGTGGGAGGTGACGCCGCGGGCGACGTGGATGCCGATGGCACAGATTTTGCGGCCCTGGGTGACGGACTGTGGCGCGGCAGAGCAGGTTGCGCCGATGTGTTCGGCGGGCAGTCCGCACCAGACGCCGGTGAGCTTGCAGATGCGACCGGCGGGGACGGCGTAGTCGGCGCAGAGGCCGATGATGGCTTCTTCGATGAGACGGACGAAGTCGACAGGGCCAAGGCGGTTGCCGGTGGCGGGGTTGCGCAGGCTGCGGAGATCGAAGATGGGGTAGCCGATGAGCTGGCCGGGGCCATGGTAGGTGACATCGCCGCCGCGGTTGATCTCGTGGAGGGTGACGCCGCGGCTCAAGAGGAGCTGGTCAGAGGCTAAGACATTGGCACGGCTGGCGTTGCGGCCGAGGGTGAGCACGGGCGGGTGCTCAAGAAGGAGCAGGGTGTTGGCAATGCGGTCCTGCTGGCGGAGGGCGATCAGCTCGGCCTGCAACTCGAGGGCCTGGGCGTAGTCGACACGGCCGAGATAGATGGACTGGATCATTGCCTGTCTCGATTGTAGAGCGCGCCTCCCTGTCTTAGCTTTGCGTTCGTGCTTCAAATAAGCCCGCGAAGTTTGATCGGACACGGGAGAAGACCACGAACCACAGGATCGTTACGATGATGCCCGCGGGCAGGCCCTCATGGGCCATCAGGATGCCGGTAAGCAGAATGTTGACGATCACTGGCCCGAGGATGGTGAGCGCAAGCGGAACGAAGCGATTGAGCAGCAGAAGAAGACCGCCGACTGCTTCGCAGAGGCCGACAAACATGAGGTATTTGGTGGAGACCAGAGCGGTCATGAACTGACCGGCCACGCCGGTGGGCAGTGGGCCCGTGGGTATGAAGACAACAATCTTGTCAGCACCGAAGACCAGAAAGGCAAGGCCCAACAACAGACGGGCGATCATAGCCACAATCTTCATAAACTCTCCTTGGATTTTTCTAACGAAGAAAACGGGGAAGCCAGACTCCCTCGGAAATTGATGGCCGTAGTTTGGCGCGCGATTCAAATCCTCATTGGACCGGGAGAATCGGACCCAGAGAATCGAGGGCAGAGCTGTTTTCGCGGTAAACTTAAGGCTGGCAGGAGGGCCGGGCGGTCGCTGCCGGAGACTCGGGAAGCTGGGTTGCCGGGAGAGGAAAGTCCGAACTCCGCAGGGCAGTGTGCCGGATAACGTCCGGGACGCGGGCGTCAAGGCCCGTGGACGGCCAGTGCCACAGAGAAGATACCGCCTCGGCCAACCTTCGCGTCTTCTGGCGCTGAGGGCGACCGGAAGGGCCGGCAGGTTCGCCTGTACGGCCAGTCCCGCCGGGGTAAGGGTGAAAAGGTGCGGTAAGAGCGCACCGCGCCGGCAGTAATGCGGGCGGCAGGGTAAACCCCACACGGAGCAAGACCAAATAGGGAGGAAATGCGCGGGCCAAGAGTCAGGCTTGCGCTCCATGCCGGCTCGGCGTGGCAAGGCGGCTCGAGCAATTGCCGAAACCTCCGGGTAGGTCGCTGATGAGCGTCCGCGGCAACGCGGCGCCTAGAGGAATGACCGCACGAAGACAGAATTCGGCTTACAGGTCCTTTTGCTGATTATGACGGCCCCGGAGGCGGACCCTCCGGGGCCGGCCATTTTTGAGGGTACGTCGTTGTAGCATCGGAGACATGCTGCGAGTGAAGAAGCTGGTGGATGGTGCTCGGGTGCCGGTGGTGGCCCATCCGGGCGAGGATCTGGGGTATGACCTGTTCGCACTGGAGGGGACGCGGCTGGCGGCGCGGGAGACGGTCAAGGTGAGGACGGGGATTGCGGTGGAGGCGCGGCATCCGGAGACGGGAGCGGCGCTGGGGCTGCTGGTGCGGGACCGTTCGTCAATGGCGGCACGCGGGGTGACGACGACCGGCGGCGTGATCGATGCCGGGTACCGTGGCGAGATTCTGGTGCTGATGACTAACCTGGGCGATGGCGTGGTGGAGATTGGCGCAGGCGAAAAGATTGCGCAGATGGTACCCGTGCCGGTGCTGACGGGGCTCGTCCAGGAGGTAGATGGTCTGGAGGACTCCGCTCGGGCCGAGAAGGGGTTTGGGAGCTCGGGAAAGTAGCCGGCAAGTCAGCGAGTTGGCAGGTTTGCGGATTGATGGCAGGTGGATGCAGGCACGCATTCCCGGGCGCCAGAAGCGAGCCCTTGGGCGCCCACGTTCGCGCTCGTGTGAGATTAACGCGCAGAGTGTGACGAGCGGCGGAACTGGCGGGTCACGGGGAGCGTATGCTCGTTGTAACGATGTTAAGGGGATTTTTGCGCCGAAACTGCGCTATGCGCACACGCGGGGAGAGCGAGAGCGATGCAATTCGGTGAGGCGGTGAAACTCGCGCTGGACGCGCTGTGGTCGAACAAGATGCGCAGCATCCTTACGCTGCTGGGCGTGGTGATCGGGATTGCATCTGTGATCACCGTAGTAACGCTGACCAATGGCGCCAAGACGTTTGTAACTTCGAAGATCAATTCCTATGGCGCGGCGGTGGTAACGATCAGCAAGATGCCGCAAACCTTCATGACCATCGAGGAGTATCTGGAGTATCAGAAACGCAGGGACGTCACCATCGACGACTACCGGGCGGTGCAATCGGAGTGCAAGTCGTGCGTGTCAGTCGGCGCGCAGCGGACGACAACCGGCAAAGTCGTGTATGGAACGCAGTCGACGACTGATACGCAGGTACGCGGGTGGACGTGGACCATGCCGCCGATCTCAAATTTGAATGTTGCGCTGGGGCGGTCGTTTACCGAGTCAGAAGATCAGCACTCGGCGCATGTGGCGATTGTAGGCGCGGATATTGTGAACAACATGCTGGGCCAGGGTGATCCGCTGGGCAAGGAGATTCGCGTGGACGGCGAGCCTTATACGGTGATCGGCGTAGGCGAGGCGCAGGGCAAGATGTTCGGCGCGAGCATGGATAACTGGGTAGCGGTACCGCTGGAGTCTTTTCTGCACGCGTACGGATCGAACGCCAGCCTGCAGATTTATGTCGACACAGGCGGCGGCGGCGCGGTTCTGGATTCAGTGGAAGACCAACTGCGCACGATCATGCGCGTGCAGCGTCATCTAAAGCCGGGTACGCCGGATACTTTCAATATCGACTCGAGTTCGACGTTCAAGGATTTGCTGGGCAAGATTCTGAGCAGCTTTGGCGCGGTCGTGATTTCGATTGCAGCAATCTCGCTGGTGGTAGGCGGCATTGTGATCATGAACATCATGCTGGTGTCTGTCACCGAGCGAACGCGCGAGATTGGCGTGCGCAAGGCGCTCGGCGCTCGGCGGCGGGATATTCTGCTGCAGTTTCTGATCGAGTCGGCAACGGTGTCACTGGTGGGCGGAGTGATCGGCATCGTGGCAGGCATCTCGGTGGCGAAGCTGATTACGCTGGCGATAGCATTCCCTTCTGTCGTTGAGCTCTGGTCGATTCTGGTGAGCCTGTTTGTAGCGACGGCGGTGGGATTGTTCTTTGGAATTTATCCGGCGCATAAGGCATCGATGCTGGACCCGATTGTTGCACTGCGCGCGGAGCTCTAGGGCATTTCTCCTTCGGATGTGGCCCTATTTGAATTCTGCAAGGTGGTAATTTCCTGTTGAAATTGCCGCTCAATCGACTCGGCCTGGTAACAGCAGAAGGAGAAACGCTAGAACGCAATGAAACTGAGCAACGCAAAAGAAGCGGTGAAGCTGGCGCTGGATACATTGCGCAAGAACAAGCTGCGCTCAGGACTGACGATTCTGGGCATCACGATCGGGATTTCGACGGTGATCCTGATCTCGTCGGCAATTAATGGATTGAACTCGAATATCAATAACTTTGTGAGTTCGCTAGGCACCAACGATCTCTGGATCTTCCGGTTTGAAGTATTCGGCAGGCGGCCAACGACAGCGGAGCTGAACCGCAAGCAGCTCACGTATGAAGACGGCATTGCAATGCGCAGCCTGCCACATATAGTGGCCGTCGATCCGGAGTTGACATATCAAAATTTTCAGACCGGCCTGGGCAGCATGTCGCTCAAGGCGGGCACGCACAAGATTTCGAATACGATCATCAATGGTTCGACCACGCAGGTAAACCAGGTGGCGGATGTAAAGCTGCTGGAGGGCCGGCTATGGACTGAGGACGAAGAGGCCCGCGCGGCGAATGTGGCCGTGCTGGGTCACGACGCAGCGGAAGACCTGTTTCCGGATCAGGACCCGATAGGCAAGGACGTGGATTGCGAAGGAGACATCTTCACGGTGATCGGCGTACTGGACAAGCGGCCGCAGCCATTCGGCAGCGGTCGCAATACCCAGGATAATGCCATCTTTTTCCCGCTGGAGACATTCCGAAAGATTCATCCGGAGATCAAGGACTTCTGGATTGCGGCGCGGTACGACAAGCCGGAGAACAAGGCACTGGCTACGGAGGAGATTCGCGAGCTGTTGCGCGTGAGGCGCAAGCTGCGCACGGACCAGGACGACAACTTTGCCATCTTCAGTCCAGATGCGCTGACGCGGTTGTGGAATCAGCTGACGGGGGGACTGTTTCTGTTCATGGTGGCGGTGTCGTCAGTGGGTTTGATGGTGGGCGGCGTGGGCGTGATGAACATCATGCTGGTGTCTGTGACGGAGCGAACGCGGGAGATTGGCGTACGCAAGGCGATTGGCGCGACGAAAGGCGACATTTTGCTGCAGTTCACTATTGAAGCAATTACGTTGTGCATGGTGGGCGGGCTGATGGGGATTCTGGCTGGTTCACTGTTTACTCTGATTCTGCACTTTGCGGTGTCATTCCTGCATGCAGCGCTGTCTGCGCTGTGGGTAACGGTGTCGTTCATTGTCTCGTGTGCCATTGGGCTGATATTTGGGATTTATCCGGCATGGAAGGCGGCGAATCTGGATCCGATTGAAGCGCTGCGATACGAGTGATCGCTGACTACTGAAAACTCACTTATTCCCTAAAGCCTTATCAACTAAACTGACGTTGTGATGCCGCACGCGATGGCCTTTGCCGTGGAGATTGCGACTACGGTTCTGGCCGTGGCGGGAATGGGGTATTTTGTCGCGGCGCTGATTGCCGCGCGTGTGTATATCGCGCAGCGAAGGGCGATGCTCAGGAGCCTGCCGGCGTTTGCGCCCGGCGTGAGCGTGATGAAGTCGCTCAAGGGGCTGGACCCCGGCATGATGGATGCATTCCGCAGCCATTGCAAGCAGGAGTATGCAGGCGAGTATGAGCTGCTGTTTGGCGTGTCGTCGATGGACGATCCAGCGGCGGCGGCGGTGGAAGCGCTGAGGGCGGAGTTTCCTGCCCTGGCGATTCGGCTGGTGGTGTGTCCAGAGCGGTTGGGGACAAATGGCAAGGTGAGCACATTGGTGCAGCTTGCCGCGCATGCGCGCCATGAGTATCTGCTGATTAATGATTCAGACATTACCGTGGGCCCGCGCTATCTGGAGCGGGTGATGGCCTGCTTTGCGCGTGAAGATGTCGGGCTGGTAACGGCGCTCTATCGAGGACAGCCGTACGGGACGCTGGCTTCGCGGCTGGAAGCGCTGGGGATTGCGACAGATTTTCAGCCGAGCGTGCTGCTGGCCAGGCTGCTGGAGGGCGGACTGCACTATGGACTCGGGTCAACGCTGGCTGTGCGGCGCGAGGCGCTGGAAAAAGCCGGCGGTTTGGTTGTGCTGGTGGATCATCTGGCCGACGACTACGAGATGGGCGCGCGCATAGACAAGGCCGGCTATCGCGTGGAGCTAAGCACAGCGGTAGTAGAGACGGCCGTGCCCGCATACCAGTGGCGCGGATTTGCGGAACATCAGATACGGTGGCTGCGAACGGTGCGCGATGCGCGGCCGGGCGGATACGTTGGACTGCTGTTTACGCATGGGCTTGGCCTCGCGCTGCTCAACGTGATTGCCAGCGGCCTGAGTCCGGTGAGCCTGTGGCTGCTGGCGCTGAGTTTTTTCCTTCGTTTCGGATTGGCGATGACGATTGGGGCTGAGGTGCTGGGCGACAGACAGGTGCTGGCGAATCTGTGGCTACTGCCGATGCGCGACGTGATTGCGATGGGGCTGTGGATAGCGGGGTTTGCGGGAAATACGATCGTGTGGCGCGGGCAGAGGTTTGTGCTGCATGGCGGCAGGCTGGAGGCAGTGAGCGAGCAGGTCAGCAAGTCGGCGAGTTAGCGGGAGTTGTGGTGTATAGCCGGCGTGCCTCCTCAGGCCCCAAACCACTCCAGCGGCGAAAATTTGATACGAAGTGAGTCGACGCGTGTAGCTGGCGCATCTTGCATCCAAAGTGCGGAGGTCCGGCAAGGTGAGCACTGCCAACATACGCTTGACGAGTCTCATGCCGAGCGAGAAGCTTCGGCTTTTCGTGCGGCGGTTTCTGGTGGTTGAAAATCTGGCCGAACGGGCGAACACTCTGCTGCCTGAAGCTGGGATGATTGCCGGGTTCAGGTTTCAGGGTGCGTGCTCACTCGATGGAAAAATGGCTCTGCGGAGCGTGGTTACTGGATTGCGTGATACTCCGCGCAGGTTGAGTCATTCCCGGGGAAGCGGAACAATACTGGCAATGTTTACGCCAACGGGTGCAGGTGCTCTTTTGCGGGAGCCACTGGAGAATCTCTTCAACCTGACGATGCCTATGGAATCAGAGGTGCCGCGGTCGCGGTTGGATCTGGTAGAAGAACAACTGGCTGAAGCCGGAGACCATAGCCAACGCGCAAAGGTGCTGGAGATGTTTCTACTCGATCGGCTGCGCAACCGGCCGGTGGATGTGCTGATTGCTGCTATTGTTGCGCGTATTCGGCAAGCCGGAGGATCGTTACGCATTGAGGAACTGGCGCGTGGCGCAGGTCTAAGCCAGAGCGCGCTGGAACGGCGGTTCCGCAAAGCGGTAGGCACGTCTCCGAAGAAGTTCGCCAACATCGTGCGGATGCGCTATGCGGTGAGGCTGTATGCGACGGGCGCCAGTCTGACCCAGGCTGCGTATGCCGCCGGGTATGCGGATCAGCCGCATTTCAATAAAGACTTCAAGCGGTTCGGAGGCCAGGCTCCCGAATTATTCTTCCAGTCGCTGTCTGCCTTCTACCGATTGACCTGAGAAAAACGACGCACGCCGAATTTGTACAAGCGGGCTCGATTGGTTGCGCGCTAGCGTGGTCTCATGTGGACGCGCATTGCAAGACCGTTCCTGAGGGTAGCGATAGCAGCAACGCTGGCCGCTATGGCGTGCGGCAGCTACGCGCAATATCAATCCATTTCAACACAGACACAACAACCGGGAGCAACGATGAAACCATTTGTCTTTATCTTCAGACAGGCGAAGTACCCACTGACCGACGAACAACAGAAGCAGCGCCTGGAAGAAGTGCGCGCATGGGCGCTTAAGCTGAGCAGCGAGGGGCACACTCTGGAACCGAGGATTCTGGGGCCGGAGAGTTCCATTATCGAAGCGGAAGTAGACAGCGGCTCCGCAACCGAGGACATAGGCAATCCGGTGGTCGCTCTTCTGATTGTCGATTTTGCCAGCATCGAGGACGCGAAGAAGGCTGCAGAGAATCATCCGGGCAGGCGCTATGGCGTCAGCATTGAGGTACGCGAAGCATTTCCACCACCTGCCGCTGCTCCGACACGTTGAGGAGGCGAGAGGAAAATGAAGCTTCTGGTGCTTGGTGCAACAGGCGGCATAGGCATGGAGGTAGTCCGGCAGGCCGTGGAACGCGGACATACGGTGACAGCGCTGGTGCGCGCGGCGGCGAGGCTGGAGCCGTTTGGCAACCGGATTACGACGATCGAAGGCGATCTGCTCGACAGCCATACGCTCAGGCGCGCGCTGACCGGGCAGGATGCAGTGCTTTCAGCCTTTGGGCCGCGCGTGCCGATTGCGAAGAGCGATGCACACCTGCTGCGCGATTTTGGCGCGGCGTTGACGGATGCGATGAAAAAGGCGGTTGTGCAGCGCGGGATTGTGGTGTCGACGGCCTTTTTGTTCAAGGACGCAGTGCTGCCGCCAGCGTACCTATTCGGACGGTTGCTCTTTCCGGGAGTGGTTACCGACGCGACGGAGATGGAGAAGATTCTGCGTACGAGCGGGCTGGATTTAACGATTGTGCGGCCACCACAGCTTACCGATAAACCGTATACGGGAAGATATCGTGTGCGTGCGGGGCATTTGCCATTTTTCGGATTCAAGATCGCGCGGGCCGATGTGGCCGACTTCATGATCCGGACTGCGGAGAGCGGAGGATTCTTGCGCGCCGTAGTGGGCGTGTGCAAATAAAAGACCGTTCAATGCCTGGTTGTGGCCTAATCAGCGGCGGCGGCGCGAGACTCGTCTTCTACGCGGATGGCGTGGCTGTCGATGGAGAGGCATGTAGCCAGCTCATTGAAGTCCTTGTCCCAGTGGGCGCGTTCTTCAGGATCGAGACCGGCAAGACTGTCTGGCGCGGTGCGGAGAATTTCGTACCAGATGTTCTGCGCCTGCCAGAGATTCAATTCGAAGGGCAACTCGCAGAGTGTGCGCGCAAGGGTGACCGAGCGGTCAAGGACTTCGAGCGAGCCGACGGACATCTGCAACTCGACCATGGCGCGCTTCATGCGCTGATCGGCAATATAAGACAACGTGGCGGTTTCAAGTGGGACAAGGTCCGCCTTGGCAAGCGAGAGATAAGAGCGGAGCTGCGCTGTATCGATGGGATCGCTCTCGAGAGTGCGGCGAAGGCCGGCGTTGATGGCAAATCCGGCAGCGAGAGTGAGCGCAGGCGGCTTGGGCAGGCCGGCCTGTGAGAGGTAGTGCAGCAGGCTGGCGTGATCCTGGTAGATGGTGGTCAGCGAATTCTCAATATCCCAGAGCGTGGAGTTGAGGATGAGCTGGACGATGCGGCGCTGCTCGTCGCCAAAGAGCGAGGTGAGCGTGTAGTCGGCGTGACCGTAGTAGCGGTCGAGAACACGAATGACTTCTGGAAAGTCGGCACGCTCGACGTGCGCGCCTGCATCTGCAGCAAAGGCTTCAAAAGCTCCGGAGTCAGCATCGGCATAGGCTTTGACGGCGGCGGTGATGTTCTGGTCGCCGAAGTGGAGAACGGCAAAGGAGAATGCCTGCTGGCGACCGGTTATGGCGGTGGCGATATGCGCGCGGCCCAGTGCGAGGCGTCCGCGGCCTGAGGTGTGAATCTCGTACGAGATGCGGCGGATGTGGAAGCAGTAGAGGTCAGTTTCGTCAGCGAAGGATGAGAAGACGGAGCTGATGGCGTAATGTGCGGCGACCTGCTCGAGATTGAGCGCCATGGTGCGCACACACTTCTGGTAAATTTGTGCACCGTCGCCGGCTGTGGGGACGTTGGATTTGGCCTCAGCCATGCGGGCCAAAAAAACCGGCTCAAGCCCAGCGGCACGCTTGCCGAAGAGATGCTGCGCGAGCTGGATGACACGAGCGGCGTAGGCGATGATCTGGACGGTTTCGATGCCGGAGATATCGTCAAAGAACCAGCCGCAACTGGTGTACATGAGCTGCGCGTGGCGCTGCATCTCCATGATCTCCAGCGCACGAACGCGCTCGGACTCAGTAAGCGTGTGCAACTGATGCTCGGAAAGAAAGCGATCGATGGATTCGGCGGTGCGGTCGAGAACGACCTGGATGTAACCGTCGCGCGCGGCCCAGACGTCGCGAAAGAGCTTGTTGCCTTCCTGCTCGGTGAGCGAAACGATCGCATCGCGCAGCTCGTCGAGCGCCTTGCGGAGCGGCGTGCGCCAGGATTGATTCCAGCCGGCTTTGCCGCCGTTGCAGCCGCAGTTGGAGCGCCAGCGCTCGATGCCGTGCACGCAACTCCATGAGGTGTTGTCGACGATCTCGCACTCATACTCCGGGGGAAACTGGCTGAGGAACATGCCGTAGTTGGCGAGGCGGACGTTCTTGTCGCGCTCGATGAGCCGAAGCGCGTAGGCAAGCGCCATGTCGCCGTATTTGTGGTGATGGCCGTAGGACTCGCCATCGGTAGCTACGTGGACGAGCTGCGGATGCTGGGTGTCTTGGAGACCACCTTTGAGGCTCGCGGCGAAGTTTTCACCGGAGTTGAGCAGGCCTTCAAAAGCAATGGCACGAGAGACGGCGCCGTTGTAAAAGAAGACGGCGATCGAGGCTCCAGATGGGAAGCGGACGAGATAAGGGCGTGTGGTATCGACGGTGGCGTCAGGGGTGTTGATCCAGTTGGCCGAGTCGGCGAGAGCTTCTGCGGCCTCAGTACCGGCGGGAACTTCCTTGAGCGGGCGGATGCGCTTGCACTGGTGCGGGGCAAGAACGGTGAACTTGATGCCGTTCTGCGCGAGGGCTTCGAGGGAAGCGGTGTCGGCCGCGGTTTCAGGCAGCCACATGCCTTCGGGACGGTCGCCGAAGTGATAGACGTAGTCGGCAATGCCCCAGCGAATCTGAGTGAGGCGGTCGCGCGGGCTTGCGAGCGGCATGATGACATGGTTGTAGACCTGCGCGATGGCCGAGCTGTGGCCGCGAAAGTGCTTGCGGCTGGCGTGCTCGCCGTCGAGGATCATGCGATAGGTGCGCGGGGCGTTTTCTTTGAGCCAGCTGAGCAGCGTGGGACCAACATTGAAGCTGACGCGGGAGTAGTTGTTGACGATGCCGATGATCTGGTTGCGCGTGTTGACGATGCGTGCGGCGCCGTTGGTGGCATAACACTCGGCGCAGACGCGCTCATTCCAGTCGTGGTAGGGAGCGGCGCTGTCCTGCGTCTCGACGACCTCAAGCCATGGGTTTTCACGTGGCGGCTGATAAAAGTGGCCGTGAATACAGACGAAGCGTTTACTAGGCGGCATCTAAAAATCCATCGCGGCTGAACGTGCACCGGCCGCTCATGGGTTATTTTACGGCGAAATGGGAAATCGTTCGAAGTGCGGCATTAAGTCCGCGCGGAGCGGCCGGCGGGAGGCGTGTTTCTGGCCAGATCGCAGGCGCGCCACAGATACCAACTGGCGACAGACCGGAAGGGCGCCCAGCGCTGGCCGCGCTTGAAGAGGACATCGGGTTTGGGCAGATCAGAGGCCTCGATCGGGCGGGATTTAGGCAGGCGCTGGAAGGTGAGCGCATAGCCCTTACGGACGCCGTAGTCGGTGACGGGAAGAACGTCGGGCCTGCCGAGGCGGAAGATAAGCAGCATTTCGACGGTCCATGGGCCGATGCCGCGGACTTCGGTGAGGCGCTCAACGATGTCAGCGTCAGACATTTTGAGGATGGCGGCGTGGGTGGGGACGGTGCCGTCGAGGGTGCGGGCGGCCAGGTCGCGCATGGCCTTGATCTTGTTGAAGGAGACGCCGCAGCCGCGGAGCTGCTCGTCCGGTACGTCGCAAAGCTGCTGTGGTGTGGGGTCGCCGCCGAAGAACTCGCGGACGCGGGCGTGGATGGCGGCGGCGGCTTTGCCGTGGAGCTGCTGGTAGAGGATGGATTCGAGCAGGGACTCGAAAGGCGAGGGCGACGGGTCGAGGCGCAGCGTGAACGGGCCGGCGCGATCAATGAGTGCGCCGAGCTTAGGATCACGGGAGCGGAGATGCGCGATGGCTTCGTCCGGGTTGAATGGGAGCTTGCGGCTGCGGCCGTTGTGGATCATGAGGCGAGTTTATCGCAGCTTTATCGAGGATGAGGCTATTCGGGATGATCGGGCGGTTTTCAGGTTGCAGGACATACAGACGTTCATTCAACAGAAGCTTGTTGGGGACCATTTTGGGGTAATCTCCCGGTCGCCGACAACACGGGAATGACTTCTCGGAGTAAGCTGGATGCGGAGAAGATGAAGCCCGATCCATGCGGAGACGCGAAGAGGATCGGCCTTCAGTACGTCGACTTGCCATAGTTTCTACTTCAATACCTGTACCGAAACTCGGATGAGACGAAAACTTCTTGGCTCGTTGCTGTTGATAATCGTTGCGCACGGTGCCGCCGCCGTGGAGCCGGCCTGCTCGCTCCAGATGCCCACGCTGCGGGTAAAACGCGCTGATATTTTCACAGATCAGCAGGAGCAATGGCTCGGCGACGCGCAGGCCGACATGATCGAGCCGCGTTATACCCTCTTGCCCGCCGACGAAAGCAGCTACCTTGACGAAATCGGGCAGCGGCTCCTCAAGCAACTCCCTCCCACTCCAATTCACTACACATTCCGCATCTACGAATCTCCCGATCTGCGCGCGTTCTCACTGGCCGGCGGGCACGTGTACATCAGTCGCAAGCTGATTATGGATGCGCGCGATGAGGACGAGCTAGCGGCGATGCTCGCCCAGGAGATTGGAAGGATTTATATCCACCACGCCGCCTCCGCGATCACGCGCCGAATGAAAAGGGTCATGCATGTCGAGAAACTCGGCGACCGCGCCGACGTGTATGACAACTTTGAGCGCATGTTCAACCTGCAGGCCGACTCGCTCGCTTTCCTGACTCCCGATGACCAGCGCGATGACGAACTGCTGGCTGACCGTGTCGGGATGTATGCGATGATCAAGGCCCATTACGATCCGAAGGCCTTCGCCGCGTTTCTCGATCGCGTGAATGACAACGGCGGTTTCACCGGCAATCTCTTTACCGCTATTTTCGACGCAACGCCACTCATCAGCTTGCGGGTGCGCATGGCAGATAAGCTCGTCTCCTCGCTTCCCGCGAGTTGCCGGGGTGTTCGGCCCATCTATCGTGCCGGCTTCGGGCCCTTTCAGCAGGCCATCCAGCAGCAGCGCATCAACCCCATCGTCCCCGCAACGCCGGGGCTGGATTCCGTTGCCCTTCAGCAGCCCATCCATCCGGCGCTGGAAAACGTCGTCATCAGTCCAGACGGGAAATATGTTCTTGCCCAGGACGCTTACCAGATTCACGTGCTGTCTGCCTCGCCGCCTAAACTACTTTTTTCCGCCGATGCGCTCGGGGCAGAGATGGCCCAGTTCACGCCCGACTCGCAGGGCCTCGTGTTCAATTACAACGATCTCCACGTTGAACGATGGCAACTGGACACGGGCAAGCCGTCGAACATCCAGGACTTTGTCGACTACGCGGGATGCGTGCAGACCAGCCTGTCGCCCGACGGCAACGTGCTGGCCTGTGTCAGCCAGTTTTACAGCGCGTTTAGCAATTCAGTCTGGTTGAAGCTCGGCAATATCCAGGACGGCTCGATGCTCTATCAGAATCTGCACTTTTTCGACAAAGATCTCTGGGTGAGTAACCCCAACATCCGGATCACGCCAACTTTTCAGGCCCTCATGCACTGGTCGCGCGACGGGCGCTACTTTGTTGCAGCCTCTGGCACCTCGGCCATGGCCTACGACCTCAGGAATGGAACCACCGTTCACCTGGGCGGCGGTCTTTCGGGCCTGGCGCAGCAACGCTTCGCGTTCGCTGGATCGGACAAGATGGTTTCCACCTGCGACTGGTCAGAAAAGACCGGAGGCTCCAATGAAACATTCACCATGTGCTACACAACCTTTCCCGACGGGCAAAGCCTCGATAAATTCCAGTTGCCGCCCGGCTGGCTGGCCAGCGTAGCAGGCGGCGATGACCTGCTCTTCGGACCGCTCTCCAACGCTTCGTCTGCGCTCATTGATCCGGCTACGAAAAAGATCGACGCAGAATTTCAGGATGAGCCGGTGGATCTGCACGGCGATGAGGTGGCTTACGAAATTCCCTCCGGTGGCCTTGAAGTGGGTAAATTGCAGGGAGGAGATGTCCAGAGCGCTGATTTGCCGGTCACTCCGCTCTCTACGATCGAAGCAAGCGCCTTCAGCCCAAATGGCCGTTACCTCGCTGTCTCCAATCGTGCACGCGGGGCCGAGTGGGACCTTTCCACGGACAAACGTATGGCGCTGACCTCACCGTTCCGAGCCGCTACGATTGACGATTCCGGTGCGCTGCAGGCCGCCATCATTCACCACGAACTCGTTCCTTCCAGCAATCCGGGTATTGACAGGCTCACGCACAAGTATGTCCCCTGGCTGTCCCCTCTCAACGATCCGCTGCAGTTGGGCAGCATTCGGGTTCGCTTTAAGCCTCTGAGCTTTCAGATGGGCTATGACGGCGATGTCGACATGGAGGCGTTCGATGCCCGGACCGAAGCACACTTATGGTCAAAGACCTTTACGGGGCTCGTTCCGGGCATCGATCCGGCCGATGGCGACAAAACTGTGTTTGTCACAGACCGCGACAACTGGACCGGAGGCGCAAAGCTGATTCACACATCCGACCTGCCCCGCCAGTTCCTTAACCCTCTGGGGACGGTTGTCGAAGTCATCTCCAATCGCACCGGTAAACCCGAGGGCGCCTTTTTTTCTCCACAGCTTGCGGTTCGGGATGGAGACGATCGATCCGCGGGGCTGTTTGGAACTCTGCTGGCGGTTCACGGTAACAACAACGATACAACCGTCTATCGTGTTCCCGGCGGCATCCGCCTCTTTGCTTTCTTTGGAAGCGCCCTGGCTGGAGACGACACTCTCGGCATGGTGGCTGCGACCGATCGCATCCAAGAACTGAACATTTACGAGACCGCGCACGGCAAGCGGCTGGCGCACTACTTGCTCGATCAGGCTGTGATCGCCGCACGCTTCGTACCGGAACGCAAGCAACTGCTCGTCCTTACTGCTTCACAGACGGTTTATCGCATTGATCTTTCGAAGTTTTTTCCCGCAAATTAACTTTCGTCCTATCTCTTCAATTTATTCGGAGTTCTCGGGAGGTCTTCGCACTGCTTGCGATGGCGATGGTTAGCTGGGGCGCTAAGACATTGTTATGAGCCGCAACCTTCCACAACAGACCGAAATGAAAGCGTTCCAAGATTCTGGTTGCTTGACCCGCGATGTCTCAGTAACCAAGTAATACATGTTTTCAAGCGGGGTGCAACGACGCACGAGCTTACCAGCCGAAAGCCGGCCTATTAGAAGTGTGTGGTGGATGGTATGCCTGTAATACGGAAACTAGCACTTCATGGGATTCTTGGCAGCCAGACCTGATAGATATACGTCGCGGCTGCTAGTCGACGAAGTAGCCGATGTCGGTGAGGACGCTTTCGCTTAGTTCCACGCCGAGCAGGCGCGCGCAGTGTGTGGTGCGGATATTTTCTTCAAAGCGCTGAAGGACGGAGTCGGGCAGGTCGGTCTGGCGGCGGAGCAGACGCAGCAGCGCGACGCTATCGGTCGACCACTCGTAGTCTCCGGGCAGTCCGCAGGACGGACGGATGGTGAGCGAGAGCGGAAGGGTTCCTATTACACCCGCGGCTGATGCGCCAGGATTCGACAATCGCGTGCTGAGATTGACTCGCATAGAGGAATGCTGCCTCTCTGCCCGCACATCCCTCAATGGCACCGAGGGGGGATTTGGGGCAACCAAAATGGGAGGGCTATACCCTGACGATTGATTGCGCAGATTACGTATGAGTCACCCACTATCTGTGTCAGATTCGGATTGGGATCAGTTTGGTTATCCGAACCCTCAGGGACTGAAGGCCGTTCCCTTCAAACTGGCTCGCTACCGAGATCCTGCATCCGTGATGCCAGAGGAGCCTGCGGTGTTACACTTCGGGCGGCTCGATGCATTAAGGAGATTTTGAAATGAAACGCCGGGAATTTGTGAAGACGATTACAGCCGCAGGCGCGGGACTGATTTTGCCGGGGGCGCGGCGCGTGTGGGCTGGTGAGCAGAGCGCACCGAATCCGGATGTGAAGCGCGTGCTGGTGATGTTCAAGTGCCACTTTGACGCGGGTTTCATCGATACGCAGTACAACGTGGTGCACGGACGATATTTCGAGAAGTTCTTTCCGCAGGCGATTGAGATCGCGCGGAATGTGAATGCCGGGGGCAGGCGGAAGTTTGTATGGACGACCGGGTCGTGGCTGCTCTACGAGTACCTGGAACAGGCTTCGGCTGCTGAGCGCAAGACGATGGAGGAGGCGGTCGGGCGCGGCGACATCGCCTGGCACGGGCTGCCGTTTACCTGGCAGACGGAGATGCTTTCAGCGTCGATGATCGAGGGCAGCCTGGCTCTGGCACGATCGCTCGATCTGCGCTTTGGCAAGGTGACGACAGGCGCGAAGATGACCGACGTGCCGGGGCATACACGCGGTCTGATTGCACCGCTCGCGAACAACGGCATCCGGTTTCTGGAGATTGGCGTCAACGGCGGGTCGACTCCGGCAGACCTGCCGCCGCTGTTTGTGTGGAAGAACCCATCGGGCGGCGAACTAATGATGATGTATCACCACGAGTATGGCGATACAGCCGTTGTGGGGGACCTGGCGCTGGTGACCGATGTACGCGGAGACAACAGCGGACCGCATACACCGGAGGAGATCACGAAAATTCATGCCGATCTTGCGGCGCGGTTTCCAAATGCGGAGATTCGGGCGGCGAGCCTGTCGGAGATGGCGAATGCGCTGGAAGGGTACAAAGGCAAGCTGCCGGTGGTGACGGACGAGATTGGCGACACGTGGATTCATGGGTGCGCGAGCGATCCGCTGAAGGTGGCGCGGTATCGTGCGGTTTCGCGGCTGCGCGATAAGTGGATTGCGGACGGCAGAATGCGTGTGGGCGGGAGAGACGATGTTCAGTTGCTGAGGCACGTGCTGCTGGAGGCCGAGCATACCTGGGGAACGGATACGAAGACGTGGCTGGACTTTGATAACTATGAGCCGGCCGATCTCGAAAAGATGCTGGATACGAAGAAGTACAAGGTGGTGGAGTTCAGCTGGATTGAGAAGCGGCAGGACCTGATGGAAGGTATTGCGACACTGCCGGAGGCTCTGCGCGAAGAGGCGCTGTTGGCGGTTGATGATGTGAAGCCGGTATGGCCGGTTGCTTCACCGAAGGCTGCGGCTGTGGCGGCGGGAAAGACTATTGAGACGACACATTTCATTTTGGGAATCGATGCGAAAACGGGTGCGATTACGCGGCTGCGCAGCAAGAGTTCAGGACGCGAGTGGGCGAGCGAGAAGAATCCGGTGGCGCTTTTCACGTATCAGACGCTTTCAGCCGATGACTTCAAGACATTTATGGGGAGTTATCTCACAACCAAGGCCGACTGGGCGTTGAAGGACTTTGGCAAGCCGAATATCGAGCGGTATGGCGCGCGGAGCGAGGAGTGGCATCCGGAGCAGGCTGAGGTGAGCCTAGAAGAGACGGACAACGGGCATCGGGTTCTGATTGCGCTGTCGTTGAGGGATGAGGAGGCGTTCCGATCGGGGCGGGCGGCGTATCCGCGGCATGTGTTTGTGGAGATGGAACTGCCTAAGGGGGAAGAGGTGATCCGACTGACGGTGTCGTGGTTTGGCAAGCCTGCGACGCGGATGCCGGAGGCGCTGTGGCTCACGTTTAATCCGATTGTGGAGGATGTAAAGCGATGGGCGTTGGATAAATCGGGCGAAGCAGTGTCGCCGTTCGAAGTGGTGAAGTCGGGCAACCGGCATATGCACGCTGTGGAGAAGGGGTTCGAGTACAAGGGCAGCAACAACTCCTGGTTTGCGGTGGAGACGCTGGATGCTCCGGTGGTGTCACTTGGCGAGCGCAGTGCGCTGCTGTTCTCAAACGATCAGCCAGATCTGAGCAAAGGCATTCATTCGTGCCTGTACAACAACACCTGGGGAACGAACTACATCATGTGGTACGGCGAGGATGTGAAGGCACGGTATGTGCTGCGGCTAGCGTGAGGATCACGCGACGAGCCAGCAAGTCGGTGTGTCACCCGAGCTAGTCTGCGCGTGGCGGTGCGGGGCGCACTTGTAACATGAAGGAGAAGCTATTGGGAGCAGCAACGCGATGAAGATGCGGCCGGGAACGCAGACTGGATTTTTGATGTGCGGCAAAGAGTGGGTAGATGGCGAGCCGCTCGAAGTGCGGTCGCCGTGGGACCAGGGGCTGGTGGGCCGCGCTACGCTGGGCACTCGTGCCGATGCGCGCCAGGCAGTGAATCACGCGGTGGCCAGCTTGCGGCGCACGCGGGCGCTGCCGCGCTGGAAACGGCGCGAGATTCTGGAAGATGTCGCGGCGGCGCTGATCGAGCAGAAGGAACGGTTTGCGCAACTGATTGTGGCTGAAGCGGGCAAGCCGGTACGGCTGGCGCGGGCCGAGGTAGATCGCGCAGTGCTGACGTTCAAGACCGCTGCAGAAGAAGCGGCGCGGCTGGGCGGCGAGTCGATTCCATTGGATCTGACCGAAGGTAACGAGGGGCGCTGGGGGCTGATGCAACGGTTTCCGGTGGGGCCCGTGCTGGCGATTACGCCATTCAACTTTCCGCTGAATCTGGTGGCACACAAGGCAGCGCCGGCGATGGCGGCGGGTTGCCCGCTGTTTATCAAGCCGTCTCCGCAGACTCCGTTTACTGCGCTGGCGCTGGGCGAGGTGATTCTGAAGGCGGGATGGCCTGAGGAAGCGCTGGCGGTGATGCCTCTGGATAACAACGAGGTGCGCTGGCTGGCGGAAAAAGAAGAGCGGATCAAGCTGCTGAGCTTTACCGGATCGGCGAAAGTGGGCTGGGAGCTGAAGACACACTCGGGCCGCAAGCGCGTGCTGCTGGAACTGGGTGGTAACGCGGCGCTCGTGGTACACGACGACTGGCCGGATCTGGATGGCGCGGCAGAACGTACGGCGCACGCAGCATTTGCTTACGCGGGGCAGTCGTGCATCAGCGTGCAGAGGGTGTTTGTGGCGCGGCGGGTTTTCCAGACCTTTGTGTGGAAGGTTGTGGAGGCCGCGGGCAAGCTGGTGGCGGGCAATCCAGCGGATGAGGCTACCGAAGTTGGGCCGATGATTCACCCCGGCGAGGCGGAGCGCGTGGAGATGTGGATCAAGGAAGCTTTGGGCAGCGGCGCCAAGCTGGTGACGGGCGGTGAGCGCAACGGATCGGTGGTAACCCCCACGATTCTTTCCGGAACCAAAGCCGGGATGAAGGTGCGCGATGAAGAGGTTTTCGGGCCGGTGATGCTGATTGAGGCGTATGACGATTTTGAAGACGCGCTGGCCGAGGTGAATCACTCGCGATTTGGGCTGCAGGCAGGATTGCTTACGCGCGACGCGGGGCGGATACTGACGGCATTCCGTGAGATCGAAGTGGGTGCGCTGATTGTAGGCGACACACCTGCGTGGCGACTGGACCCGATGCCGTATGGCGGGGTGAAGGAGTCGGGAATTGGGCGCGAAGGAATCCGGTCAGCAATCGACGAGATGACCGAGCCGCGGATGCTGGTGATGACAGGGATCGGCTAGAGCATAGAGGGCTGGCATAGAAACAAGAAGTCTCCTTAACGGCTGCATGCAGATGCGGCCGCGGGAGCTTTATGGCATACGCGGCGTCATACCGCGATGACAAGACTCCTGCCCTGATTTTTACAGCAGGCTGTAATGGTGAGCCCCAGGTCAATTCAGTTCTACAACGAGCTCTATTTACTTAGCCTTTGCTTTAGCCTTCTGTGCAGCCCAACGCTTGCGTTGCGCATCGGCAATGCGCTTCCGGGCTTCAGCGCTGAGTACACGCTTCTTCCTGGGCTTGGCGAGTGTTTTCGCGGCTTTGCTCTTCGATGAGCCGGTTGTTCCCATGTTTGCGAGCAGTGCGCGCACCTGGGTGAGACGTGCAATTTCTGAGTCGATCTGGGCGATGATGCTTTCAATTGCCATGTAAGAAAGAATAAATCAATAGTTTGGCTTTTGCGTTTCTATGCAGAGGTTTCTTTTTGACTTATCGAAAGCTTCTTCAGACATCTCTGCACAGAAAAGAGGGTTGTGCATGAGCGGATACGTATACTTTCGTGATAAGTGGGCAGAAGCTATGTTCCCGGGAACTATAGATCAGACAGGAGGAGAAAAGGCGAAAGTTGCCAGTAGTTAGCAAATGGTGAGAGCAAGATTGATAGTTGAAGAATAAGAACAGTCTTTGCAGGCCGTCCTTATTTGATTTGTTCTTTAGATTTTGTAGCTACATACCCAGATATTCAACATGCACATAAGTGCCGAGGCGGGCATTGTAGGCAAGATACCAGCCGGGGTGATCAGGATCGTCGTAGATGATGATGTCATCTGAGTCCCAGAGCCAGGCGTCACAGAAGGCCAGGTCATAAGGAGCAACTCCCCAGTACCATCCATTGAACCAGAAACGCGCAGGTCCGCCACCGGCAAGATGCCAGACGTGATGCGGACCAAAGCCACCGGTCCAGTGGCCGTGCTCCCATGGATGGTCGAGGTAATAGTGCGGATCATCGCGGCCGGTGTCGTGACCGACCCAGACCTTGCCATCGACGTGCGGAACATTGGGGTGACCATTACGGTCGCTGAAGTTGCGCTTCGGTTCGTAGGTGTGCGGAACCCCGTGGAACGTTGCCGGACCGTGAGCAGGCGGACGCGGCGTGCCGTGCTGTGCGCCATGCTGAGCAAATGCCGGTAACACCAGAACAAGAAGGCTTGCAAGAAGGAGTTGCATCTTTTTCATCGCTACCTCCGAAATACCCTGCCGGGAGATGAAAAGGAGAGGATCAGCGTCCATTGGGATTATGTTGGCTGCCTACTTTAGATGCAGCCCCAGAACGACGCGCAAGTTTTCAGAAAGTCTCTCCACGCACAAGATACAAACTCAAAGCAAAGTATTCATGGGAATTTGATCTGACACTGCATTGCCGGGCCCAATGATGAACCTCGATAAGTGAACCTTCAAGGAGGAATCGTCAGGCAATGTAACGCAGCAGCGTTGGCATAACCCTGATTGCATTTGCAATCGCACTTTGTGGCGCAACTTATTCTTCGGCGCAGACTCTTCCCCTGATTGCCACAACAACTCTCGATCAAACGCGCGCGGGCGAGTGGGCCGACCTCTCAGGGTTGAGATACAAGCTGGAGAACGGTGCGCCGGCAAATCTGCTGGGAGGCTTCGGATCGGCGATTGCCTACGCAGGCGGCGATACGTTCGTTGCGCTACCCGATCGCGGGCCGAACGCGATTGAGTTCAACGACGCGATCGATAACACGGCGAGTTATATCAGCCGGTTTCACACGATCCAGATGCATCTGACGCCTAATAAGAGCGGCTCTGGGCTGCCATTTAACCTGACACCGGAGCTGACGAACACGACGCTGCTGTGGATCGCCAACGACAACGACTTTTCGGATATGGCGGCCGACTCGAACGGGAACCAGATTCCGAATCCGAACCAGTTCTTCGTGTTCAGTTTTACGGATGCGGACCTGGGCGGATCGAAGCTGGTGCCGCAAGAGTTTCGAGAGGGACTTGGGTTCCGCCGGTAAATCTGCAGTTGAAGACACTACGGGCGCAGGCATCGAAAAGATGCCTGCGCCCGTGGTGTTTTTGAAGACCGCGAATGCAAAAATGCTTATGCGTGGACGGCGGCGGGTGTGCGGCGCCAGGCGTAGAGCGGGAACTGGTTGGCAAACTCGGCGACTTCACCGCGAATGCGGTCGAGGGCCGCATCGTCGTTACGCTGCTCGAGGGCCTTGCCGATCCACGCGCCGATCTGGCGCATCTCGGGCTCCTTCATGCCGCGCGTAGTGAGCGCAGGAGTGCCCACGCGGATGCCGGAGGGCTTGAGCGGCGGGTTCGTATCCCATGGAATCGAGTTTTTGTTCACAGTGATGCCGGCCTTGCCGAGCGCGGTTTCAGCCTCGGAGCCGAGGATGCCTTTCTCGAAGACATCGACGAGCATGAGGTGGTTGTCGGTGCCACCGGAGACGAGGCGGAATCCTGCCGCTTGCAAAGCCTCAGCGAGCGCCTTGGCGTTGGCAACAATCTGCGCGGCGTAGGTGCGGAACTCGGGGCGCAGGGCCTCGGCAAATGCAACGGCCTTTGCCGCGACGATGTGCATGAGCGGGCCACCCTGCTGGCCGGGGAAGACAGCCTTGTCGATGGCTGTGGCAAGGTCCTGGCTGCTGATGATCAGGCCCGCGCGCGGACCACGGAGAGTCTTATGCGTGGTGGTGGTGGTAATGTGAGCGTGCGGCACGGGCGAGGGATGGACGCCACCGGCAACAAGACCAGCGATATGCGCCATGTCGAAGATGTAATAAGCGCCCACTTTGTCCGCAATCTGGCGCATGCGTGCAAAGTCCCAAAGGCGCGGATAGGCGCTGGCGCCGCCGATAATGACCTTCGGCTTTTCCCGCTCGGCAGTGGCTTCGAGCTCGTCATAGTCGATGGTCTCTGTGTCGCGGCGAACATGGTAGAAGGTGGTGCGATAGAGCTTGCCGCTGAAGCTGAGCTTGTGGCCATGCGTGAGATGACCGCCGTGCGAGAGATCGAGACCGAGGATCGTGTCGCCGGGTTGCAACACCGCAGCATAGGCCGAGGCGTTAGCCTGAGAGCCCGAGTGAGGCTGCACGTTGATGTGCTCACCGCCAAAGAGCTGGCGAGCCCGGTCGCGGGCCAGGTTTTCGACGACGTCTGCGTATTCGCAGCCGCCATAGTAGCGGCGCCCGGGGTAGCCCTCGGCGTATTTGTTGGTGAAGACCGAGCCAGCCGCCTCCAGTACTGCCTCGGAGACAAAGTTTTCGCTGGCGATCATCTCCAGCCCTTCGTGCTGGCGGATGGCTTCCTGGTCAATGGCTGCGGCGATTTCGGGGTCGGCCTGGGCGAGCGAAAGCGACATGCGATCAGTCATAAGGAAATTTTACGGCATAACGGGTTTGTGCCCCGGGGCATTTTGGCCGTGGCGGGCGAGCGAAGGTAACTTACGAACAGAAAGTCGGCACAAATGAAATGCAGTCAAACATTTCCTTGACGCGAGGCCGCGATGCGTGCAAGATTTGACCATGGTCAAAAATGATCCATCGACGGAGAAGGGCGAGCAGACACGACGGCATATCTTCAATTGCGCGCTGAAGCTGTTTCGCGAGAAGGGGTTCGACGCGACGACTATGCTGGATATCGCCAACGAGGCGAAGGTGGTGAAGTCTGCGGCTTACTACTACTTCCGGAGCAAGGAAGCAATTATCCAGGGCTACTACGAGATGGTGCAGGCGGAGCAGGAGCGGATCTGCGCTGAGGCTTTTGCCGAAACTGTGGATTTGAAAAAGCGGATCACGACGGCGATGTTCAGCAAGCTTGACCTGGCGAGGGAGGACCGTGGGCTGCTGGGCGTGGTGTTCCGGTATACGGGAGAGCCGCAGCATCCGCTCTCGTGCCTGGGCAAGGCGACAGAGCCGATCCGGCGGCGGAGCATCGGGATATTTGAGCAGGCGATCGCACAGGAGAAGATGCCGAAGGAGATAAGGCAGTTACTGCCGCTGGCGCTGTGGTCGCTGCAGATGGGGCTGCTGGTGATGTTTTTTTACGACGAGTCGCCAGGGCAGCAGCGAACGCGAAGACTTGCGGAGGGCGCGCTGGGGCTGACCCTCAAGCTGCTGACGCTGGCAAAATTGCCGTTGCTCAAGCCGATTCTTGCCAAGGTGCTCGCCCTCCTGCACGATGCCGAGCTGGTTGCGGAAGCCGAAACAGCGTCATAGAACCAGCGCGATGCACTATTTGTCACTCTCCTGTTGACAACCAACATGTATAGGCGCACCCTTGTGTAGAAATTCAACAGGAGTGGCGATGGGCGACGGAAAACCGGATGTGTTGCAGGGAACTCTGGACCTGATGGTGCTGAAGACGCTCGAGTCGATGGGGCCGTTACACGGGTATGGGATTGCGCGGCGGATCGAGCAGGTGAGCGGCGATGCGCTGAGCCTGAACCAGGGTACGATCTATCCGGCATTGCTCAGGCTTGAGCAGCGCGGGTGGATCAAGGCGGAGTGGAGCGTATCGGAGTCAAACCGGCGGGCGAAGTTCTATTCGCTGAGCCGCACGGGGCGACGGCAGATTGAAAAAGAGACAGAGAACTGGGAACGCGTGGCTGCGACGATGGCGCGGTTTCTTGGGCAAACCAATTAGGTGCGTATATGGATTGGCTGCGAATTGCGGGGAGCCGGTGCGCGGCTCTGTTTCGGACGCGAAAGCTGGATGTAGATCTGGACGAGGAGCTGCGAGCGCACATCGAGCTGGCTGCCGAGGAAAATGTCAGGCGCGGCATGACGGTAGAAGAGGCGCGGACGGCTGCACTACGCACGTTTGGAGGAGTGACGCAAACGCGCGAGGCCTACAGGATGCAGCGCGGCGCACCGTGGATGGAGACATTGGTGTTGGATGCGCGGTATGGCTTGCGCCAGTTGATGCGCGACCGCGGGTTCACGCTGACGGTGCTGTTGACGCTGGCGCTGGCAATCGGGGCGAATACGGCGATCTTCTCGGTAGTGAATGCGCTGCTGATCCAGAGCCTGCCGTATACACATCCGGAACGGATGGGCACGATCTTCCTTCACGTGGAGGGCGCGAAACCTGTCGATGAAATGCATGCGATTGACGGGGCACAGTGGGAGACTTTGCGCGACAATGTGCCATCGCTGATTGCGGCTGTTTCCGGTGCGACGTCAGGGGTGAACCTGCAGGCAGGCCAGCAAGCGCAGTATGTGCACAACGCGAGGGTTTCAGCGCATTACTTCGATGTGCTGGCGATTCGGCCATTGCTGGGGCGCACCTTCACTGCAGATGACGACAGGCCCAATGGACCGAAAGCTGTAATGCTGAGCTATGCGCTTTGGCACAGCGTGTTCGGAAGCGAAGCTTCAATTGTTGGGCAGGTGATTCGGCTTAAGGGCGAGTCGTATACGGTGATTGGGGTGCTGCCGGAGGGCGCACAGACTCCACTCAACGCTGACCTCTATACCTCACTGCAGCCGAGCCGCACGGGCGAGGGTGGCGGAACAAATTTTCAAGTGATCACGCGGCTGCGCGATGGTGCAACGTGGCAGCAGGCCGATGCGGAGATCAACCGCGCGTGGGCGTTTCGGGCTGCCGATTATGCGAGGGAGTATCCCGGAGGCGGACGGCTGAGCTTCTACAGCGTAGCGCTGCAGAGAGGCGAAACGGCCGGGCTGCGGCCCAAGGCTCTGACGCTGATGCTGGCGGCGGGGTTGATTCTTTTGATTGCGTGCGCCAACCTGGCCGGATTGACGCTGGTGCGGATGGCGCGGCGGACATCTGAGGTTGCCACACGGATGGCGCTCGGTGCTTCGCAGTGGCGGATTCAACGGCAACTGTGGGTTGAAAATCTGATGCTGGCCGCTGCGGGCGGCGCAGTAGGCACGGGCGTAGGCTTTGCTGCCCTACGCGGGCTGCTGACGCTTTTGCCCACACACTTTTTGCCCGTGGAGAATGTGGCGCTCGACGGACGAGTGCTGGCATTCACGCTTGCGGTTTCACTGTTGACGAGCGTGCTGTTCGGTATGCTGCCGGCAATGGCGATGCGCAGAGTGGATCTGCGGTCTTCGATGGGCAGCCGAGCCGTGGCTGGGGTGGAAAAGCTTCGGCTGCGGCAGTGCCTGATCGCAGGCGAAGTTGCGCTGAGCCTGGTTCTGCTGGCTGGTGCTGGTCTGCTGATCCGCACGCTGATACATCTGGAAAATCTGCCGCAGGGATTTAACCCTGAAGGGATTATGACGGGCAAGGCGTCGCTGGACGATGCGCGATTCCACGATTCGGCAGCATTTGCGCAATTGCTGGATGAAAGCACGACGGCGATGCTGCGAATTCCCGGCGTGAAGAACGCGGCGGTGGGGCTTTCGTTGCCTTACGAGCGCGCGCTGAACGATGGGGTGACATTCGGCGACGGGAAACAGGCCGGACAGCGCGTGATGACCGGCGAGGTGTATGTAACTCCGGAGTACTTTGCGGCGCTGGAGATGCCGCTGCTGTCAGGACGATATTTCACGGATTCAGACGGGCCGAATACGCAGCCGGTTGCGATTGTGAACCGCACGTTTGCGCGGAAGTTTTATGGCGATGCGAATCCAGTGGGACACACGATCAATAAGGGTGTAGTGATTGTGGGCGTTGTGGCGGATGTACCGGTGGCTCCGGGGCTGGACTCAACTGCTCCGCTGGACAGCGAACAGATGGTGTACATTCCTGCGAAACAGTTCAGCGGAAAGTTGCTGGGACTGGTTCATGTGTGGTTCCAACCGAGCTGGATTGTGCGCACAGCGAGACCTGTAACGGGGCTGACCGAAGAGATGCAACAGGCGATGGCTGATGTCGATCCGGGGCTGCCATTTTCTGGTTTCTACAGCATGAAAGAGGTGCTGGCAAAACGGCTGGCCATGCAGCATGTTGAAGTGGCGCTGCTAAGTACGCTGGCGGGGCTGGCGCTGCTGCTGAGCGCGGTGGGCATCTTTGCACTTGTGGCAAATATTGTGGCACAGAGAACGCGGGAGATTGGGATTCGTATTGCGCTGGGCGCGAGTCTGGGCCAGGCGATGAGACATGTAAGTGCGATGGGGGTACGCGCCGCAGCTGCGGGGCTTGGCGTGGGGCTCGCACTGTGCGCAGGCGTGCTGCCGGTGATGCGCAGCGTGTTGTATGGCGTGGCTGTTTACGACGCGACGACCGGAATTGCAGTGGTGACAACACTTGTGATCGTCGCATTCTTTGCAGCCACAGCGCCGGCGCTACGGGTGGCGCGCATCGATCCAGCGACGACGCTGCGCGAGGAGTAACGGTGCTGAAGCCGATTTAGCGGGCTTCATCGTGACGTCTGTTCGGCGGTGGCAGCGGGCGATGGATTCAGCACTTGTTCGGCAGCTCCCACAATATGGCCGTTTCCAGAGTTGACGAGGAAGACGACGAGCCTGAGCGGCGTGCCGGTTTTTTCTGCGGCAATCAGATTGGCGCCGGACAGTTCGAGTGGCTGCCCATCGGTATGTCCTTTGCCGAACTCTTTGAGAACCCGCACGACGGCTACGTGATGCAAGGTTCGGCCTGCATTTTCTCCGCGAGATACCTGAGAGGAAGTGGCATTTTCAGCGATAGCTGCCACGAGCGTTGCGCGAGGACTGTCGGCGCGAACTGAGAAATCGATGGCGCCGCTGGCTGCCCGATGTGCGCTCTCAATGATGAGGTTGACTTTGGGTGCTGCTGCGGCATGGGCAATCGCGCTGCGCAGTTTGGAAGGATCGTTGCCGACGAGTTGCTGAGCGCCATCGACAACAGCCTGCGGTGTGTACACGTCAGAGAGGTCGAACTGGCGTGCATACAGTTGCTGTCGGTCATCCATTTGGATAAATGAAAATGGATCGCGCCAGCCTTCGTGATTCCAGTAGGTCACGTGCTCGCTGAGTACGATAGCCTGAGCGCCGGGAACAAACTGTTGTGCGTCGAGCGCGCCGAGCAGCGCGTCCGCGGGAGGGCAGTCAGAGCAACCTTCAGAGGTGAACAGCTCAACCAGAACAGGCTGGCGCGGTGCACCTTGCGCGCGGGCCGACGGCTCCAGACGGAGACTGTTCGAAGCGAGTGATGCAATGAGAACACAACACGCGAATTTGACGACGGCCGACATATCAGACACGACTTAAGATGACGGAAGATCCCGGATAGTTACAAACCTATGCGCTGGCAGGCGCATAGCGCCTGCATGACGAACCGCGCCAGTGCCAGCCATCGGCTATTCTAGCGTGGATGCGAATGCTGCATGTTTTGCTCCCCTGCCGGTCGGTTGCTCTGCTGTTTTCGATCAGCCTCTTTGGTTTGGCCGCTGCACAGTCGCTGCATGCCGCGGATTCAGTAACGCTGACTCCGGCGATTGTGCTGGCGGGATCGCCGGAACTGGTGCGGGTGGTTGCGCCTGGCGCGACGGCGGTTGACGGCGAATGGATAGGACATCCGCTCGAGTTCTTTCGCGGACAAGATGGACGGACCTGGTTTGCGCTGGCTGGCGTGGATGTGGAGGCAGCCGCGGGCCCTTCGACGCTCAAAATCAACGTGAAGACTGACGCGGGCGCGGTGCGCCAGATGAATCAGGCGGTGGAGATTCACGAGGCGCACTACCGGACGGGAACGCTCACCGTTGCTCCGCAGTTTGTGGAGCCTGGGCCAGAGGCAATGAAAGTGATTGAGGCCGAGGTTGCGCTGAAGCAAAGGGTCTTTGCACAGAGCGCGGCGGAACCTTTGTGGAGTGGGGATTTTCGTGCTCCGGTGACGGCACAGGCAACCGATAGCTTTGGGACTCGAAGGATGTTCAACGGCAAGCTGGCCAGCGTGCACAAGGGGATGGATTTTCGCGCGCGGATGGGAACTCTGGTTCGCGCGGGCAACAACGGCACAGTGGTGCTGGCACGCAAGCTCTACTTTGAAGGCAACTGCGTGGTGATCGATCACGGGATGGGACTGTATACGATCTCGATGCATCTGAGCCGGATCGATGTGCATGAGGGTGAGCGCGTGACAAAGGGACAGAGGCTGGGACTGAGCGGGGCTACGGGGCGCGTGACGGGACCGCATCTGCACTGGGCAGTGCGGTGGGAGGGTGCGTATCTCGATCCGGCGAAACTGCTGCGGATGAATTTGAGCGGAGTGCGTTAAAGCTTACTCAGCGAAGGCGTCCTGTGCTCGGTCGATGACTTCGTCGGCGATGGCGAGGCTGGCTGTCGCGGCGGGGCTTGGCGCGTTGAGCACGTGGAGCGCGTTGGGCTGGCGCGCGAATTCGAAGTCCTGGAGGAGTTCTCCAAAGGGTGAGAGCGCCTGCGCACGGATGCCGGCCTGGCCACGGGTGAGGTCGCTCATCTGCACCTCGGGCACGAGGGTTTGGAGCGCGCGGCAGAAGACAGCCTTGCTGAGCGACTGGCGCAGCTCATGCCAGCACATGGACGGATAGCGGAGGAAGAATCGCCAGAAACCGCGGTAGGTGACGTTCTCGATAGCGTCGCGAAGGGAGAAGTCAGTTTTGCGATAAGCTTCGCGAGCGAGTGCAAGCTGTGCGTTGGGACCGCAGTGGATGCCGCCATCGATGAGGCGCGTGAAGTGGACGCCAAGAAAAGGAAATGCCGGGTCGGGAACTGGGTAGATGAGATTGCGGACAAGATACTCGCGATCGGGGCGCAGGCTGAAGTACTCGCCTCGGAAGGGAACGATCTTTGTGGGATTGGTGGCGCCGGCCTTGCGGCTGATCCGGTCGCACTGAAGGCCGGCGCAGTTGATGAGAAAACCGGCTTCAAAGCCACCCTGCGTGGTTTCGATGGTCCACGTACCGTTCTGGCGAAAGCCGGTGACTTTTGCGGAAAATTTGATTTCACCACCGCGGCTCTCGATCTCTTTGACGAGCGCCTGCGCTACTGCAGGGTAGCTGACGATGCCCTCCTGCGGGACGTGGAGCGCGGCGGCGCCGGCGGCATGCGGCTCGATTTCGCGAATCTGATCGGGGTTGAGGAGACGAAGGCCAGAAAGGCCGTTGGCGGTACCACGCTCAAGGAGCGCCTGCAGGCGCGGAACCTGCTCCTGCTTTGAAGCGAGGACAATCTTGCCGCAGACATCGTGTGGGATGTTGTGCTCAACGCAGAAGGCGACCATCTTCTGAATGCCCTGAACGGCGAGGCGGGCTTTAGTAGAGCCGGGCTTGTAGTAGAGGCCACAGTGGAGAACTCCGCTGTTGTGGCCGGTTTGGTGGCGGCCTGGACCCGGCTCTTTTTCGAGCACAAAAACACTAGCGGACGGAAAGCGCTGGAGAAGTCGGTAGGCGGTGGCGAGACCCACAATTCCGCCGCCGATGATGGCAATTTTTCGGCTCATAATTCAACGATGCGCTACAGGCACCGACTATTGTAGAGCAGATTCAGGCTCTGGCCGCGGTTTCAGCGCGAGAGGGCTTCTTCTTCCACTTCGCTGGTACGTGTGGAAGATGTGGACACGCCGGCGGCTTTCTCTTTGCGCAATTCTTTGAAGGCGCGATAGACAAACCAGCCCATAAACCAGCCATCGATGTATTTGTAAGGCGTTTCGCCGGTGGTGTAGTGACCGCAGGGCAGGACGCGGGGCTCAAAGCGAACGTTATTTTGACGAAATGCTTCGACGACCTGAACAGAGTATTCGCGCGGAAATGTGAGGTCGTAGTCAGCGTAGATGAGCAGGCAGTTCTTGCCGGCGGCGTGACCGTCGGGGCCAAGGAACTGCGGATAGTAGCTGACGGGGCTGATGGCGGCCCAGAGATCGCGCAGGCGCTGCTGCGTGAGGCCGGCCTCTTCGAGTCCCTGACGAATGTGGCGGGTGCTCTGGCCGGCCCAGACCACGTCTCCGAAGGCTGTGGATGCATGGTTGAAGGCATTTACGCGCAGGCGCTGGTCATGTGCGGTGGCCAGAAAAGCGTAACAGGAGCCGAGGCTGGTGCCGAGTACGCCGAAGTGCTCATAGCCCTGAGACTCGAGCCAGTCCAGACAGCAGCGGATGTCGACAACAGCCTGGCGGCAGGCGGAGATGGTGCGCCCGATGTTTGCGCTGACGGCGTAATCGGACCGCTCAAGCTCAGAGGGACGGCGAATGTCGTGGTAAGGCTTGGAGAGGCGCAGCGCCGAAATCCCCATGCGGTTGAAGACCGCACAGAGAGCGTTGTGGCTGAAGGCATCGGCGTTCCACTGCGGCAGCACAACGATGGCCTGTTTGGGGCGCGCGGGATCTTTGTGCGCCGGCGCAGGATACCAGCGCGCGTTGACCTGATCATTTTCCGGATAGGGCGTGCGCTCAGGCGAGGTGAAGCGTAGGAACTTGGCCTTTTCCGCCTTGCCGTCGGCGATCTGCTGGCGAAGCGCCGCATCGTGGGCCAGAGTTTCAGGGCGAACGTTGGTGGGAAAGAGCTCGGGATAGCGGTCTTCGAGGCGGTAGTCCGTGGGCGCGTCGTAACCAAAGAATTTATCGCTGTGGCGGACAAGGAGCTGGTTGATGCGGACCATGGCAGCTTCTGCCGCAGCGGGATCGCGCTCGACTTCAGACGATGGGATGTAGCTGGAGAAGCCGTGGGATTCGAGGAAGGGTACGAGCCAGTCAAAGCCCCATTCAAGCGGACGGACGACGCGGTTTTCGTCGCGCGTGGTGAGGCGCGTCTCCCACTCGTACATCCAGCGCGCGTATCTGCCTGTGAGCATGCCCTGCTTTAAGTTTAGCAGCGGGGTAGGGATTCAGGCTCAGGATGCGGCGCGGCGGAGTGCGAGGTATTCGGCCGTGAACCAGCCCAGAGAAAGCAGCAGAATAAGCGCGACGATGGCCTGGGAGATGGCGCAGTAGAGACACCAGACACCGAGGCCGTATTGCTCAATCATGGAGAGACGGAAGGCGAAGAGAAATCCCACGGAGGCAGCGAGAAAGGTGAGGAAGCGCTTGCGGGTGAACGCGAGGCCGCCAATGGCGAGATAGCCAAGGATGCCGATGGCAGCGACGGGCACAGGGCCCATAACGGCAAACGAACTGTGGTTAACGATGCCACAGTCCCAGTGCGCGTTGATGGAGCAGGGTTCGGTACCGGTGTCGTAATGGACCTTGAGCGCGAGAGCTGAGTCAACGACGCCGAGGAGTGCGAGAAAGAGAAGGATGTAGCGCATGGCTTGACGTATAGATATTAGACCAACGCGGTGGCGGATGGTTGCTGCTAGGATGACCCCATGCAAGAGACAGGCCATGGGCAAGGCCGCGCACGGCGCGTGGCGTTCTTCGGAGGCAGCTTCGATCCGCCGCATCTGGGGCATTTGGCTGTAGCGCGGGCTGCGAAGGCGGCCCTGGATCTGGACGTTGTGCTGTTTGCACCGGTGGGCTCGCAGCCGCTGAAGACACAGGGCTCCGCGGCAAGCTTTGAGGACCGCGTGGCGATGACACGGCTGGCTATTGCGGAAGAATACGGCATGGAAATTTCTCTGGCCGATGCCCCGAAGGCCAATGCGAGCCCCAATTACACATTGGAAACGCTGAAAAAGCTGCACACCGAGCTGGGAGAGGACTGCCTGTTGTTCTTTCTAATGGGAGCAGACTCGTTTCTCGGGTTGAAGAAGTGGTATCGGGCAGCAGAGATTCCGTTTGCCGCACCGCTGATTGTGGCTTCAAGGCCGGGACAGAAGATGGGCGATATGAAGGCGGCGCTGCCCACAGGATTGACCCTAGAAGAAAAAGCGATGCGGGAGGAGACTC
>DASZXD010000283.1:0-3093 GCA_035546015.1 Occallatibacter sp.
TTCCTCAAACCCGACATCGCCTGAGCGCAGCACCTGGATTTCTTGAAGCGGTTCGCCTGCAAATATCTCCAATGGCCCCGCAATTCGCGTAGTCCTCCCGATTCTGGACGGGACAATCGTCTGCGATAGGACGGCCTGCGATTCTGCACTCAACAGCGAGATAAGCTCATCAAACGATACCGTTCTCCTATATTGGTGAACGAGCGATCCACTTGCTCGTTCACCGTCCTGACGTCTTTTCGCCAGTCTTCGAAAGTATTCCGTCTGCATTGCCAATTCCTCCTCGCTCGCGTCGGAAATATCCTTTGCCGCCGCGGCTACCAACCGCTCATCCGGCACAACGGAGAAATCGAAAGGTTTTTCATCGTGTGATGTGCGGCGAGCCCGAAAAATGAAATCAAAGAGGCCCATAACGCTTTGCTGGTTTCGGGACCGTCCCCGCTACCTAATGACGCGCACGGTATCTCGTGGCGTAGTCTCGTCGCCTTCAAAGGAAGTTTTGTGCTTCACAAGAATGAGCCTTTCTAACGGCAAGAATCCAGGGGCTCAAGGCTGACTTGCTTTCAAAAATCTTCTTGGAATCGCGGGCAGTCCGCCCAATTTCACATCCGTCTAGGGATGCGGGCCGTAATGTCCGCGTGGCCGCAAGGCTTGCCATCAAGTCCATAGGACCCGGCACCTGAAGCGCGGCCGTGGCATCAAATAGAGCGGCTGGGCGGGCACCCTTCAAGGGTGGTCCGCCATGCTTGGAGGGTAACTTTCACCCGCCCTCCAATGAACTTCAGCCTAGTCGCCTTCATCTCGCTCGCGTGGCTCACTTGCAGCCCTGACGGCGGAGAACTGCGCCCGGCACTCAGCGGAGGCCAACCCTGGAACACCGCCATGGCCTCGATACGCCTGAAACCTGACAAAAGCCAATATTACTACGCCTGCTTTACCGACCAAGACAACGTTCAGAGGCAGAAATCCACCCGAACAACTAATCGGAAGCTCGCCCAACAAATCGCCGATGCACTTGAGCAGCCCTTTCGCGAGCGGTGCACAACCACCCAACTGCGGAAGAGCTTCACGGAGATTGCCGGGAAAGTCGGCAAGAAAGCAGACTTCGGAATCAAGGTCCGCGAGTATTTCCAACGCTGGCTCCGAGACATTCAAGGGGAACCCGGCAGCGAAACCTTTATACGCTACTCACAGATAGTTCGAGATTCGCTGCTCGCCCTCGGCAAAGCTGCCGATCTTCCCCTTGATGAGATCGACAAGTCGGACTTCATCGATGCACGCCAGGCAATCGCAGAACGCACGTCAGCTCGCAACGCGAACACTTACCTGAAGGTGTGTAAGCGCATCATGAGGGCTGCGGTCGATGACGAACTTCGAGGAAACGATCCGACGCGTAAGATCAAACTCTTAAATGAAGAGGAACCGGGCCGTGACGAGCGGCGACCTTTTACCCAAGAGGAGCTACTCAAGCTTCGCGAGGTCCTCACCGGTGAATGGCCGCTAATCGTTCATTTTGCCGAACACACTGGTCAGCGGCTCGGAGACATCGTCTCCGCTAAGAGGAAGCAATTCGATCTTCAAAAGAAGATTTGGAAATTCTGGTCCGAGAAGACCAACAGGGAAATGCGCGTGCCGTTGACGCCGTCTCTGTTTGAGGCGGTTAAGAAGCTTCCGCCCGCGTCGCCCGATGCACCCGTTTTTCCCCAAGCATTCGAGAAAAAGCAGGCGGCCAAAGGTCAAACCCGCGGACTATCTGCAACCTTTCGGAAGTTTCTCGAACTCGCAGGCCTTGTAACGAAACGAAGCAAGCGTAACACGGGGTTTGGCCATGGCCGTCGGCGTCGCACCAGCGAATTGAGCTTCCATAGCTTTCGCCACAATGCCACTTCGAACCTCGCGGCGGCGGGGGTCTCCGGTGCCATTCTCCGAGATATCATTGGCCATGAATCGGAGCTTATTTCTCGCGATTACACCCACATCGCCGATTTCACAAAGGTCGAGGCTGTCAGGAATGTCGATGACAGGTCGCCGGTCCACTCTGCGGAGGATAAAGCATGAACTTTCCCATCGATCCGCTAAAACACCCCGATGAGTATACGCCACTCAGCTTCGAGGCGAACGACAGAGCCATGCGCTGGTTCAACCGCTACAGGGAGCTTACTGGCGCAAAACCACCCGATTACTTCACCTTTCCACCGTTGGTTTCGTGGCTCAGGAACCGGGCCATCGAACACCACTCGCTGCTCCGCGGAAATGCAGATGCGGCATTCCTAATCAGCTTCTTGTTGGTCGATCATCTCCAGTCGTGGGCGGCGAGCTTCAGCAAGAGAATTTGCTTGAGCCAGATCTACGGGCCGCGGGACGCCAGCTCCGCTAAGAACAGGCAAGAATTGCTTTCAGTCCAATATGCCCTCGAAAGGAATATTTCGACGGTCGCCCATATCTTCGATCCCGGAATAGCGCGGTCTGCTTATGACAATCTGTATGCCAAGCAGCCGGAAGGTGTAGCTGAATTCGTCTACCGGCTCACTCGGCGCTGGCACCTTGAAACCGCCGCACTGAAATTCGGCTTGGTGGGTGGATTCGACGCGGTGTCTGAGGTCTTAGGAGAAAATCAAACTGCCGATACGAAACGCTTCTTCGTTTCCAGTCTGATGGCGTGTAACTCACACCGCGTGTATTCGTTCCCGCGAAACATCCAAGCGGGACTAGTCACCGTGCGGCAAATCGGCTCGGCTGAATCCAAACTCAAAGACTTTCCGCGTTTTGGCTATGAGGTATTCTGGACTCATCCTCGTTTCGATGCGTTCGTTCAAGGGCTGTGTCGGCATGTAACCGACCGGGGATTCTTCAAAAATTCCGCTGAAGGGGCGGCATAGCTCGGCGCGTCAATTCGCTTCTCTGACAAGTCCTCTAGGACTTGTCGGCCGGATGGCTGGAGGAATTTTCGCGGGAACCCATGGTGGTGGGCATATGAACTGCACAAGTCCTAACCACCAACCGGAGTTTATCCGGTTTCCTCGTTCGGGTGAGCGGTGTCCCTACACCGGTCTCTCCCGGGCGACTTTGTTCGAACTGACCGTGCCGAGCGCC
>DASZXD010000284.1:0-17315 GCA_035546015.1 Occallatibacter sp.
TCTAAGGGGATTTTATAGGGGGTGTTTTTCAGCCGACAACATGACATACCGGTCTACATGCAAGCAAACGGCAGTCAATCTTTCAATAGTTCGCTCTCATTAGCTCGCGATGGCGATCTGCTCGCCTTCGCGTTTGATTGATGTAACGTTCGAGACGGGCTGCAGGCGCATGGGGCGCAGCCAGCCTGCAGCCAGCCAGGAGCGGGGGATGGAAAACTCCGACCAGCCGCAGTCGAGGCATACCTGGATGTCGGGGGAGGGCGTCATCGGGGGATGGCTCAGAGTGCGCGGAAAATTACGATAAAGCCGGATTTCAGCCGGAACAATGGAGACTTCGCTGGACTGGCACTTGGGGCAAACCATACAGACACCTCGGGGGTATGCTACTCAAAACCGGCTTGCAATCTCGGCGGAAACACTAAGGTAATCGGCTTTCCACCCGGTTTTCAACAGCGAAAAATTGGTTCAATAGTACCAACGTAATTTACTTCTGTCACGTATGAAGAAATGCAACTTTGGTGCCATCAGTGGATTGGCGGGCAGATTTGAAGTTACAGGCAAAGAAAAACGCGGCGACCGAAGCCGCCGCGTTGGGTTAGAGATTGCCGCAGTCTAGAAGTTGATGCGGGCCGCAATTTCAATCTGGCGCGGAGTTAGGAGAAAACTGGCGCTGTTGGAATTGGTGACCTGCTGAAAGCTGCCCCCTCCACCCAGGTATGTCAAAGTGGCACCGGAAAGTGAGTACTGCGTGGTGCCAAGTTGTGTGACGTTCTGGTGATTGGCGACATTGAAAGCGTTGGCAATGAGATCGACGCTGTGAATGTGGGTGAAGTTATTCTCAAACACCACAGATTTCTGCAACCGGGCATCGTCGACGATGCGGCGCGGGTACTTGAAGGTGTTGACGCCAATGTACCCTGGAACGATAGCCGGACCCGAGCCGGAGCCAATCCAACCGCTGCCCACTGCACCGCTGATGGTTCCGCTCATGCCGCCTGTATATGGCAAGCCATTCTGCATCTGGAAGCTATCGTTGATGCTCCAGTCGTTTACCAGCCATTTCAGCGGGTTGTTGCCATGAAGATTTGGCAGGTTGTAAAGCGCCCAGGCCACAAGGCGGTTAGGAGTATTGAAGTTAGAGTTCCCGTAGTTGAGTTGGTAATTGCCGTAGGGATCATACCAGGCGCCCGACGTAGAGCCTTGAGTGTAGACATTCTGAGAATAGTCCAGCGCGTGCGACCACGTGTAGTTAGCGTCGAACGTGACGGACTTCAGAGAGCGGTTTTGGACTTCGACTACCATTGCGTTGTAGCTGGAGTTGACGTTGCTGAGGAACTCACCGACCGCCTGGAAGTTAGTAGCTGCTGCGCCGAGCAGACTCGTGTTGCCGTATGCGGTGTAAATGTTGGGGGTATATGACCCGGCTGGAATTGGGCCCTTGCCAGTGGAATCGACGACAGTGAGGGTTTTGGCTGTGAGGCTCGATGGATTGATGTTGACATCAAGGAAGTTGGGCAGCCTGCGACCTAACGAGCCAAGATAGCTGACAGCAACCACTGTGCCTTTACCGACGCCCTGCTGTACCAGAAGATCGAACTCGCTCACCTCGGGGAGTTTCAGGTTGGGCGAAAAGAAATAGGTTGAGGGCTTGGCGGTTGAAGATCCCCCAGCCGTAATGCTCGGGAAGTTAGGTCCCTGAGTAAAACCGCTCACATTGGGATTATTTTTGAAGGTCGTGGTGTACTGCGCATTGGGGCTGCCGGTGTTGAAGATCACCTGCAGGATGTTGCCATTGGTGATGCGGCCATAATAGAGGCCGTAGCCGCCGCGTATGACAGTCGTACCGCGTCCGAACAGATCGTAGGAGAACCCAACGCGTGGGCCAATGTCGAAGTTATCGCTGGGATGGTTTGACTGCACAGCAAGCGGAACAAAGCTGCCGGTTGCGGCAAGCAAGGCCGGGTCAGGAGAAGGAATGGTTTCGTGATCCCAGCGCAGGCCAAGTTCGAGCGTCAGCCGTGGCGTTGCCTTCCAGTTATCCTGGGCGAAGATGCCGCTGTCCAGTGTGTTGATGGCGTAGGACGGTGCACCGAATCCCTGATAGAAGTTCTGGTAGCACGGATAGATGCCAGTGGCTGGCGCCGGCTTGGTAGCTGATCCATCGCCGTACTGAGTTGCGTATTGAACATATGAAGTGTCGCAGCCCGTACCCGAAGCAGGGTTGACTCCATTCTTGAAGTTCAGCAGGTCATTAAGGTATGGGCCGATGTACTGGTAGCTATAGGCGCCATTGCTCTCATAGAGATTGTTCTGGAAGTCGTAGTTGTGGACCATGTCCACGCCGAACTTGAAGCTGTGGCTATGGTAGTTGTAGTAGAGAATGTCGCCGACCTGCCACTTTCTTTCCAGAGGATAGTCCGGGCGATAGGAGTAGTACGGTGAGCCCGCGTTGAAACCCCAGCCGGACGACGAGGCGCCAATCTGAACATAAGGAATGTTGCCGCTCTTGTCGTTGAAGTTGGCGAGTGTGTACGGCGTGAATGCCTGCTGGCTTTCGTAGTCGAGCTCACGTCCATACTGGTAGAGGATCTCGTTGCTCATGTTGGCGGAGATAAGGCTTGTGAGTTTGGTAACGCCATAGTCGAGCTTGACGAAGTCGTTGCCCTGTGCGTCACGGGTGTAGTTATCGGATGCCGAGGTTTGAACGCCACCGGGTGAATCCCAGCGCAGGCGGTGGAAGAGGACGCTGACGTGTTCTTTCTCGTTAATCTGCCAGTCGATTTTCGGAGTATTGATTTCCTGATATCCGAAGCGGGAGACCTGGCCGAGAGCGGAGTTGAGCCCGAGGTCAGTGAGGCCGTTATGCAATGTGCCACCGCTAATGAGGGCTGTCCAGTCCTGGGCTGCCTGTGCATAGCTGATCCCCTGGCGAGCTGCAAGAGTGCAGGTCTCACTATCCACTGTTGTCTGGGTGGTAGCTTTACCGTTGAACAGGTCCCCGGAAAGATATCCGTTCTGGTATGGTTTTGCAGGATCAGGGGGAGTGGCTGAACCGCTCAGGTAACATGTGCCGGAGTTCGCTGCAAGAGCAGTCGCACTGGAAGGCAGTGTGTAGAAGTTCGCAGGATTATATGGAATTCCAACGACCGGGAAGACGTGGGTGTGCTGGTCGTAAGTATAGATCCAGAAAAGCTTGTTCTTGATGAGTGGACCGCCAACGGTGAAGCCGTAGATCTTGCGAAGGTCCTCAGGCTTGATGTGCGTGGTTACATTCGCGCCGTTCACCAACTTGGTGATAGTGGTGTAGTTGTTAAAGCCCGCCCAGTTGCTTTCCTTGTCATAGAAGTAGGCCTGGCCGTGGAGTTCGTTCGTGCCGCTCTTGGTAACCGAGGTGATCACGCCACCGGCGGCGCGGCCATATTCGGCAGAGTAGACCCCAGTGTTGACGGCGAATTCGCGGACCGCGTTACCAGAAGTGGAGTAAGCCTCGCGGGTGCGCCCACGCTCCTCAGAGAAGAAGGCCTGGTTGTCGTCTGCGCCATCGATTTCGACGTTATTGAGAAGAGTACTGATGCCGCGGACGCTGACAAGGCCGTATCCGTTTGAGTCTGAAACGACACCGGGCGTGGTCATGGCGAGCGAGGACCAGCGGCGGTTGTTGATAGGAATATTCTGCATCGCCTGCTGGTTAAGGGTACCGCTGAAATCGGGAGATTCGAGATTCATCACGGGCGTCTGCTCAGTGACAACGACCTGCGTGGTGGATGACGAAAGCGCAAGCTGTGGCGCGATGCTCGTGACCTGGCCAACGACAACGATTACATTGCTGGCCGTGTATTTGGCGAAGCCTGTCGCTGTGACGGTGACCGTGTAGGTTCCGGGCTCAAGCAGTGGGGCCTTGAAGTAGCCGCTTGCGTCTGCTGCGACGTGAACGATAGCGTTGGTAGCGTCATTACGAATGCTGACTTCGGCATTGCCAATAACAGCTTGGGTTGGGTCCTCGACTGTTCCGGCGATGGCGCCCTGCGTTGTGGATTGCGCATGCAGGGTTGCGGAGCCGAAGCATAGGGCGCAGGCCGCGACGGCCAGAAGGAAAAATCCAATGCGCATTCGATTGAATATCATAAGCTGTCCTCCAGAAAGCGAAATGCTCAAGTTAGTAAAAGGCGATGTCGCAAAGGAACAGCCTTCGCGAAAACAACGCCAGACGCCAGGAAGATCCCACGCATTGACCTGCAGGCTCGATATTCAGCGCCATATTAAAAATGGCGATGCTGTGAGTTCCCCGAATCTAACGTACTAACTTTCGATGAAAATCCTGTGAACTGCGGGACCGCGCCACACGAGAACGTGACCTGCGATCGGGAATTCGATCCGTCCGGAGCACGTTCACGCAAATGATTGCAGGAACGGTTGCGGAGCCGATATCGATTCACTGTTGTGCGCGTTCACACAGATACTGTCGAACGTCAACACTACGTGCGAGCAAAAGGTGCAAGCAGGAGTTAGAAGAGATTCTTTCAATCGATGAAAGGCTCGCCGGCTTGCCTCGCAATTCAGCCCGATGATCATTGAAGGGCTGCAAT
Organism: Occallatibacter sp.; assembly: GCA_035546015.1. Lineage (GTDB taxonomy): Bacteria > Acidobacteriota > Terriglobia > Terriglobales > Acidobacteriaceae > Telmatobacter. The sequence goes on from DASZXD010000284.1 coordinate 4,587, forward strand.
GAGATACACGTACAAGTGTTTCTTCAACTTATTAAAGCTTCCTACGGAATTTAAATTATTTTAGGCCAGTTCTCCTGATTTTAGAAGAATCAATCGAGCAGTTATAGATGATTTTTAGTGACCGGAGATGTGGAAAAAGCGGGCCATTTTGCGCCTTTCGCATAGGTCAAATGGCACGGACCGGAAGCTAATTCGGTGGGGTAGACTGATCTTCTTGAAAATTTCACTTGCGAAGAGTGGCTGGCCAAAATGTGGGCTGCTGCGCGAGAAGACAGGGTGCAGATGGAACCGATTTCACGAGCATGGCTGCGCGTTGTTGCGGCCACGATGATTTTGCCGGCAGTATGCGTCGCGGCGCAGCAGCGTCCGCCAGCGGTTCCGCTTATTGCGCATGATCCTTACTTCAGCGTGTGGTCGATGGCGGATCACCTGACCGATCAGGATACAAAGCACTGGACCGGCACGAGGCAGCCGATAGCAGGGCTTGCACGCATCGATGGGCAGACCTACCGGTTCATGGGGACTGCTCCCCGCGGAGTGCCTGCAATGCAGCAGACTGCACTAGAGGTGACGCCGACACACACGATCTATGCATTCGAGGCTGGCGGTGTCACGCTGACGGTGACGTTCTTCACGCCGGCGTTTCCGCGCGATCTCGATCTGCTGTCGCGGCCGGTCACATATCTGAGCTTTGCTGCGAAGGGTGCAGGCGATCACGAGGTTTCGCTGCTGGTGGATGTCGATCCTGTGATCTCAGTGAATACGCCGGATGAGGCCGTGACGTGGGGCCGGATGCGCGCCAAGGGATTGACGGTGTTGAATGCAGGCTCGCGCGATCAGCGCGTGCTGAACCGGCCTGGTGATGATCTGCGCATCGACTGGGGTTATTTCCACCTGGCTGTTCCCGACGGAGAAGGCGCACAGGTTGCGCTGGCGCACGATGCGCTGAGCGCGTTTGCCGCGGGCGGCGTGCTCCCGGATGTAGACGAGTTCGACATGCCGCGGATGCCGCGCGATCATGCGGCGCATCTTGCTGTTCAGTTGCCGCTGGGCAAGGTTGCTGCGAGTCCGGTGGAGCGGCATGTGCTGCTGGCGTACACAGAGGAGTACGCGATTGAGTACCTGGGCCGCAAACTGCGTCCCTACTGGCAGCGCAACGGCGAAACCGTACAGCAGATGCTGGCCGATGCGGAGTCGCAGTATGGCGATCTGGAAAAACGCGGTAAGGCGTTTGACCGCGAGTTGACAGACGATCTGATGCAGGCGGGAGGGCCGGCTTATGCGCAACTCGCGATCCTGTCGTATCGGCAGACGCTGGCGGCGCATGGCTTTGCGGCCGATGTAGACGGCACACCAATGCTGTTCCCGAAAGAAAACTTCTCGAACGGATGCATTGCGACGGTCGATGTCCTGTATCCATCGGCGCCGTTCTTTCTGTTCTTCAATCCTGAGCTGATCAAGGCGCAGCTCAAGCCGGTCATGGAATATGCTGCGCTGCCACGCTGGAAGTGGCCATTTGCGCCACATGACCTGGGTACATATCCGCTTGCCGATGGGCAGGTGTATGGCGGTGGCGAAACTTCAGAAGAAAATCAGATGCCAGTGGAAGAGAGCGGGAACCTGCTGATCATGGCCGATGCGATGAGCCGCGAAGAGCAGAACTGGGATTTCGTGCGTGAGTACTGGCCGCAGTTCACGCTGTGGGCGCAGTATCTGCGCGATAAGGGACTGGACCCGGCGAATCAGCTTTCGACAGATGATTTTGCGGGGCACCTAGCGCACAATGCGAATCTCTCGATCAAGGCGATCGAAGGGTTGGAGGCGTACGCCCAGATGGCCGAGGGGCTGGGGAAGAAAGATGTGGCGGCCGAGTACTCACATCTGGCTGCAGATATGGCAGCCAAGTGGCAGACGATGGCGATAGATGGCGATCACTACAAGCTGGCCTTCGATAAGGCCGGGACGTGGAGCCAGAAGTACAACCTGGTGTGGGATCAGATATTGGGGATGAATCTCTTTCCGGCGAAGGTGCGGGAGACAGAGATTGCGTTTTATCTGAAGCACTTGAATCAATACGGCTTGCCTCTGGACAACCGTGCCGATTACACGAAACTTGACTGGGAGACCTGGACGGCCACTTTAACCAGCAACCGCGGGCAGTTTGATGCGTTGATGGCGCCGATTGGCCGTTGGATCAACGAGGGGCCGAGCCGCGTGCCGCTGACCGACTGGTATGACACGAAAACCGGCAAACAGCAGGGCTTTCAGGCGCGTTCGGTGGTGGGAGGCGTGTATATCAAGGTGCTGGCCGATCCCGCGCTGGCCGCGAAGTGGAGAAGCCGCTAGACCGGATTTGGAATTCACCTCGGGTAATCGATGAAATGCAAGGAGCCGCTTTCTTTAGGGAAATGGCGCCTTGGAGCAACGATAATTCTTTCGCCACGCCCAAATCCGGTACATGGCAAATTGATGAAAATGCGATAATTCAACTCCCCTTAACATTGCATGTAGACAATAAGTCCCGGCAGTTCTACTGCAGGGGAGAGATTCGTGAAAAAAGCACTTCTTGGCGTTGCGTTGTTATCGATGGCTCTGGGCACAGCTCAGGCCCAGAAACTGACCGGGGCGGGAGCCACTTTTCCTTACCCCATTTACTCGAAGTGGTTTTCGGAATATAGCTCTGCGCATCCGGGCGTGGAGATCAACTACCAGTCGATCGGCTCGGGCGGCGGCATTGCACAGGTGACCAAGGGACTCGTCGACTTTGGCGCTTCAGACATGCCGATGACCGATCAGGCTCTGGCAGCCTCGGAGGTGAAGCTGATGCACATTCCCACGGTAATGGGCGCCGTGGTTCCGGTTTACAACGTGCCAGGCGTAACTGACCTGAACTTCAGCCCCGATGTACTGGCCGACATCTACCTGAATAAGATCACGAACTGGAACGATGCGCGCATTGCGAAGGATAACCCGGGCGTGAAGCTGCCCGACCAGAAGATCATTGTGGTGCACCGTTCGGATGGCAGCGGTACAAGCTTCATCTTTACTGATTACCTGAGCAAGGTGAGCAAGGAGTGGAACGACGGGCCGGGCAAGGGAACTTCGCTCAACTGGCCGACTGGCGTTGGCGGCAAGGGCAACGAGGGTGTGGCTGGACTGGTGCGCCAGCTGCCGGGCGCAATCGGCTATGTGGAGCTGATCTATGCGCTGCAGAATCACATCTCTTTCGGTTCGCTCAAGAATGCAGCGGGCAACTGGGTGAAGGGTTCGATCGAAGGCGTCACAGCAGCGGCGGCCAGCGTGAAGAATATGCCGGCTGACTTCCGTGTTTCGATTACTAACGCTCCCGGTGCGACTGCATACCCGATCTCGAGCTTTACCTATCTGCTGATCCCGACGCATCCGACGGATGCGGCCAAGGAGAAGGTGCTCAAGGATATGCTGAGCTGGATCATCAAATCTGGTGAATCGGAAGCTTCGGCGCTTTCGTATGCTCCGCTGCCGGAAAATGTGGCCAGCAAAGCTCTCAGCGCGGTTTACTCTTTGCCGTAAACAACGAGAAGCTCCAGAAAGCGAGAGGGTCCGGTGATGTTCCGGACCCTCTTTGTTTTTTAGCCTGTCGTGTGCGCTTAGCTTGCAAGGTGCTCGGCGATCAACCGGTCGACAAGGATGATAAGCGCCTCCCCGGTTTTGGGCAGAAAAAATCTTCCCATTTTCTGATCCAGGTCGAGTTTGAAGCTTGTTGCCAGGGCCGAGATCCAGATCTGACGGACGGGTGTGTTGGGTGTGATGACAAACTTGGCCGGCGGCTCCTCGAAGAGCACATTGAGCACGCCATTCTGCTCTTCGACTTCAAAGCCGGCTTCTTCTTCCCGCTCGATCAGATGCTTTTTGAGCCCCTCCAGGGCTGCTTCTGCCGAGCGCCGAAACTCCTGTTCATCCAGCATGGAGTCAGTTTAACAAGGCGGACTGATGTGCCGCGCGTGTAGATGCATCGGATACATTTCTTCGGCCTTTTCAGGTAATTCTCCCTCTTTTTATGGGAATCTTGCATCGTCTTCAACAAAAGGCAGCCATACTTTGCACGGAACCGAAACCTTCTGCAGGAAGGAGCCGCGATGCGCGTGTCTGGACGGATGTGGGCGTGTGTTCTGGTGTTGATGATGGAGACGGCATTCCATCAGGCTGCGGCGCAGGATAGTCCGCCGCCGGAGACGGCTGCCACCCTGGTGCGTGAAGTGGTCTACAACGAACTGCACGATCACGAGCGGCACGGCTATTGGCGCTACTGGATCGAGCGCCGGGTGCAGAATGGGATCTCAATCGAAGAGCAGGTTGAAACTGCCGATGGGCCGATCAAGAGACTTGCCATGGGCAACGGCAGGCCACTGAATTCCGCTGCTGAAGCGGAGGAGCAGGCTCGGTTGAACCGGTTGCTGACTTCACCGCTGGAACAGGCGCGCGAGCACAGGCGGTACAGCCAGGACGAACAGCGCATTGGCCGGATTGTGGCGCTGTTGCCGGATGCATTCCTCTACGAGTATGACGGGCAAGAAGACGGCTGCTACCGTCTGCGTTTTCATCCAAACCCCGATTATCCCGCGCACTCGATTGAGGCGCACATTTTTCACGCGATGAACGGCACGCTTTGGGTGAACGCGCGCTACAAGAGACTGGCCGAACTGGAAGGGCATATTGACGAGAATGTTGACTTTGGTTTTGGGATTCTCGGCCGGCTTTATAAGGGAGGGTGGTTCCGGCTGAAGCGCGTGCGGGTGAGCGCCACCGACTGGAAGACGCAGACCCTTGAGGTTCACATGAATATTCGGGCACTGCTGCTTGCGAGCTTTGCACGGGAGACCAGCGAAGTGCGCGGTGGATTTACGGCGGTTCCGCCTAATCTGACGCTGGCGCAGGGAATCACGCTGCTTGAGCAATCCGCACCTAAGCCGCTGCCGTCAAACATGAGCAGCCTGCCAGTGGCGATGGCATTGAACCCGTAGGTTAACAGGTGCTTCCGGTGAGTTGTAGCGAAATATGAAGGCAGAGTCAGGCTGGCGAAAAAATCTTGGAAATCGATTAAAGTTTGGCCGCGGTGTGCCGATAAGTCCGGCAACAGGAGGCCTGCATGGAACTCGGACCCATTCCTGTTGTTCACGGCTATTCGGCCGCCAAGGAGCTGCCCGCTGACTTTCAGATCTCCTCGGTGACGGATATCCGGGCAATGGCCCGCTCTGGCGACGGCACGCGCTCAGGCACGCGCAAAAAGACTGCCAGTACGCCGGCAATCGAATCCGACGATCTGACGCTTGCAGGCGAGACGCAGAGCGTCGAAGAGCAGCCTCCGGACACTCCTGAAGGTCAGATCAACTTATTTGCCTGAGCACTTCCTTTCCTGACTGCAACACTCTTGACGCTACAAGGTCCGCTTGAAGAGCGGCGTGGCGATGAGCAGCGTGCCGACGCCGAAGATGGAGAGGAAAGCAAGGTCTCCCCAGATGGCGGTGAAGCCGCCGTCTTTGAGCAGGATGGACTGCAGGCCGTGGATGGCGTAGGTAAACGGGTCTACGATGGCGATGGCGCGCAGCCATGGTGGAAATGCGGCGATGGGATAGATGGCGCCTGAAGGGAAGAAGAGCAGCGTGTTGAGCACGCCGAACATGGCGCGCGGTACGAGCGGGTCGTCGACACGGACCATCATGAGGAACATCATGCCGTTGAAGGCAATGGATGTGGTGAGGATCACGCAGAGGAGCTGAAGGTCCTGCATGGGATGGAAGATCACGCCCAGACCGGCGATCAGCGAGCCGATGACAGTGAGCGAGATGCCGGCTAGAACTGCCTTGATGGCTCCGGCAACGTTGAGGCCCATGACGAGTTCGAGGCCTGTGATGGGCGTGACAAGGTAACCTTCGTGCACGCCGCGGGCCTTGTCATCGATGTAAAGCATGCCGCCGCCGATCATGACCGAGACATACATAGCCAGCGCGACCGAGCCCGAAAGCAAAAACTTCATGTAAGCGATGTATGGGTAGAGCTCAACGATGTCGAGTGCAACGCTTGTGGGAAAGCGCGGCTGAACGGCAGGCTTGTTGAGCGCATCGACGAGCGACTGCATCTCGCCTTCGATGGCAGAGGATTTGAACTGGTCGGAGTTGTCGACGACGAGGCCGATCTTGGGTGCGTTCTGCGAGTAATAACGGCGAGAGAATTCTTTGGGAATGACGACAGCCGCATCGATCTTGCCGGTGCGTACATCGTCGCGAGCCTGAAGCTCGTTGTTATAGGGGAAGGTTTTGAAGGTCTTGATGGTTGTTGCAATGGCGTCGAAGTCTTCCTGCACCTGGACTGCTTCAGGGCCCTGGTCGTAGTTGACGACGCCCACGCGCGCATTGGTGATCTTGCCGCCGAAGGCGTTGCCCAGGATGACGAGCTGCACGAGCGGCAGCATCATCGACATGATCATGAGCATGGGCGACCGGAAGAACTTCCGCATCTCGCGTTCAACAATCGCCATCATTCTGTTCATGGCTGTCCTCCGGGCCGCGGCGGCATAACGAAGTTGAGGGGTTTTACCTGTTCGTCGCGAAGCTGACGGCCTGTGTAGTGGATGAAGACGTCGTCCAGCGTTGTGTTCTGCACGCTGAGCGAGGTGAGGGTTTCACCCAGACTTGCCGCAAGCTCCACAATCTGCATCGTGGTCTTCGATCCGGATTTGGTGATGACGCGATAGAAACCGGAGGTTTCAGGCTGGACGTTAGTGACGCCTTCGAGATTCTCCAGCCGGCTCTTCCACTCTTCGTTTTCACGGTCAAAGTGCACTTCAACTACGTTGGCGCCGGCCACGCTGTTCTTGAGCTCCACAGGAGTGCCAAGCGCGACGAGGTTGCCGTGATCGACAATGGCGATGCGGTCGCAGAGCTTGTCGGCTTCTTCCATGTAATGCGTGGTGAGCAGCATGGTAAGGTTACGCGTGTTCTTGAGGTTGTTGAGCATCTCCCAGACGGCGATCCGGGAGACGGGATCGAGGCCGGTGGTGGGTTCGTCGAGGAAAAAGATGCGAGGGTTGTGCACGAGACCGCGGGCGATCTCGAGGCGGCGGCGCATGCCTCCAGAGAGAGTTTTGGTTTGGGCGCCGTGCCATCTGGTAAGGTCGACGGCTTCGAGGACCTCAGCGATGTTCTTCTCGCGCTGTGCGCGCGGCACGCTGTAGAGCTTGGCGTAGATGAGCAGGTTTTCTTCGACAGTGAGATCGGGGTCGCTGGTGAGCGCCTGTGGAATGACGCCGATCTGGCGGCGCACTTCATCGGGGTCTTTTGACACATCGTGACCAGCAACAATTGCGCGGCCTGCAGTGGCGGGGATGAGCGTGGTCATCATGCGGATGAGCGTGCTCTTGCCTGCGCCATTGGGGCCGAGCAGCCCGAATATCTCGCCTTCCGCAACCTCGAAGCTGACGCCTTTGACGGCTTCAAAGTCGCCATAGCGCTTCACGATCTTTTCGACAGCGATGGCGTTAGGCCGCGCCGCCGTGGTGCCGTTCGTCGTACTCACTGCTTCACCAGCTTGTCTTTGGGGATGTAGACCTCTGCGGTCATGCCGGGCACATATCGCTCGTCAGGATTGGAGATGAGCAGTTTGAGCTGCACGGTCTTGATGTCACGCTTCATGCGGTTTACATCGCGCTGCGTGGCGAAGTCGGCTTCAGTGAGTTTGGCAATGACTTTGCCCTGTACGGTAGCGCCACTGGGCATCACGACGCGCAGCATATCGCCGAGCTGTACGCTGTCTGCCTGCGTCTCAGGCAATGGCGCATAGACCCAGGTCTGCGCGAGGTCCATGATAGTGACGATGGGCGTGCTTGCGCCGACCACTTCGCCCTGCCGTGCGGCCCATACGTCGATGCGACCGTCTATGGGCGCGTAGACATTTGCATAGCTCTGCTGAACGCGTGCCAGGTCTGCCTGAGCCTGGGCGCTCTTAAGCGTGTCGCGCATCTCGCTCACGGTATGCGCGGAGACGCTGGTCAGCAGTTCATGTGCGCGGGCTTGTTTAAGCGAGGCTTCAGCAGCAGCCAGGTTGCTGCGCGCCGTGTTGACGGCGGCTTCATCGGCCTGCAGGCTGGTGACAGCCTCGTCGCGCGCCTGTGCGCTCATGATGCCTTGACTGGCAAGCGCGACGGTGCGGCTGGTGTCAGCCTTCTGGTGATCGAGCGTAGCCTGCGCCTGCGCAAGCGTAGACTGCGCAGCTTTGACCTGAGCCTCTGCAGCCAGGGTGGCGCTGCTGGTTTCGCCGCTGTTCTGCCGCTGGGTCTCCTGCGCTTCACTCAGCTTGAACTTTGCACCCGAGGCTGAGGCTTCAGCTGCGGCCAACTGTGCTTCAAGGTCCTGGCTCTCAATAACGGCGATCAACTGGCCAGCCTTCACCTTTTCGCCTTCCTGCACGGTGAGGGTCTGGATGCGGCCAGGAATCTTGGAACTGACGACGACCTCGTTGGCATCCACAGTGCCGATTAACTGCAGATCGCCCGAACGGGGAGTGGTCACAAAGTACCAGATCAGCGATCCGACGGTGAGGATACCGAGAATCATAAAGACGCGATTGCGTGCGCTCACTTGAACTTCACCTCGAACTTGAAGTGCCCGCTCTGCGGCATAGGGGTTTGGGCGAGCACGCGTGCGGCGACCCGCGCTCCATGCCGGCGGTCGAGAAAGATGGTCTGGCCCAGGTATTCGACAGCCGCCTTGCGCCGGGCCTTGAGCGCCTTGCGTTCGAAGAGGTCTTTGCCCGCAAGCAGGCCCATGACCGGACCGGAGAGAAAGAAGAAAACATTGGCGCCGAGCGCGGCATACATCATCTGCCATGCATCCACACGGATCAGCTCTCTGGTTCGCATGCCTTCGGCAAGGAGTTTCTCTACCGGGCGCATTGTGGGCCGAAAGACGCTTTCCACCAGCGGACGCAGCGCGTTTTTCTCGCCTTCGCGGAGGCGCATGAGTTCCTGTTGCATGAGGCTCTGGAAAGCGCGCTGCGAATGAATGCGGTCAAAGTGATTCAGCACGAACTGCACGATGCGCTCGCCCGCAGAACGGCCGACGCTCATAGACGCCAGGCTGCTTGCAACAACGCGCTCAGCTACGGCTTCAAGTGCGGCTTTGTACAGCGCCTGTTTGCTTTTGAAGTAGTAGTAGAGCAGTGCCTTGTTCACTCCGGCGGCCTCGGCAATCTGTTCAGTGCGCGCTCCAGCCAGACCATTCTCGCTGAATTCGCCGATAGCGGCGTCAAGGATGCGTGAACGGGTCTGGTCGGCTCGTTCCGTTTGAGTGCGGGCTGTGCTGCTGGGATACATTTTTAACTAACCGGTTAGTAAAGTATACCTCCTCGTTAATTGACTACGCGAATCCGGCGGACCAGGTTACATAAATTTTGATCGGCAGATGGGGAGGCAAGAAAAGAAAAGGTCCGGGGCTGTGCCCGAACCTTTGTGAATGGAAGAAGCAGTTTTTTCAGTATGGAGGCAGACCGCCGAGATACATATAGCCGAGCGAAGGAGCCTTGGACAGCAGTGCGGATATGGCTGGGTCAGGGAAGCGGTGAACGTAGACTTTGGCCCAGCCTATGGCTTCGGCTGAAGGCGGGCCGTTGGGCAGATCCTGCTTGATGCCGGTGGCTTTATCGAAGTAGCCGCTGCCGTCAAGTCCTGCGATGGAGCGGTCAACGAGGCGTTTGAGCGCGTGGTCGCCCTCGGCGTAGAGATCGATGCCGTTATCTTCACCGAACTCGGCCAGGTAGGCGAGCGGCGAGGCAGCGTAAAGATGATAGTGTAGTGCGCGCTGGCCGCGGCGCATCTCTTCGGGTAGTGTGCCTTCGGGGGTTATCTGGCGGATGCCGTTGCGATAGGCGGCAATGGACCAGTCGAAGAGCTTGCGATCATTAGCAACGATGGCCACAGCGGCCACCTGCACGCCGGCCCAGTAAAGATGGTTGTTGCCGTTGCCGCCAGGTGCGGCGGCGTCACGTTGATTATAGAAATCTATTGTCTGCTGCGAGACGGTCTTCAGCCAGTCTCCGATCAGCTTTGAGTCAGCGCGGTCGATTACGCCGCTGCCGCGTACCTTGAGCACGGCGATAGCAAGCGCGCCGGCGACCCATCCTTGTACGAAGTAGGCCTGATTCGAGGACATCTTGCCGGTGAGCGCCTTGTCTTGTGCGGCGGTTTTCACCAGGGTTAGGACGCATTCGGCTGCCTGGCGGCTGCCGGTGGTGCGGAAGGCGTCGGCTGCATCAACGGCCTTGTTGCCGAGGTCTTTCACAGGGCCGGAGCTTTCCTGATAGGCCTTCCACTTGGCGGGATCGATGATGGAACCTTTGCTGTCTGCGTAAAAGCCGGAGGTGGTGAGATCAGACGTGAGATGGACCGGTGCGGGGCAGGTATAAGGCGCATCGGTCACCTTTACATTGAGCGAGTCCCAGGGAGAGCGGAGAGGTTTTTCAGCTCTGCAGACAGGAACGAACGAGGCAATGAATACGAATACAAACAACAGCGCAGCTTTTCGGTGCATTCCGATGGGCTCCTGAGGTTTCGGATGGTCTTTCTGCGTTCGAGAACCATTTGTACATACTTCGAACCATTGCTGTAAAGAGAGCGATGCCGGAAACGCAACTGTGACGATTGCATCCTGATGATTACCAAAGATTTCATGCAGAGTTTTATGGGCAGTTGTGCTAATCTCGCGTGCAAGATGCCAAACGACAACTTAACGCCCACAGGAGCTGTGGGGGTATCTTTGGGCTCGGATACACCGCAGTTTGCAACCGCAGAGTATGCACATATACCGGGCACCGAACGCTGCCGGATATGCAGCAGCCTGATCTCGGGCGAATATTTCCGCGTGAATGGACAGATGGCCTGTGGCAAGTGTGCAGGCGAGGCGCGCGACGGCCAACCAAGCGATAGTCATGCCGCGTTTGCGCGTGCTCTGCTGATGGGAGCAGGCGCCGCGGTGCTGGGCTTGATTCTCTACTCCACGTTTGCCATTGTCACCGGATGGACTATCGGCTATCTTGCGCTTGCCGTGGGCTGGCTGGTTGCCAAAGGGATGATGAAAGGCTCGAACGGGGTCGGCGGGCGGAGATATCAGATCACGGCGGTGCTTTTGACCTATGCAGCGATCTCACTGGCGACGATTCCGGTTATCATCTCGCAGGTAGTGAAGGATTCGCGTGCGAAGACGCATCAGAGCCAGCAGGCCGGTACGACAGCGGATTCGAAGACAAATGGACAGCAGGCGAGCACGCAGCCGGACGGACAGAAAAAGCATGTTTCTTTAGGAGCAGCCCTGGCACAGCTTGCGCTGATCGGGCTTGCTTCGCCGTTTCTGGAACTGGCGGAGCCGGGCAGCGGAATTCTCGGTCTGCTCATCCTGTTTGTAGGATTGTCGATCGCCTTTCGAATGACGGCTGCCAAACCTCTCGACGTGGATGGCCCCTATGGTGTGACCGCTTGAGTGGCGCGGGGCTGCTGCGATGGAATTAATCAATCATCCGATTGTGGGGGAGTGCCCAAACTGTGCGCGTGAGCTTTCGGCGGGTGAACTTGCGTGTCCTCAGTGTCACTCGCTCGTTTATCGTGCGGAACTGGATACGCTGGCACAAGAGGCGCGTGCTCTCGAGCAGCAAAGCAGGAACGGGGAAGCGCGAGAGGCATGGAACCGCTCGCTGGCGATGCTTCCGCACGATTCAAAACAGGCGGAATGGGTGCGTGAGCACATGCGAACGCTTGAGCTTGCGCAGGCCACCACAGAAGGCACTCAAGGCAAGCCCCAGACGCCTGCATGGGCGCGGCGTCTGGGGCCCCTGGCTCCGATTGTGCTTTTGCTGGCGAAGAGCAAAGGGCTTCTGCTGGCCATCTTCAAGCTCAAGTTTCTGCTGAGCTTTTTCTCGTTCATCGTGATCTATGTCGGCATCTTTGGCTGGCGGTTTGGGGTGGGTTTCGCGGTGAGCATTCTTATCCACGAGATGGGGCACTTCATCGACATCAAGCGGCGTAGCCTGCCGGCGGAGATGCCGGTCTTTCTGCCTGGCCTGGGCGCGTTTGTGAAGTGGAATTCGCTGGGAGTGACAAAACGACAGATTGCGCAGATCAGCCTGGCCGGGCCGCTTGCTGGCTTTCTCGCCGCTCTCGGATGCCTGCTGCTTTACATGTACACGAAAGACCCGTTGTGGGCTGCGCTGGCGCGGACGGGCGCGGTGATCAATCTGCTGAATCTGATCCCAGTGTGGGCTTTGGACGGAGGGCAGGCAGCGAATGCTCTAGGAGCGATGGAGCGCGGAGCAGTTCTGGCGGCTGCTCTGGCTTTATGGGTCTATGCGGGGAGCGGGATATTCTTCCTGATCGGTGCTGGGTTTGTGTGGCGACTGTTTACCAAAGATAAGCCCGCGGCTGGCGACTGGAATGCCTGCTTTTATTTCATCGCGCTGCTCGTGGCGCTGGGGTTGATTGTGCATGGAATTCCTGCAGAGATTGGGCGGTTTCCGGGGTAGCGTGTCTCTTATTTTGCTTTCTCGTGAAAATGTATCGTACACGGCGGCAGATTCTCTCACATGAGATTGCCGCCGTATGCCGGAACTGCAACTGCGATGCTTACCAGGGCAGGGCTTGGCCCATGTGGAAGTAACCGCCAGTGGGGCCGTCGTCAGGGAGTGTGGCGAGGGCGAAGCTGGTTTTTC
>DASZXD010000285.1:0-11657 GCA_035546015.1 Occallatibacter sp.
TTCATGATCGAGAACAAGCTTCTGGCGTCCGATCTGCCGGCCTTCGAGCCGTGCACGGCGCATGCCGGCCTTGACCCGCTCGATGATCAGGTTACGTTCCAACTCAGCGATGGCGCCGATGATCACCACGATGGCCCGACCCAGCGGACCGGACGTGTCGATTTGTTCGCGGAACGAGGCGAACTCAACGCCGAGCCGGTTCAACTCGTCGAGTACATCGAGGAAGTGTCTCACCGATCGCGCGATCCTGTCCGAAGCCCAGACCAGGACAACGTCGAACTTCCCGCGGCGTGCATCGCGCATCAGATCGTCCAGCCCAGGCCGGCGGGCCTTCACGCCACTGATGCGGTCTGTGTACTCGGCAACGATCTCGAAGCCGCGTTGAGCGGCCATCTGGCGCAGATCGTGGACCTGCGTCTCTGGATGCTGATCGACGGTTGAGACGCGTAAATAAAGGGCGGCGCGCTTCATGCGCGCCTGCCCTTCGGCTTGGGTGTAGATGGAGTGTGCTTGTCGACGTAGTTCTGGATGAACTCCAAAAGTACGTCGGTCATATTATCGCCCTGTGCAGCGGTTAAGGACTTAAAAGCGTTGTGCAGCTCGATCGGTACGTTCAGGTTCATTCGTTTCACCTGCGGTTCTTCGGTTCGTTTAATCTCGGCTCACCTCCTTTCATAGAGGTGAGCCTATATGGTTATGAGTACGGATGGCCAGCTGTTTAGTCCCACGCTCCCCGGCAGAAGAAGGCGAGCAGACCATACCGCTCCACTCCATATCGAGTGCTGCGGCCATGGACTTGAGCTGTTCCCGGGTAGCCGGAACCTGACCGGCCTCGATCAACTCCCAGAGGGCCGCGCTCATCCCAGCCAATCGGGCACACTCCTCGACCGAGCGGCCCGTCTTCAGCCGATCGTGACGGATGAACCGCCCGAACAGCTCACCCCAGGTCTGGCGGCGGAGCCTGGCGGAAGAATGGGAGGAAAACAACTTGCGCTGTATACTCATATACTCATTACCTCTCGGAAATAGCCCTCTGTCAAGACGGAGAGCCATGGATTTTACTGCGTCTATAAGTATGTACTCACGATCGAGACCAGCCAAAGCCCCGGCTACGAAGCTCTCCATCCAGAGCTCAAGGGCATCAACCCCGAAGACTACCCGGACATCGCCAAGATGCGTATCCTGGGCGACATTGCGCCCTACTCCCGTGAGTACCAGAAGTACGCAGCACGCACCCGCAAGCAAGCCGAGAACGATCCCGAGCTGCTGGCTGAATACGAACGCATCGCCTCCTAGGTCCGTGAGACCAAGGAGTCGACGCTGCAGGTGGCCAAGCGCCACTTCAACGCACCGGTCGATGAAGTCGAAGGAACTGTAAAGTCGGTCAGCGGCAAGGGCATCGAGCTGAAGGAATACCCGGGCCGTGTCTTCCACTTCAGCTCCGTGGGTGGGTCGATGGCAGATCTGGCTGAGAAGGCCTGGTCCCTCCCCGCGCCACAACATATATCTTCCACGCGCGGGCGTGAGGACCACCCCCTCTACCCGGGACACGGCCGGCCAGACCTTCCCTCAGGCCCTGGGATGTCACTCTCCGGTCCTCACCTGCCGGTCCACTATCCACGAGTCCCGGGAACAGGGCAAATCGGCGCTGTTAACTTTTTGTTCCGAGTCGAAAACACACCAAAAGGTCTGTGCGGAAAATCGACATAAAACCCGAGGGGAACCATGTTCCCCTACGTCTCACTGGTAGTTATCGACCGTAATCAGGGTTTGGAGGGGCCCAAAACCCCGACCTAGTATAGGGACTTCAAGACCAAACAGGGAACACCTTCACTTATTTACCAAATTATTGAACGCTTTTTCACCCAATTCAGCCCGCCTCGGGGCCGTTCAGAAGAACATCACCAGCTTCGTCAAGTACGTGTATCACCGTCTCGGGCTAGCGTTCCTGGTATGGCCGCTTGTTGTCCGTGGGGAATGTGTATGGTTTCGATCGCTCCAGGTGAATGAGGCGGCGTCACGTGAATTGCAACGTGGTAATACTCAGGGCTCGTGGCAATACAAATCAGCCTTAAGAGGGCAAACAGGCCGGACAATCTGGACAGAGCGGCTCGTGGCGGAAACATGCCAACCATCTTATTTACAATGATTTATCAGCAAATGATGGAGGGGCAACCCGAGACGAAATGACGATGGTGCCGAAGAAGGGACTCGAACCCCCACACCCTTGCGAGTACATGGACCTGAACCATGCGCGTCTGCCAATTCCGCCACTTCGGCACGGGAGAGACGCTCAGCAGGAGTTGCCGAGCAGGGCAGCAATCTTGAGTCTCGCAAATGCGGGCCGCTGTGTCAAATATGCTTAACTAGAAGCGTACTGTTTCAGCCTCTGATGGATAGCTGCGGAAAACAATCGTACTTTTCACTTGAGAGTACCATTCGTCCATTGAACAGCCCGATGCGCCATCGTATCCATGCCCTGGCATTCCACTTTCATTTACAACAAGAGAATTAATGGGAGGCCAGCCATGTTCATTGCACCAGACTGCGATCTCTCCAAGAAATGTGCCTGAGCGTCGCGTAAGTTCCGGCATCCCAGCTCTCTCACAAAGTACCCCATACCTAATGGTACATTGGCCGATTTCTTGGTCTGTGACATCGTCTGGCTTGGCCACTTTGACTGGTCGGCAAACCATTTTGTGATGTTCAAGGAGCTTGCGTACAAGTTCCCGGGCAACCTCGGTCATACGCACCTCACGTTCGCAATATTGAGATACGGTGAGCATAACTGATCTATACCGGGTTATCGATAAAAATGAAAATGGGCCGGAGTTGGAGAACTCCGGCCCAGACGATTTCATGGTGCTAGACGAGCGTTGCGTCGAGTGTGATCTCGGTGTTGTTGGCGAAGAGCTTGGAGATGGGGCAGCCTGCCTTGGCGCCAGCAGCAGCGGCATCGAAGACTTCCTTGGTTGCGCCGGGCACCTTGGCGGTGGTGGTGAGAGCGATCTTGGTGACCGCGAAGCCGCCGTCAACCTTGGCCAGTGTTACAGCTGCCTCGGTCGAGATGGATTCCGGCGTAAGGCCCGAGCCGCCGAGCTGCGCGCCAAGCGCCATGGAGAAGCAGCTTGCGTGAGCCGCAGCAATGAGCTCCTCAGGGGTGGTGCCGCTGGCGGCGCCTTCAAAACGAGTTGCGAACGAATAGTTGGCATCCTTCAGCACGCCCGTCGCCGTGGAGATGGTGCCCTTGCCTTCCTTCAGTGATCCGGTCCAAACCGCACTTGCTTTGCTTGCCATAGTCCCTCCTTGGGGGGTGGTCTCTCAATCCTGTTGATTCGGCGCACCTTCAGGGGAAGCCGTGCTGCCGCAATTGTGTTGATGCATCAGGCACCTGCACGGTTGTGACTCGACAGGGCGCCTCCTCTCCATGCTAATCTGTCGGGCATGCTGCCGCAGATGCCGACAAGCCTGGACCCGGATTTTGCCCCGGATTTTCATGCGGATTTCTCACAAAGTGGTGCGGCGTGCACCGCTGAGGCCGCGCCTATGGAGCCTGTCGATCATCATTGCCAGATTTGTCCTACCTGCGGCAACCGACTGACCGGGCACCGCTGCAAGCTGGTGTGCGGCTGCTGCGGCTATTACCTGAGCTGCGCGGACTACTACTGAAGACTCGCGTCCGGCGAATTGCGCTACGCGCACAAGCCTTCCGTTTGGGCAGCTCCATGAGAAGTCCCAAGTGTCAGCCGCATTGCTCACGGGTAGATTATCGAGGGCGATAAAGGTTTTAAAAAGGGAGTAGAAAAGGCCGTCTTTTCATCGGAACGGGGAGGATGTACCGCTGGATCAGTGATTCATGCTCCAGCTGCCGAGGGCGTAGGCGACGTAGAAGCAACAGGAGACGATCCATAATGCAGTCGATCTGTTGCCGGGTTTTCGTGCCTGGGTCCTGAGCAGGTTCCAGCGGTATTTGAACCAGAGATAGATGATCACGGCGTTCAGCAGCAGAACAAAGGCCCTCATGACTTACCTCCAACCCGGCCAGCACAGACATAAGTCTAGCGCTGAATGATTTCGAGAGCGCAAGAATCCTTTAATTAATCTGCCAAAAAATTTGCCGCCCTGGCCTTGAAGGGGGTCGAACGGGCCCAGGCGCAAGTCGACACCATACGGCTCAGGCTGTTCAAGATCGGCGCCATCGTGGGCATCAGCGTGCGTCGCATCGTAACTCCAGATGACCTGTGTTTATCCCTGGAAGTACATCTACACCCACGTCTTCCGCGCCTTGCGCTGTTGAATACCGCCACCGATTTCTGACAGCCAACGTTTTTTCCACCCTCGCTGAAACCTATCCCGGGCCGAGCTATGCGCAAAATCCATTCCCTCGATGCACCATGCAATCTACTCCCTGCTACCCGGCTCCGGCACACCTCTTCGTAATTACAAAAACTCCGCAAATATCCTCACCGATCCCAAAACTCAATCCTCGTGAGAAATACAGGTTAGCGCGTCTGCGCGCTCTCACTTTCCTTGCGTGCTTTCTCGAACTCGTCGCCGGTCTGCCACTCGATGGATCTGGGCTGCTCGCTGGCAAGCCATCCCAGGACAAAGCCGAAGCGGGCCAGTTTGGCATTGCCGCGGAAGTCCCAGTCGGCGCGATATTCGTCTGAGGGCTGATGGTAGTGGCTGGCGACGTAGTCTTCCATCTGCGCGCGGCCCCAGGCTTCGTCGTGGCCTTCGAAGAGTTCGCCCTGATCTACGGAGAATGCAGGAATGCCGACGCGGGCGAGCGAGAAATGGTCGGAGCGATAGTAGTGGCCTGCGCCGGGCGTGGGGTCGGGCAGCAACTGGAGGTCGAACTGTTTTGCCACCGATTGCACGGTGGGCCAGAAGTCGATGCGCTCGGCGCCGCCCAGATCGACAGAGCGCGGAATGCCGATGGGCAGCAGCATGTCGTAGTTGAGGTCGAGCGTGATCTGGCCGGCGGGCACGGGCGGATGCATGCCGAGATATTGCGAGCCGAGCAGGCCCTGCTCTTCTGCCGTGACGGCGGCAAAGTACATGTCGTGCGGCGGACGGAGGGTGGCTTGCGCAAAGGCGCGGGCCATTTCAAGCAGGATGCCGCAGCCGGTGCCGTTGTCGGCCGCGCCGTTGTAGATGTTGTCGCCCTTGGCGTCAGGGTCGATGCCGAGGTGATCGTAGTGGGCGGTATAGAGGACGGCGTTGCCGGACGAGCTCGCACCGCGCACGCGGCCTATGACGTTGGCGCTCACATAACGGCGCACGCGGCTTTCAATATGCGCACGCAGATGGACCGGAAGCTCGACAACGTGGAACGCTCCGGGCTTGCCGGCATTGTCGATGGCCCGGCCAAGGTCGCCAAGGCCGGCGAGCGTGAAGAGCTTTTGCGCAACATCGTGCTGAATCCACGAGGCAGCGCGAAGCGTGGCCGTTGGGTCACCTTCGAGGTAGCTTTTTTCAACCGCCTGCGAGTTGCGCACAACATCCCAGCCGTAGCTGGCCAGATCAGTGCGATGGATGATGAGCACGCCGACGGCGCCGCGGCGTGCGGCTTCTTCATATTTGTATGTCCAGCGGCCGTAGTAAGTGAGCGCCTTGCCCTTGAAGAATTTTTCGTCGCTGGATGGCGGCTCGTTGACAATGACGAGGACAACTTTGCCTTTTACGTCGATATCTTTACCATCCGGGCCAGCGTAGTCGTTCCAGTGGTACTCGGGCGCGTCAATGCCGTAGCCGACAAAAACGATGGGAGCGTCGATATCGGCGGTGGGCTGGCCGGTCTGGTCTTTCGTCACGATCTCTGTGCTGTAAGCGAGATCGACGGGCTGGCTGCCGGCGGGCACAAAGGCGAATTTCGTTTTCTCTTCAACTGTATGAACGGCGTAAAGCGGAACGCGCTGGAAGTATGTACCGTTGTCGCCGGCCGGTTGGAGGCCAGAGAGCGCAAACTGCGTGGCGAGGTACTCGGCGGCCAGCTCGCCACCGCGTGTGCCGGGGCCGCGGCCTTCAAGCAGATCGAGCGAGAGAAAACGCACGTGCGCGCGAATTTTTTCAGGATCGATGGACCCAGCCGCGGCGCGTGCTGCGGGAGGCAGGCCCTGGATGGCAGGAATGGGGTTTGTGGCTGCGCTTTGCGCATTAAGTTGAAAACCGAGGAATGCGCCTGCAGTAAAGGCCACCAGCAACCATTTGCGATTCATGGATTCTCCTGAAGATGACAAAGAACGCGTTTGCGACGGGCATAAAAACTGCTGAATCTTCAGACTACGTCTGCATCGAGCTGGAGTGCAATCACGTCGAGCGGCACCGAGGGCAGCAGGCGCGCGCGTGTGAGCACCTTGCGCGCGAGGCCGGTAAGAGCCATGCCTGCGGCATCAGAGATGGGAACCCAGCGGCGCCTGCCGCCGGCGACGGTGAGCACGTCCACGTCGTCTTCAAAGACGGTACGGATGCGCACGTAGTAGTTGACGTGCATGATGGCGTGGCGCACGGTCATGCGTACCTCGTTTTCAGGCACGGCGGCGTCGCGCAGCGCGGGCAACTGCCACAGGCCCGGCATCACGCTTTCTGCTGCGGGGCGCTGTTCAAGCAGGACTTCGCGGCGGGTGCGGCCGGCCTTGCCGCTGGTGCGCACTGAGAGCGCATGCGCGATTTCGCGGCTGAGCATGGGCGCGCGAGCGGGACGTTTGTGTTCGCCGCGCGTGGTGCAGTCTTTGACCAGAGGACAGGTGAGACATTGGGGATTGCGCGGCAGACATACGGTTGCACCGAGTTCCATGAGGGCCTGATTGAAATCGCCGGGGCGTTCGGGGTCAACAAACTGCGCGGCAAGATTCCATATCCGGCGCTTGAGCGAAGGGCTGGCATCCCAGCCTTCCATGCGGCAGAGCACGCGCTCCACGTTGCCGTCAACAACGGCTGCGCGCTCGCCGTGGGCAATGCTGGCGATGGCCGCAGCAGTATACGCGCCGATGCCAGGGAGCTGCTGCAACTCTTCCGCGGTGGTGGGCATGACGCCACCGCAGTTGTTTACAACAAACTGTGCGGCCTTGTGCAGCATGCGTGCGCGGCGATAGTAGCCGAGCCCGCTCCAGAGTGCGAGCACATCCTGCTCGGGCGCGGCGGCCAGAGAGGCGAGCGAGGGAAACCGCGTGAGGAATTCCTTGTAGCGCTCGATCACGACGGCGACGCGAGTCTGCTGCAGCATGATCTCCGAGACCCAGATGGAGTAGGGATCGCAGGTTTCGCGCCAGGGCAGGTCGCGGCGCGCGCTGTCATACCACTCGAGCAGACGGCGGCGCTGGCGTCTGATCCTTGGAGGTTCACGCTCTGCTTTGACTTTTGGCCCGGCCATTTGTGACAGATTACGGCATAGCGGCGCGATGCACGCGCCGCAGTGTTACTTAAGAGTGGATATTGTTCAGACGATCAGTTGAGCGACGAGTTCGGGCGCTGCTTTGAGCGCAGCATCGATCTGCGACTGGTCTTTGCCGCCAGCTTCAGCGATATCAGGCTTGCCGCCTCCGGAGCCTCCGACTAGCCTGGCGACTGCTCCGACAAGCTTGCCGGCCTGAATGCGATTGACGAGTCCCGGCGTGACTCCGGCTATGATGGCCACCTTACCCTCAGGCTGCGCGGAGGCCAGCACGACTACGCCTTCGCCAAGCTTCTGCTTGAGATTGTCGACGAGCGTACGCAACTGGCCGCGCTCGAGATTGTCGGCACGATGGGTGAGGACCTTTGCGCCCTTCACATCAACCGCGGCGGCTACGGCCGCGTCGAGGCCGCCGGCAGCGGACTTCATGCGCATCTCTTCGATCTCGCGGCGGAGACGCTTGAGCTCGTCTTCCTGCGATGCGAGCTTGGAGCGAAGCGCGTCAGAGAGGCTGCCATCGGCAGCGGGCGGGGCAATTTGGGAAGCAAACTGCGCGACCGCGAAGTCGCGGCGGAAGGTATCGAGCGAGCCGAGGCCGCTGATGGCCTCAATGCGCCGCACGCCGGAAGAGACTGCGCCTTCGCTGGTGAGCTTGAGCAGGCCGATCTCGCCGGTGGCCGAAGTGTGCGTGCCGCCGCAGAGTTCGGTGGAGAAGCCGTCGGAGAGTTTTACGACGCGGACCTTGTCACCATACTTTTCGCCGAAGAGCGCCATGGCGTGGTACTCGTTGACGGCTACCTCGATGGGCACATCTTCCAGCGTTTCCACTTTGGCGTTGCCCAGAACTTCGCGGTTTACGATGTCTTCGATCTCCTGCAGTTCCTCGTCGGCTACCTGCGTGAAGTGAGAAAAGTCGAATCGCAGACGGCCCGGCTCTACAGAGGAACCGGCCTGCTTGACGTGCGTGCCGAGAACCTGCCGCAGGGCAGCGTGGAGCAGGTGGGTGCCGGTGTGATTACGCCGGATGGCATCGCGGCGCTCGCCGTTGACGGCGGTGTTCACGTGGTCGCCGACTGCGAGCGGCTGCCTGAGGACTGCCTTGTGTGCGCGGACTCCCTGCACAGGCAGAACGCAACCGACGATCTCCGCTACCGTAGAATTCCCATCCAAGGCCAGAAAAAGGCCCGTATCGCCGATCTGCCCGCCGGAGTCGCCGTAGAAGCTGGTGTGATCGAGGACGACTTCGACTTCGTCGCCAACTGCGGCTGCCGGAACACCTACACCATTCCTGACGATGGCGAGCACTTCACAATTCGTTGAGTTGAGCTGACGATAACCTTCGAAGACGGTCTTCGGAAGATCGCGGAAGGCGGGGCTGGCGGTCTTCTGGCTTCCGCCTTTCCAGCTGGCACGTGCACGGGCCTGCTCTTCAGCACGCGCACGCTCGAAACCGGCTTCATCAAACATAACTCCGGCATCGCGCGCGGCGTCGACCATGAAGTCGAGCGGCAGGCCGAAGGTTTCGTAGAGATGAAATGCCTTTTCGCCTGTGAAGATGTCTTTCAGCTCTTCGTTAAGCCGCATGAGGCCGATCTTGAGCACGCGGTCGAACTGCTTCTCTTCGGCTTCAACAACCTTTGCGACCCGAGCGGCTGAGTCGATGAGTTCTGGATATGCGCCGGACATGAGATCGCGCACAGCATAGACCATCTCGAAGAGAAAGGGCTTCTCTTCGCCCAGCAAACGGCCATGACGGATGCCGCGGCGAAGAATCTTGCGCAGCACGTAGCCGCGGCCTTCGTTTGAGGGCAGCACGCCGTCGGAGATGAGGAACGTCGCGGCGCGGGCGTGGTCGGCGATGATACGCAGGCTGGCTGCGTCGTCATCTGCAGTACGGCCCTGACGCTCAAGCTGCGCGTTGCTGACACGGCGCCCGGTGAGTTCTTCCGCACGAACGATGAGAGGCGTGAAGAGGTCGGTCTCAAAGTTGCTGAGTTTGCCCTGAAGGACGGCGGCGACGCGCTCGAGGCCCATGCCGGTATCGATGGATGGTTTGGGCAAAGGAGTGAGCTTGTAGCTCGTCTTGCCGTCGGCGCCGGTAACTGCCGAGCGATCAAATTGCATGAAGACCAGGTTCCAGATTTCGACGTAACGCGAGTCGTCCTGGCCGAAGGGCAGATCGACGCCGGGTTTCTCCGCAGCGTCAATTCCCATGTCATAGAAGATTTCTGAGCAGGGTCCGCATGGGCCGGTTTCGCCCATCTGCCAGAAGTTGTCTTTTAACCCGTACTGAAAGATGCGGTCCTTCGGCACGCCGGTTTCGATCCAGAATTTTTCGGCTTCGTCGTCGCGCGGAACACCATAGTCTGGAGCACCCTCAAAGATGGTGACGTAGAGGCGGTCTTTGGGAATGCCGAACCAGTCAGGGCTGGTGACAAGCTCCCAGGAGAAGGCGATCGCGTCGCGCTTGAAGTAGTCGCCAAAGGAGAAGTTGCCCAGCATCTCAAAGAACGTGTGGTGGCGGCGGGTGAAGCCCACGTTTTCGAGGTCGTTGTGCTTGCCGCCGGCGCGCACGCATTTTTGCGAGGTGGTTGCGCGGCTGTAGTCGCGCTTTTCCGCGCCCAGGAAGAGGTCTTTGAACTGGTTCATCCCGGCGTTGGTAAAGAGCAGCGTGGGATCGTTGGCAGGCACAAGCGAGGAGGAGTGCACACGACGGTGCCCCTTCGACTCAAAAAAGCGCAGAAACAGCTCGCGTATCTCGTTCCCTGAGCGTGAATGCATGACTCTTTCAGTGTAATTGGAGCGAAAGGCCCAAGTAACCTCTCTTCGGGTGCAGCCATCTTATGGAAGGAACTTGACGGAGGATGGGAATGGACACACGCGCAATTCTGGCCCTGCTTGAGGCCAGGCCGGGAAAAGAACAGGAGCTGGAGGTATTTCTGAAGTCAGCGCAGCCGCTGGCGGTAGCCGAGCCCGGAACCACCACGTGGTATGCGGTGAAGCTGGGACCGGGCAGATTCGGTATCTTCGATACATTTGCTGACGATGCGGGCAGGCAGGCGCACCTCTCCGGCGAGATTGCCAAGGCGCTGTTTGCCAGAGCCGACGAGCTGCTGGCCAGGGCGCCGCAGGTGGAGATGCTCGACATCCTTGCATCGAAAGCCTGAGCGGCGGCATGATTTGCAGCCCGATTTTTCGTCCAACCAGTTGAGGGCTGCATGACGAATCGATTGCGCCGAGCTGCGCCAATTCTCTTTCTGCTTTGCGTGAGTTTGCAGGCTGCTGTTTTCTGCCGTGCACGGGAACCACTGGAGCCGCACTGGCAAAAGGTTGCGGCGTCGACCGGGATTGCAGACTCGTACAGCATGAAACTGGGCAATGCGGAGTTGCAGGTGGACTTTGCGCCCGGTGCGCTCGGTCTGGGTGACGAGCCGGCGCTGGCGCACATTCGGATGGCGGCCGACGCGGTGGTGGCCTATTTTGGCCGGTTTCCGCTGAGCCGTGCGCGGGTGCTCGTGGTTCCTGTGGCAGGCCGAGGCGGCGAGCCGCAGGGCACGACCTGGGGCGACATGGACGGCTTTCCGGGATTCACGCGGCTACGCATGGGTGAGCACACGACACAGGCTGACCTGGACGACGACTGGGTGACGACGCACGAGCTGGTGCACATGGCCTTCCCTTCGCAGGAGCGCGAGCACCACTGGATCGAAGAGGGGCTGGCCACCTATGTGGAGCCGCTGGCGCGAGTGAAGACCGGCGAGCTGAAGGCGCAGAAAGTGTGGGCCGACATGGTGGATGGAATGCCGCAGGGCGAGCCGCAGAGTGGCGACCAGGGGCTGGACCGTACGCATACCTGGGGGCGGACCTACTGGGGCGGAGCGCTGTTTTGCCTGATGGCCGATGTGGAGATTCGCCGCGAGACGAAAAATCGCAAAGGATTGGAGGACGCGCTGCGCGGAATTGTCGATTCGGGCGGGACCATCGATCAAGAATGGCCGATCGAGAAGGCATTCGAGGTGGGCGACCAGGCGACGGGCACGCATGTGCTCACCACGATGTATGCGGCATGGAAGGATGCGCCGGTGACGGTGGATCTGGACAAGCTATGGAATGATCTGGGCGTTCGGCGCGTGGGTGATGGCGTGGAGTTTGTGCCGGGCGCGCCGGAGGCAGCGATTCGGGAGGCGATTGCAGGCAGAGCGACGGCGGCGCGTTGATAGCACTGCTATTCTTCGCCGGGCTCTTCGCTGAGATTGTCCAG
>DASZXD010000286.1:0-7174 GCA_035546015.1 Occallatibacter sp.
CATTGGGATGGTGCTGCGCTCTGCCTGACTGCGTTCGGCATTGCGTTCATTCTGGCGCGGCTGTTCTTCATCCAGACTATCAATGCGTACGGTGGATTCCCGGTGGCGATGGTCTGCCTGGTTGTTGAATCCATCGGCTTGTTTCTGCTGTGGCGCTCGAATGCACCTGCAGTTGCGCTGATGGGCGCGTCCATGGGTGGATTTGGGTTTTCGCTGGTCTTCCCGGCGATTGGTGTAGAAGCCGTGAAGCGTGTGCCTGAGAACAATCGCGGCACCGCGCTTGGCGTCTTCACCGCGTTTGCCGACGTCTCGTTCTTTCTTGTCGGGCCGATCGCCGGTGCCGTGATTGGTTGGTTTGGCTACCGCAGCGTGTTTCTCTTTGCGCTGCTGAGCGTACTCTCGTCGCTGGGCATCGTGATCGTTCTGCGGCAAACCCAGCCAGCCGAGGAGCGGCCCAATCTGAAGGCGGAATAGTCACTCCGCTCGTCTCACCTCTACTCGCAGCGAATCGCCTGCACTGGATCGAGCGCCGCCGCTCTGCGCGCCGGCAGCCAGCAGGCCAACAAGCCCACCGCGGCCATCAATGCGCTGACAATCGCAAGCAGAGCCGGATCAGACGCCGGCGCGCCGATGGGCATGCTCGCCATAAGCCGGTTTACAGGAAACGCCGCAAACAGTCCAAGCACAAGGCCTATTGCAATCTGCCACAGGCCACGCTTCATCACCAGCGCCACGATGTCGAGCCTGTTCGCGCCAAGCGCCATGCGCACGCCAATCTCCTGCGTACGGCTGCCGGTCGCCTGCGCGATCAGAGCATAGAGCCCAACGGAAGCCATCACCAGCGCGATGAGTGCAAAACCTCCAAACAGCTTGCTGAACAGGTGCAGATACCACTGTTGATGCTCAATAGCCTGCGGCAGCGTATATACATCGCGTAAGGGCAGGTTCGGGTCAAGGTTCTCGACCGCCGCGCGCACTGCCGATGCCGGATTGCCGGCCGACTCGATCAGCATTGCCATGCCATTCCAGCCTTCCTGACGATAAGGCACAAAGAGAAGCGGCTTGGGGTCCTTCTCGTCAAGCTGCTGCGCGATATTCGCCGACACGCCCACCACTGTGATCCAGTCGCCCGGCTTGTTTTTGTCGTCATAGAACCGGAATCGCCTGCCGATCGGGTTTTGGTTGGGCCAGAAGTGCGCGGCGCAATCGCGGGTGACAATGGCCGCTTTGTGATTCGCGGTGCCGTCCGTCTCGTTGAAGCTGCGGCCCGTCAAAATCGGTAAATGAATAACATCGAGGTAGCCCGGCCCCTGCACAACAAAGGCTGCCTCGGGGCGATGCGCATCGCTGGCAAGCGGGGCTGCGTGCTCGATCTCGATTGGGCGCGTGTTCGCGCCCAGGCTGGGCAGGTTCGATCCAAGACCCACGCGAGTCACGCCGGGAATCGCCTGGATGCGCGGCAGAAGCTGGTCGTAGAACTGCTCGCGGGCATCGGCGTCTTTATAACGCGCTTCAGGAAAGTCAATTCGTGCCGTGAAGATTTGCTGCGCAGGCACGGCCGGGTTTGCCGCCAGGTTGCGCAGCAGGCTATGAACAAAAACTCCCGCGCCGGTGAGCAGCACAACCGTAAGCGCAAGCTGCCCGATAACCATCACAGTTGAGAATCTGCCTCCGCGTTGCTTACCTGCGCTGCGCGCACCTTCCTTCAGAACTTCATTAAGCTGCAGGCGCGACGAGCGCAGTGCAGGAGCCACGCCGAACAAAAGGCCGCTCACAATGCAAAGAGCCGCGAAGTAGCCGAAGACCGTGTAATCCATGGTGAACTGCACCCAGTAGGGCTTACCGACATTCTGCGTGGAAAGATCGAACCAATGGACCCCGAGCATTGCCAGTGCCAGGCCCAGCAATCCTCCAAGCACGCTCAGCAGAATGCTTTCCACCAGGAGTTGACGAATGATCTGCCAGCGCGCAGCGCCAAGCGCGCTACGAATGGCCATCTCGCGCTGCCGGCCCAGAGCGCGGCTCAGCATCATGTTGGCGACGTTGGCGCAGGCAATCAGCAGCACAAATCCAACCGCCACCTGCATCAGTAAAAAAATCAGCCGGATGTTGCCGCCGTTATATTGCTCATGAAACGTCACGACGCTTGCCCCAATGTCCTTGTTCGTCGCCGAATACTCCGCCGCGAGCCGGCTGGCAATGCCATTCAGGTCAGTGCGGGCCTGGGCGATGGTTATGCCTGGCTTAAGTGTGCCGAAAAGCTGTAGCGGCCGGTTATCGCGCTTTTCCAGCTCCGGTGTAGGAACCAGCGGCATCCACATATCAACTGTTGTGGGAAATTTGAAACCCTTCGGCATCACGCCGATGATGGTGGCGGGCTTTTCATTCACGCGCACCTGGCGGCCAATCACGTTCCACGCGCCGCCGTAGCGATCCTTCCAAATGCCATACCCAATCAGCAGAACCGGCGCCGCTCCCGGCTTGTCGTCGCCGGGAATAAACCCGCGCCCAAGCACCGGCGGCATGTGCACCATCTCGAAGACGCCCGATGAGGCATGCTCCATCCGGTAGGCCTGTGGCGGAACGCCGTTCTCACTCAGGATTCCTTCTTCGTCCGTCGCAGCTTCCACATGCTCAAAAGACGTGGATTGCGCGCGGTAATCGAGGAAATCGGGATACGAGACGCGCATCGAGTCATGATCCCGCGCCAGACTGACGTTGCGAATGGCCACCAGGCGCGAACCGCCGGGAACCGGCACTGGCTTGAACAGTGCTGCGTTGGTCAGCGTAAAGATCATGGTGTTGAGGCCAATGCCCAGAGCCAGGGTGGCCACCACCGCCGCCGAAAACCAGCGCCGGGAAAGGATCATGCGCAGAGCAAACCGCAGGTCGTGTGTCATCACAAGGCATACGGATGACGGATACCATTGGTTTCACCATTCGTCACAGAAAGTTCCGGGCCAGAAGGCCAGACCATCTTGCAGAGCTCGATGATTCAGGCGCCCGAAGGCTCCTGATCCTTCTCACTGGGGCTGAGTAGTCGTCGCAAACAAAACGGCCACCCCGAAGGGTGGCCGCTGTGCTTCGCTTGCGCAGGACGCTTACCGCTCGTTCTTGCGCCAGTTGATCAGGTCGCCCAGCGTCGTGGTCGAACTTGAGACCGGGTGCTTGTGCGTGTCGGCCTTGTAGCTCTCGACCGTAGCGCGGCTGGCCTCGTGCCCAGTGACTGCGCGCAGGCTCAGACCCACCTTCTTCTCCTCGACGTTGATCTTGATGATCTTGAACTCATGCTCTGAGCCCTGCTCGAGCTTGGAGTGGTCGCCGTCATCGCCGGCCTCGGAAATGTGGCACAGGCCCTCGACTCCCTCGGCGATCTCAACGAAGGCGCCGAACTGCGCGGTACGCAGCACCTTGCCATGAACCACGTCGCCCACGCGATGGGTGGCAAAGAAGCTCTCCCATACATCGGGCTGGAGCTGCTTGATGCCCAGGCTCAGGCGACGGTTCTGCGGCTCTACGCCGAGAACGACAGCCTTCACCTTCTCGCCCTTCTTCACAACTTCTGAAGGATGCTTCACGCGCTTGGTCCAGCTCAGGTTGGAGACGTGTACCAGACCATCGATGCCGTCTTCGATCTCGACGAAGGCACCGAAGTCGGTGAGGTTGCGCACGCGGCCCTCCACGATAGTTCCGGAGGGATAACGCTCGGAGAGGTTCTCCCAGGGATTCTCGAGGAGCTGCTTCATGCCGAGCGAGATGCGGCGATCGGCCGGATTCACGCTCAGAACAACCGTGTCTACTTCGTCGCCCGGCTTGACGAGCTTAGAAGGGTGCTTGAGCCGCTTGGACCAAGTCATCTCGGAGAGGTGAACCAGTCCCTCGATGCCCTGCTCAAGCTCCACGAACGCACCGTAGTCGGTAACCGAAAGCACGCGGCCATGGACGCGCGCGCCAACCGGGTAACGCTCCGCGGCGTCAAGCCACGGGTCAGGTGTCAACTGCTTGAAGCCCAGCGAGACACGTTGCTTGTCCTTGTCAAACTTGAGAACCTTGACCTGGATCTCATCGCCCACATTCACAAGATCGCGCGGGTGCGTGAGACGGCCCCAGCTCATGTCCGTGATGTGGAGCAAACCGTCGATGCCGCCAAGATCGACAAACGCACCGTAGTCGGTGAGGTTCTTGACCGTGCCGGTGAGGACTGCGCCCTCGCCAAGGTGCTCCATGGTAGCCGAGCGCTTGGAGTTCTGCTCCTCCTCGAGAATTTCTTTCCGGCTGACCACTACATTGCCGCGCTTCTTGTTCAGCTTGATCACGCGGACTTCGATCTGCTGGCCAAGATATCCGTCAAGATTCCGCACCGGGCGAATCTCAAGCTGCGAGCCAGGCAGAAAGGCCTTCATGCCGATGTCGACCGTCAGGCCGCCCTTGACGCGGCTTACCACGGTGCCGAGCACCGGGGTCTTCTCGTTAGCGGCCTTTTCGATTGAGTCCCACACGCGCAGGCGCTGGGCCTTCTCATAGCTCACCAGGTAGCCGCCCTCGGGCTCCTCGCGCTCAATGACCACGTCAATGACGTCGCCGGGCTGGAACTTGACCGCGCCGGTGTGGTCGACCACCTGCTCCAGAGGCACCAGCCCCTCGGACTTCAGGCCCACATCTACCACTAGGTGCTTTTCGGTCTGCTTCACCACCGTGCCAGGGACCAGCTTGTC
Organism: Occallatibacter sp.; assembly: GCA_035546015.1. GTDB lineage: Bacteria > Acidobacteriota > Terriglobia > Terriglobales > Acidobacteriaceae > Telmatobacter. The sequence continues at coordinate 4,716 of DASZXD010000286.1, forward strand.
TCCATAGGCCTCAACGGCTGCGGCCTCGGCGGCCTGCTCGCGCTCAAAAGCCTCGAGTGCGGCGGAGAAGTCCTCCGCTGTCTCGGGCGCGGCCGGCTCTGCAGGCGCTGCCTGGGTTTCGACAGCGGCTACGGGTTGGGTTGGAGTGGCATCGGCGTCCAGTGTGTGGGTTGCTGTGGCCTCGGCGGTTTCGAGGTTGGACGTGGATTCGTACGACGGCTGTTCAAGCTCAGTCGCAGGGTCGAGCGTGGGAGTTTCCAATTCGGTGTTCAGGGTTATGCTCTCGGGTTCGGGATTGAGGACGTTTGACATTACTGCCAGCTCCGGGATTCCGTGCTCCTGCGGAGGAGAGTGCCAGCCGCTGCGGCAAACCGCAGTTCAGGCGCTTTCGTGCCATGTCCCAACTTCGTTCGCCTGTCATACCAGCCAAAGTTTTTCCAGAGCAGCATCCTTGCCCCCTTGATTGCTCACGGGGTGGAATTCGGTGCTGGTCTCCTTGGGAAATACCCGGCAGACAACGGCGTACTCTAGGGCGGCCGCAACTCACTGCTGGAATCCGCGCAGGAAGCTACGCTCACGAGTGTAGCAATCTCCGCAAGCCAAGGTCAAACCAGCACCTTCCGGAATCGGGGGTTAGATACGGCGTCTTGCTTAGTGGGAGGGGTCCATGGAGAGATTCAGATACGCACGGGGCCACGTGCCGTGCAATCAACAAACTCATAGAGATTGTGAGAGCGGACACGCGATAAGGGCCGAAACACGAGCTTGAGTGATAGTTTTAAACTTCGCTCACTATAATCGCGCACAGCCCTCGTCAGCCTGGCGGTGTGCCGGTGGCAAATCTTGCAGAATTGAACTGGAAGTGTGTCCATGAAGAAATTTCTGGCTCTCGCCGTTTTTCTGACCTCGGGTATGTTGTTCGCAGAAACCTGCTCGCTTACGACTTATGCCTCGTCATGGATGGCAACCGGAACGCCGTTTTCAGTCAAATGCCCGTCGGGCGTATATTCCGGCCATCTCGTGACCGTTCCGGCGCGGCGGTTCTTCAGGCGCGGCCACATGATGCTTGCCTTCGATCGGCCAGTAGCCGTGGTGTCGAAAAACAAGGCGGATGAAGGCAAAATTCAGCCTGGGCGTGGTCGGCAGATTTCCAGCATGCTCATGGCAGGCGGCGTGGGTATCGGCGCGAAGGACATTACCGATGGACTGTCGGGCGTGGTGTTCAAGTCGTGGTATATGATCCCGGCTTCTTGTGTCGCGCTTGCATTTTTCTCGAATGGCGGCGATGTGAACCTCAAGCCGGGAGATACATTAGAAGTCGAGTCGCTGCAGCGATGAGCAGCCACTCAAAAAAACAGACGGATTCCGATCAATGGACTATCTTTGGACTCCCTGGCGCTATAACTACGTCACCACGGCGGATAAGGCAGTGCGTGCTGGCGTTCCCGCCAGGCTGGCCGCCTGGCAGGGCGACACGGGTTGCGTCTTCTGCAATCTGCTGGCAGCGGTGGACCACGCAATCGCAGTCGGCATGGACCGCGACGAAGCCGAGTCAGCCGCTGGTATTGTGCTGCGTGCGAAGCACTGTTTCATCTGCCTGAACGCATTCCCCTACACCTCAGGTCACGTGATGGCGATGCCTTACGCGCATCTGGACCGGCTGGCGGCACTGCCGGTAGCAACCGCGCATGAGCTAATGAATCTGGCGCAGCGGACTGAACGTGTGCTGGACCGCGTTTACACGCCGCACGGATTCAACTTCGGAATGAATGTAGGGCAGGCCGCGGGCGCGGGCGTGGCCGGACACATCCATTTGCATGCCATGCCGCGCTGGGTGGGCGATACCAGCTTTATGACCACCGTCGCCGAGTCGCGCACACTGCCTGAAGATCTGGAGACGACCTGGAAACGGCTGCGGGCGGCTTTTGCAGACGAAGTCACTCAGGGAGCCGGGTAACCAGCGAGTCGCAGGGCAGCCTTTTGCAGGGAATTTCCTCTGTTTGGCGCACAATTCCATCAACCGCGCCGCAATGTGCGAGTTTCTGCCCGTTTTTACACAACTGTCCCGTTTATGAACAGCATCCAAACAGTTAACAATTGATGAACCATTTTGTCCTCCTCAGATATCAAAGTGTGTTAGGAAGGACAGTAACCGGCAAGGCAACAGCGAGTGGTTGCGGCCGGTTCAGTGTTAACAGGGGCAGAAACACATAGGGTTGCGCATACATCGATTTGCGGGCTGTGCTGTAACAGGAATTTCGAAAGCAGAGGTTCGAGATGCCGGGATTCATGCAAATCGAAGGTGCAAGACCTGAAGAAGAGGGCTCTCATTCGGAGTTCGCCGATCTTTCCGGCGCCACGCAAGGTTGGAATGGACTGGAGCTTTCCATCGTGCCGGAGTTCCATCTGCGCATGGTCGCCTGGTCGCTCGGCCTCTCGTCCATCCTGTGGTACATACT
>DASZXD010000287.1:0-16480 GCA_035546015.1 Occallatibacter sp.
TCTCGTCGCTCAGTTTGCGATCTTCGGGGAGCCATGTTGCTTCGGGCCGCGTGTCCAGCGTGCCAAACACGTACTCGATGTCGTCGGAGTGGAACGCGTACCAGCCGGGGTGAAACTTGCTTGGCGGCGCGGGCTGCTCGAAGTGATAGCGATACACCGGAGCATCGCCCGTCTTTGTCTGCGCGTCGATCCATCTCCATGTGCTGAAAGCGATGAACGAATCGCTGCCATAGTCGATCGCCGAACGCACTGCCTGCTCATCTGTGTCGGCAGGATAGAACGACAAAAACTCCGCTGCATGATCGCCGTAAATCTGGGCAGCCATGGCCTTCCACTTCTCGGCCGTCATGTCGCGGGCCATTCCGCTGTTTTCATCGCGATTCCACCCGGCCAGCAGCGGAACGTGGGCCTGCTTGCCGGCGGCATATGTTTCGGCAATGGGCTCGGTGAGAAATTTTCCATCGATCACTGTGGGAAATCCCGGGCCGCCACGTTTGCTTGCGGCAGCGAGAAGATCCGCGGCAGGCATGGCACGCAGATCTGCCAGCGACTTCATTCCCAGCGACTCAACCCATGCCTGCTCCTTCGCTTCGTGCTCGGCGGCAGAAGGAGCATCGGGATCGCCAAGACTCAACGCACCGCCGCTCTCGCCAATTGCCTTCTCGAACAGCCCGCGCGCAGGCTCCGCCGCCATCAAGGTGCTCACTGCAAATGAGCCAGCGCTCTCGCCAAAGATGGTCACGTTGTCCGGATCGCCGCCAAACTTTGCGACGTTGTCATGAACCCAATGGAGTGCGGCCACCATATCCATGAGGCCGTAGTTCCCTGCCGAACCGCCGGCTTCCTTCGCAAGGTCGGTCGTTGCCAAAAAGCCGAAGATGCCGAGCCGGTAGTTGATGGTCACCAGCACGACGCCCTTGAGCGGCAGAAAGTCGCCGTTGTGACGCGGCTCCGAGGCGGACCCGCCACGATAACCGCCTCCATGAATCCAGAACATCACGGGCAACTTGCTGTTCTTCTTCGCTGTCGACGGCGCAAAAACATTGAGATAGAGGCAGTCCTCATTCTCGCCGCTGTCCTGAAACACCATGTCGTCGAAGACGCGCCCCTGCATGCAGTGCGCGCCATACTTCGTCGCATCCCGCGTGCCCTTCCACTTGGCCGCAGGCACGGGAGCCTTCCAGCGCAGTTCGCCAACAGGCGGGGCGGCATATGGCAGTCCCAGAAACGCTCGAACCTTGCCGTCATTGATGGTTTTGCCGTGAATCTTCCCCAGCGCCGTTTTCACCGTCAACGGATCGGCGCCCGCGCGTGCAGACAGTCCCAAAGCCAAGGCAACAGATATCGCACAAACAATTCGCGTTCCGGAATGCATGATAAAATCCCCCGCGCAACAACATAACAGGCCGACGCGGTGCGTGGGCTACGCTGCGAATCACAGAACGGAATTGCGCTGGCTCAAAGACCTGTCTCTGGCCCCAGCAGATCGGCCATTGTTTCGCGCCGCCTGATCAGCCTTGCCTTTGCGCCTTCCACCAGCACCTCAGCCGCACGCGGGCGCGTATTGTAGTTCGAGCTTTGTGCCATGCCGTAGGCTCCCGCGTCGAGCAGCGCCACCAGGTCGCCGGGCTTCACCGGCGCAAGCTTGCGGTCGCGCGCAAAAAAGTCGCCCGACTCGCATACAGGTCCCACCACGTCAACCTCAAGTTTCTTCCCCGCACGCGGACGCACTGGCACAATCTCGTGGTGCGCCTGATAGAGCACCGGGCGAATGAGATCATTCATCGCCGCATCCGTTATGACAAAAATCTTGCTGCCGTTGCGCTTTACATGCAGCACCCTCGTTACGAGCACACCAGCTTGCGCCACCAGAAACCGTCCCGGCTCGATGAGCAGCTTTCCGCCGAAACCCGCAAGCGACTGCTCAAGCGCTGCGGCGTACTCGCGCACTTTCTCGGCTGCGTCAAAGTGGCCACCATGATAGTCGATGCCAAGGCCTCCGCCCGCATCCACGCTTTTAAGCGCGATGCCTTCGCGGTTGAGCTGGCGAACGAGTTTGCTCACGCGCTCCATGGCCGCACCAAACGGTTCCGCCGAACGAATCTGCGAGCCGATGTGCACGCTCACGCCGTGCGCCTCAAGCCATTTGCTCTTTGCCGCACTCTTGTAGATTGCAGGTGCCCTGCGAATATCGATGCCGAACTTGTGCTCACGCAGTCCTGTCGAGATGTACGGATGCGTATCCGCAAATACATCGGGATTCACGCGCAGCGCAAAGCGTGCCTTCGTCTTGAGCCTGCGCGCGCGCTCGGCCAGCAACTCCAACTCCGCCTCGCTCTCCACATTGAACTCAAGGATTCCGGCCTTCAGCGCCAGATCAATCTCCGCTGGCGTCTTGCCTACACCGGAGAAGACTACTTTGGAGACGGCCTCCGGAGCAGCCGCCATCACCCGCTCCAACTCGCCTCCGGAGACGATATCGAAGCCTGCGCCAAGGCCGGCCAGCAACTTGAGAATCGCGAGCGCAGAGTTGGCCTTTACCGCATAGCACACCAGGTGCTCACGGCCTGCCAGCGCCTGCTGAAACAGCATGAGCCGCTCGGCGATCTGGCAGGCCGAGTACACATAGAGCGGCGTGCCGAATTTGCGCGCCAGGTCTTCAAGCGAAACATCATCACAGTAGAGCGGCGCGCCGGGCCGCGGATGATGAAAGGGGCGCGAGCATGTCTGATCCGTCACAAATCCAATCCAAAAAACAAAGAGAATATCTTGAGCCTACAGCATGCGGGCTGTGATCCATTCACCTCCCCGGGCAATTACAATATCTGAATGGCTGAGCTGGCGCAGGTCGATCTTGTGGGCGTGGGACTGAATGCAACCGACACCGTCGTCCAACTGACGGAGTTTCCCAAGTCCGGCTCCAAGGTCGAGTACCTCAGCCGCTCCATCATGCTGGGCGGGCAGGTCGCCTCCACTGTCGTCGCCTGCCAGAGCTGGGGTCTCAAGACCCGCTACGTGGGCAAGCTCGGCGACGATGAAGCTGCCCGGCTCCACAAGAGAGCTTTTGCCGATCTCGGCGCCGAAGCGCAGATCGTAACCGTACCCAATACTGCCAGCCTGCACAACGTCATCCTGCTCGATGCAAGTGGCGACCGCACCGTGTTATGCCAGCGTGACGAGCGCATGGTTCTGCAACCCGAAGAGCTGCGCCGCGAGTGGATCGTGAATGCGCGGATGCTGCACATCGACGGTCACGACACCGCTGCGGCAACACAGGCCACCCTGTGGGCGCGCGAGGCAGGCGTGCCAGTCACAGCGGATCTCGACGATCCCTACCCCGGCATTGACGACCTGCTGGCCAACATCGACTACCTGGTGGTGAACCACGACTTCTCCTGCCGGCTGATGGAGGACAGCAACCTCGAACGCTCGCTGCGCAAGATGCAGGCCCGTTACAACTGCCGACTGACGGCGGCAACACTTGGCGAGCATGGCGTGCTGGCCTGGGACGGCCAGCAGTTTCTGCACTCCGCCGCCTACCGCGTTCATGTGGCGGACACCACCGGAGCGGGCGACATCTTTCGCGCCGGCTTTATCTATGGCCTGCTGAACGAGTGGCCGCTGGACCGGATTCTGGACTTTTCGTGTGCGGCGGGTGCCATGAACTGTACTGCGGCGGGAGCACGAGGGGGAATCAGGCCCGTGGCAGCCGTTGAACAGCTGATGGCAACCTGCAGCCGCTACGAGACACCAGAGGATTTCCGGCTGATGACGGAAGGACAGAGCGCTTAGGCCGTTGTTCTTGCGAATCTGTGCAGCCTGCTACGCGTGAACGTGAGAGCTAGACCAGTTCGTCGATGCGGTTGATGAGGTTGTTCTCTGCGGCAACCATGCTGGTGCCAGTGGCCTCAGCGCCGATCATCGAAGCGTCATGCGCAAGATAAACGCTGTCGGAGTAGGTCACCTCAGCGCTATAGGTTTTGCCGTCTACGCGCGTAGAAAAGCCCACGTCCACCATCAGCTTCTCAGCCGCGGCGGCGTTGAGCGAGGATATGGATAAAGCCGAACCGATGCTCCCCATTTGGACCCCCCAGAATAAAAGTGAGTGAAGTCCGCCTTGTCATCACCTATCGGCAGACCACAAAAATACTTTAGGGGCAGAGTGAAAAATCTTTTGTGGCTTGCTGCCGGACGGCCCGGGACTTGCCAGAACCCGAGCCCGGCTGAATTGGGCAACTTCTACGCTCCAGGCGCGTCTATTTAAGAGATTTAGAATGGAAGCAGCGGCTTGATGCCACAGCGCATGAACCTCTGGACCAGGCCCGCGCATCCCACAATGGGAGATTTGCATTTATGCCTTTGATGAAGACATCCAATCCGGCTCTTGGTCAGAACACTTTCCGCGACGTTGGCGGCGGACAGTACGGCGGGTACGGCGCCATTGACGCCGCCGCGCGCATGACCCTGAGCGGAACAGTAAACAAGACTGCTGTACTGCTGCTCTGCGCACTGGCTACCGCAGCCTGGACCTGGAACGACTTTCTCCAGACCCGCGATATGAGCGACGTGGCCGGCCGGCTGATGATCGGCACATTTGGCGGGCTGATCCTGGCTTTCGTGACCATCTTCAAGAAAGAGTGGTCTGCAATCACCGCACCCATCTATGCGCTGCTGGAGGGCCTGGTACTGGGCGGGCTTTCCGCCATGTTTGAGCTGCGCTACCCCGGCATCGCCATCCAGGCAGTGAGCCTGACCTTTGGCACGCTGCTGGTTCTGCTGCTCGCCTATCGCTCGGGGCTGATCCGCGTGACGCAGAAGTTCCGGCTGGGCGTGGTGGCAGCTACAGGCGGCATCATGTTGTTCTACTTCGCGCAGATGCTGCTGGGCTTCTTCGGCGTTCACTTCTATACGGTGAATGGCGCCGGGCCGATCGGCATCCTGATCAGCCTGGTGATCGTGGGCGTGGCCGCGCTCAACCTGGTGCTGGACTTCGACTTCATCGAGCAAGGCGTATCCTTCGGGGCTCCCAAGTACATGGAGTGGTATGGCGCCTTCGGCATCATGGTCACGCTGGTGTGGCTGTACATCGAGATGCTGAACCTACTGTCGAAGTTGAACTCGCGCCGGTAAATCCACGAAGCGGGCCTGAAAAGCCGGGCATTTGCAGGGTTTTTCAGGCTCGTCTGGATGAGTTCCGAGGTGGAATCTCCCTTCCGTCTTCCCAAAAGTCTTTGATTTTAAGCGTGTTATGGGGCATCAACACCCTCTGCCTCCCCTCATTGCCGGGCCTTTGCTGGGGGAGGGGGTGGGGTATTCAAGGAAGTATGAGCAGCGGATCGCCTGCTGGTCAACGCCCCCTGGTTGGATTGTGCCTCTTTGGCGGGACATATTGCGCAAAACCACCCCGTCTTCGTGTCCTGCCTATTTAAGTGCCTAAGTGCCCTGCGGAGAGATGAGGAGCAGGGTTACGCTGTCGGCTGTCTTGCGGCGGTGCGGCGTTCCGCGGCGGACAACCAGCATGTCGCCTTTGTTGAGGGAGATGGTGGTTGCGCCTTCCGACTCGGGCGCAAGCCATTCGCCGGGCCTGGTCTGGTGCGCGCCCTTCGGCGTGCCGCCGAGTTCGTAGACGGTCGATCCATCAAGGATGTGGAAGACGTGGTCGCGGGCTTCGTGCCACTCGAACTCGAGCGCGCTCTTGGCCTTTTCAGTTGTAAGCATCATGACAAAGGTCTTGTCGTTGATCAGGTTGTTATTGCCGGGCGCGGCGTCGAGCGCCTTGATGTCGTCAGCGAGCGCGGACGCAGTGAAGACCTGAAACGACGGTGCGGATGCGCCCTGCGCAGTTGCGGACGCGGAGAACAGCGATGCATCGGCGAGCACGAAGCCGGCCGCAGCGGCAACGGGCGCGGAGCACAGGAACCAGCGGCGGCCGGGATCTTCAACATGATTGCTCATGACATTCCTCCGTGGAAAATGGATGGTGGGTCAGTTTGGTTGTGTGGCACCTGAGCGGGCTAAAGCCCGCACCCTTTAAAGCAGGCCTCTAGCGAAAAATCAACTCCTGGAAAGTAAAGCACTTCACGCGGCGGTTTGTCAGCTAAGCGAAGAGGGCGAACCACGGAGCCATGAGGGCGGCGACGGTGTCGGGCTGCTCGTATGCGGCGAAGTGGCCAGCGTCGGAGAGAAGATGCGAGGTGCAGCCTCCGGGCGCGGCGCGAAAGGCCTCCATTTCGGCCGGCGTTGAGGCAGGGTCTTCTCCACCGGCGATGGCGAGCAACGGCACGGTAATGGTGGGCACGGTGGGCACGGAGTCAGGCCGCGTGGCAAGACCGGCCTGCACGGCGATGAGAGCCTCTGCGGTGAGCGTCATGCGGGCCTGGAGTTCCTGGACGAGTTCTGGATGGCGCGCGCGCGATGTTGCACCGACAAGCGTCTGCGCCATGCCGTCGAAGAGTTTTGCCGTTTCTCCAGCACGGGCACGGGCGATGGTGGCGGCACGCTTTTCGAGATTGGCCTCGGCGTCTGGCTGCGGCTTGGAACAGACGATGGCCAGCCCGCGCATACGCTGGGGAACGCGTCGCCAGAGTTCGAGCAGAATGTAACCACCAATGGAACAGCCGACGAAGACGGCGCTTTGCAGATTGAGATGGTCGAGGAGTGCGACAACATCGGTGGCGAGCTGTGCGATGGAGAGAACCGGCGCATCGGGGACGCGGGAGAATGCGCCGACGGGCAGCGGGGAGCCGAGTTCGGAGAGGCCATGACCGCGCAGATCGGGGACGACGGCGCGGATTCCGGTGAGACGCTCGGTCAATGGACGCCAGTAGTCGCGGTCGAGCGGGGTGGGATGGAGGAAAATGACCGGCAAACCGATGCCGGTGTCACTGAAGGCCAGCTTTGCTCCATCGGAGAGAAAAGTCCCATTCATATACCTGGAGGATACGCTCCACTACCGGGCGGATACGAGCCGGGCAGATTAGGCATCTCTTCAGGAATACCGATCCAGGCGGCGACATAAGCTACGCCAACCAGTCCACTGGAAACGAAGAAGCCGACGACGGTGAGGATGCGGACCGCAGCGACATCCCAGCCGTTGGACTGGGCGAGAGCGAGGCAGACGCCAGCGATCTGGCGGCCGTTGCGCGGGCGGATAAGCGGGCGGCCGGGGATGGGCTGGGCGACGGGGATTGCCGCGCCGCAGCGCGAGCAGTAACGAGCGCTCGACGGCAATCCGGTTCCACAGCGATTACAAAAGACGGCCATACGCAAGACTCCTTGGCTCGGCGGGAGGGCTTTCGTTCCATGATACGGATGCGAACAGGTTGTGGTTCCGTGGATTCGCGATATAGCCGATCATCCGGGCCTGAAGGCCACTACTTTCTCCGCCAGACCGATCTCTCCGATTGCCGGCTGACATGCGAGTCAAATGCGCGGAGCTCAGTTGTCGCGGTAGGCGGAGCGCAGGTATTTTCTGGCCGTGTCGGCGCGGGAGGTGTTGGGGCCCGCATCGATGGCAGCCTGATAATTTTTCACAGCTTCGGCGCGCTGGTTGAGCAGATCGCGGCACTGGCCTGCTGCAACGAGCGAACGCACCTTGATCTCGAGTCCGACTCCGGGAGCGGATGCAGCCCGCTCATAGGCCTCTGCCGCATCGGCGTAGCGGCGCTGGCCGCGGAGCGCATCGGCGAGACCGAACTCGGCCAGATCAACCTTGGAGGAAGCGAAATAGCCTGGCTTGGCATTGTCGGCAATAAGCCTGCGGTAGGCTTCAGCGGCTGCCATGCCCTCGCCGGCATCCTTGCGCAGGTTGGCTTCTTCAAGGCAGAAGAGGAAGTTGCGTGGATACTCGGCTTCGAGGCCGCGTACGACCCGGATGGCTTCCTGGTATTTTGCTTCGCGGCGGAGAAAAAGCGCCATGGCGGTGCGTGCCTCAACATTGGTGATGACGCCGCGATTGCCGGCGTCACGCAGCATGGCCATGCCGGTGGATTTGGAGCCGGTGATGCCGGCAAAACCGATCATGAACTTGAAGGGCCAGGGCAGCGCGCCGACAACGTACTGGTAGACGCCGGTAATGAGTTTGGCGTCAATGTAGTTCGGGTCGATCTCAAGTGCACGCTGCGCATCGTCTTTGGCCTTATTGGCGAGACGAAAACCAGCGCTGAAGCTGCGCTCGACCATGGCGACGTAGGTACAACGCAGGCTGCGGACCCAGGCGCGAGCGAATAGCGCATCAACGTCATTGGGATTTTTGCTCAGGCGCCAGTCAGCCTCGTGAACAGCCTCGTCAGCAAGCGCAAAGATATGATCGCGCATCTTCGGGTCCTCATCGGTGGCGTGGTGGCCGGAGAGGAAACCGTCATTGGCGTAGAAAGTGGTGTCGAGCAGGTCTTCGCGGTAGAGTTCCTGAAAGATGACTGCATTGAGCAGGTAGGCCGTGGCCTGCGGGTCGCCGGGATGCTCCTCGTGATAGCGCTCGAAGCGCTCGACAGCGCCGGGGTAGTCGAGATTGTAGAAGTGCTGGAAGGCCTCGCGAACCGGCGGGTCGTAGTTCATGGGGTTGGTGTCAACGAAAGCGGCGTGGGACGGGACGGCGAGACACGTGGCGATGCATGCGACCAACGCGAGGAGCGGCAGGCGCCGCAGAACACGTGAGAGTGACGGGATTTTGGCCAGACGCATGAGTCTCAGTCCACGCTGATTAGATGTCTTACAAGCGTAAGACGCGTCTTACGCGAACAGGTACGGATCAGATTTCCACAGGTCCGACGAGACGGCCTGCAGCTCGAAGGTGATTCTCGATCACTTTTTCTTTGAATCATTTATCACTTGTCTTACAAGTAAGACTACAACTTTTTCCATCCTCTCTCAGCTTAACGGATTTCTGCGGGTTATCCGGTGCGTCACCGATTTTGACAGAGACGCGAGGAGCTTTTGCCTTAGCATGGAGACATGCCTATACCCGAGCGATTGAACCCGAGTTTTGGCGGTGTACGTGTAGCTGAAGTTGACCCTATTGAAGAAGCGCGCAAGCGGCTGATTGTGGCGCTGGACGTTCCGGGCGCTGCGGAAGCGGTGGGCCTGGTAAACGGGCTGGAGCGGACCTGCACGTGGTTCAAGGTGGGCATGGAGCTGTTTACGGCGGCGGGGCCAGCGGCTGTGGAGCCTCTGGTGGCGCGAGGGCACTCGGTGTTTCTCGACCTCAAGTTTCACGATATTCCGAATACAGTGGCCGGGGCGGTGCGGTCAGCGGCGGCGCTGGGCGTGCGGATGATGACCATTCACGCAGGCGGCGGGCCGGCGATGCTGGAGGCGGCACAGAATGCGCTGGCGGGGATGACTGACCCTCCGCAACTGCTGGCAGTGACGGTGCTGACGAGCATGGACCAGGCGCAGACGAACGCTGTGGGGATTGGCAGGACACCAGCAGAGCAGGTAGAGCTACTGGCCAAGATGGGACTTGCGGCGGGGATTCGCGGATTTGTGTGCTCGCCACAAGAGGTGGCTATGCTGCGCGGATTGTCCGGGCCGGAGGGGGTGCTGGTGATTCCGGGCATTCGGCCGGCGGGAGCGCAGACAGGCGACCAGAAGCGGGTCGCCACGCCTGCGGATGCGCTGCGGAACGGGGCGAGCTACCTGGTGGTGGGAAGGCCGATTACGCAGGCGGCAGACCCGGCGGAAGCGGCTGAGGGGATTCTTAAGGAGATGGCGGAGGCGGTTTAGGCCTTGCAGAGATGAAAAAAGCCCGGCTCGATGGCCGGGCTCTCTGTTTTTCCAACTGCAACCGCAGCTTAAAGCTTTTCGTAGAAGTCGCAGGCAGAGCAGGAGATATAGACGCCTCCCGGCACGCCGCGCTCGCGGTCTTTGACACGCTTGACGATGCGCGTGGGTTTGCTGCACTTGGGGCAGTCGGTGGACTTGGTGGTGTCCATTACCTTCTTGCGGTCACCTGTTTTTGCAATCTTTGCCATGGGTCGAGTGGTTCTCCTTCATAGAGTGTCTCTGCTCTCATCCGCCGGGGCGGACGGCTTCAACGGCGCGGTCGATTGCCTGCCTTAAGTTCGCAATTCGATTGCGGGCGGGAAGCGGACTCGCTCTGACCAGTTTACAACAGAGTAGCTTTGCGCTTTTTCTCGGCTTGCGCGGCGCGTCTTCGCTTGCAATAATGCGCTCAATCTTCGCAGTGGGCTTCGCATTGAGACTCGCCAATTTCCGGTGGAGGTTGCCATGGTTGTGGTTTACCTTGACGCACAGACCGATGTGCAGCGCCAGGTTTCGGCATGGGTCACTCTGCTCTCCCGGGTGGTATGGCCGGCGCTGGCCACTCTGGTTCCTGCGGGCATTACGGCGCTTTTCAAGGTCATGCAGAACCATTCGCGGAGCCGGCGCAGCGACGAGCTGACAAACCGCATCAGCCAACTTGCCAAAGCGATAGCGGAGGTTCCGGATATGGCGGCGTCGCCGGGAAGCGGCGTGACACCGCGGGCGGCGCTGACGGCGGAGCTGAATCTGGCGGTGAACGAGCTTACGGCGCTCCAGACCAAGGTGCGACACAGTTACAGCTTTCGCGGGGTCTCAACTACGGCCACCACGAAGCTGCGAAACGGGCTGCTGCTCTTTCGTCCCAGGGGCACAGCGGCCACGACGCTGCATGTGCTGTTTTACCTCTACGGCGCGGTGTTTCTGTTCTGCATCCTGGCCGTGCTGATGGCAAGCAATGACGCGGGCGCAGAACCGTTTTTCAGCACAAAGTCCGCATCGGCTTTCTTCTCAGACTTTCTTGCTTTCATCTTCCTGGTGGCCATATTCAGCGTTCCACCGCTGTTGCTGCATCACTACGCAATCAAGATTCATCGCAAGCAGACGGCTTCGCTGTCTGACCCGGCGCACCCACTTCCCGGACCCGCCGCACAACAGGCACACGTTTAGCACGCGTGGGGAACACGGCATTGCAAGGGACGGCTCTTTAAGGCTGCACGGGATTCGTGGAGGAGTTCGACTGCCCTCCGCCAGAGCCTGTTCCTGAAGCAGGCGCGGGCTGGCTGCCTGAAGGAGGCGCGGGTTGCGCCGCCGGCTGCGAACTGGAGGGCTGCTGGTCGTCGGGGTTGTCCCAGGGTGCGTCATCTTTATGCGGCTTGGCCGGCTGCACGGGGCGCATGACGCCGACACTGCTCTTGTCCTGATCCTGCGGCAGGGACTCGCCGGCGTTGCGCAGGCTGGGCGGCGCATCGGGAGCCTGGCGGTTGGGGTCTTTCTCAACGTCGCCTTCCTTCACTACGCGAGTATTCGCCGCCATGACGGGCGTGCCATCGGTGCGCATGAGGCCGTCGACGACGTCCTTGTCGAAGACCTGAACGGGTTTGCCAACCTTGGCGATCTCCACGCGGATGACACGGTTGCCGTTGATACGGACAAAGTCGACGTCCTGCGGCGGCTTGCCGTATATCCACTCCTCGAAGGGCATCTGGCCGTCCATCTCGCGGACCTTACTTTGCGGCTGGCCCTTGGCAAAGAGCACCATGTCGGTGCTCATGCCCACCCACACCTCGTGGTTGAGGATGGCTTCTTTGAGGGCGGGAGGAAGAGTGTCAGTAAATGCCTGGATAGGCGTTTTGACGTCGAAGGAAATGAGCGGCGCGAGCAACTGCTTGACCTGCGAACCGGTCAGTTCGGGCACATGATCTTTGAATGTAAGCGTCAGGCGCGCGCCGGTGGGATCGGCCTCATCGGGCACGACCGAGTTGGTGTAGGCGGGGTCCATGCCGATCTCGATATGACGCAGGAAACGGTGCTTGAAGTCCGGACCGCCATTGAGCATGAAGATGATTTTGTTGTGATCGAACCTGATGTCTGTAATGACCACGCGATCGCCCGGCTTAACCGAAAGCCCTTGGCTCACCACCATGTTGAGGTAGGGTTCTCCGGCAGGCTCGAGTTTGCCGTTGGCCACCAGCGTCAGGCCCTTGTGGCCGCGCGGAAAGGGCCGCATTGCAAAGCCCTGCTCGGATTGCAGAAGCCGCTCTAGACCGAGCCGGGTCTTGGCGTCGAGCAGGGTTTTGGAAAGCTCGACGTTAGTGGGCTCGATCTGCCGGTAGCGCCGGTCTACTGGGCCGGTGGCGGCAATTGGCCCTTTTCCGCTGGTATCGATGGTGATGACCTGGGCAGCCCCGACGCCGGAAAAGAGCATGGCGGCAATAGCGAAGCCGGTCACTGCCACAGTATTCCGGTTGCGCAGGCTGAGAGCAGACCGGAGCAAGAACGGAGTCATGGGGAGCCTCCCATGTGCACCATAAGGATTACGCAAAAACGAGGCGCAAGCAAGTGGAAAGGGCTTTTCCGGTTTTGACGAGGCGGTACCGGGAACCATTACCTGTGCACATGCGGCTGTGGTAGAGCTCCCACGCGGTTCCTATTCCTGCCTGCTGTCAGGGCTTTCTCCTCGCTCCGCTTGCGATGCGACCGGCTGCGGCAACGGTGCTGCAGCAATCTGCACAAGGGCAGGCGGCGCAGGCTCCTGCGGGCCCATGGCTTTTTCATGCTGTGTGCGGGCTGCGGCGTCGATGTCGACGGGGATGCCTCCGGGCACCAGCACCGGGGCGTTGTACTTGAAGTTAAGGTCACGGGTGATGCGGAAGACCACCGGAATGGCCACCATGAGGACCAGGAAAGCAAACCACGAGCCGTCGAGGCCGAAGAACCCGCCGGTAAACCAGAGCGGGCCCATGGGGTAGCCCTGCACCACGGCGGAGTGGCTGCCGTCGCCGCTGACGACCAGGCCGAAGAGCAAGGCGCGGCTGGCCTTCCAGCCGAAGTTGAGCCCCCAGCTCAGCCACAGCGCACGGGTGCGCAGATAGGCCGTGGCCAGAACCAATCCCAGCATGACGGATACCATGACACTGGCGCGGTTGTGGTTGGGGATCATGGCCTGCACCAGCGCATAGTAGGCCGCGAAGACGAGCGAGCCGCCGACCGGGCCGACTGCTTCGACGAAGCGCTGGAATCCGTAGCCGCGAAAGGCGATCTCTTCAGCCATGGCGGCAAAGGCAAAAAAGGCTGCATCGGCAGCCAGGCTGGCCCACGCCGATGGCTGGGTGGTGATGGTGATGGCGATGCCGCCGACGATAACCAGCGGAAGCACACAGACGACGGCGATTCCCCAGCCAGTGGCCAGACCCATAGCCCACTCGCGTGGCCAGCCGGAGCGGCGCGGAAAGCCCTGGGCGCTGATGGGATGCAGTTCGCGGTCGAGCCAGAAGCACATGGCCGCGTAACCCATGAGCAGGAACAAGGCGAGCATGGCCTGCTCGACCAGCGGCGAGGAGAGCAGTGCAAGCGGCCCGAGGGCCATAAGGTTCAAGCCATGGTGAACCAGGCCGCGAGCGAGAAAGAAGTAAAAAACGGCTGCGAGGAACTCAGTGTAGGCGCGCAGGCGGGTACGCGGGACGGATGGCTGGGTCATAGAAGACCTCCACCCGCGGCCAGACCGCGCGATTTCTGTTGCAGATAAAGCATGTTCCTCTATGCGTCCGATGCGCCTCAGGCCGATTCGGTGGCCGGCGCAGGAGTCTCGGTGTAGAACTGCGCGATGTTGCGGAACTTGCGCTGGCGCTCAGTGAGCATTGCCTCGATTGTCATTCCTTTGAGCGCTGCCAGATGCCTGCGGATGGCCGCGCCGAGCAGTTCCGCGCCTTTTTCCGGGTCGGCGTGAATGCCGCCTTCCGGCTCAGGGATAATCTCGTCAACGCAGCCGAGCGAGGCAACATCCTGCGCCGTAATGCGCAGCGATGCTGCCGCGCGATCTTTGTGCGTAGCGTCACGCCACATGATGGCTGCCGCGCCCTCAGGCGGAATGACGGAGTAGACGGCGTTTTCGAGGATCAGCACCTTGTCAGTCACCGCGAGGGCCAGCGCGCCGCCGGATCCACCTTCACCAGTGATGACACAGATGGTGGGAATGCGCAGACGGGACATTTCGCGGATGTTGCGCGCGATGGCCTCGGCCTGGCCGCGCTCTTCAGCTCCGAGGCCGGGATAGGCAGCCGTTACGTCGATCAGAGCAATGACAGGGCGCGAGAACTTTTCTGCCAGCTTCATGCAGCGCAGAGCCTTGCGATAGCCCTCGGGGCTGGGCATGCCGAAGTTGCGCTTGATGCGCTCTTTGGTGGTGCCACCCTTGCGGATGCCGATCACGAGCACCTCTTCGCCGTCGAGGCGCGCCATGCCGCAGATTATGGCCTCATCGTCGCCAAAGGCGCGATCCCCGTGAATCTCGCTGAAATCCGTAAAGATTCGCTCGATCAAGTCCATGGGGTAGGGCCTTTGAGGATGCCGCGCACGCTCAACTCTGCTCCACGCCGACGATGCTGCCTGCGTTTCGGGGGAGTTCCCTGCTTCGTATTCGCTCATCGTCACCTGAAGGCTACCGCATTGACCGCGGAATGCCTCCTAACGATTCTAAGGTGCGGGGCCGGTTGGTACAAATCGAAGAAAGGCCGCGCGCCGCTACACTGAAGAAGCCGATGAGTGCAGCCATTGAGTTCCGCAATGTTTCATTTGCCGTGGCAGAGGGCCGGCTGCTGCTGGATGGCATCTCGTTTGCGGTGGAAGCGGGCACGACGACGGCGATCCTGGGGCGCAGCGGGTCTGGGAAATCGACACTGCTGCGGACGGTGAATCATCTGGTTGCGCCGACGGACGGCGAGGTGCTGGTACGCGGGACGCGTGTGGGCTCGGACGACCTGGTGGCCCTGCGGCGCGGGATCGGCTACGTGATCCAGGAGACGGGGTTGTTTCCGCATTTCAACATCGAGCGCAATGCCGGGCTGGTGCTCGAGGCAGAGGGACGACCACGCCCGGAACGGGAGAAGCGCGGCCGTGAACTGCTGGCGGCTGTGGGGCTGGAACCGAAGCAGTTTGCGCGGCGGTATCCGCACCAGCTTTCAGGCGGGCAGCGGCAAAGGGCTGGGCTGGCGCGGGCGCTGGCGGCCGACCCTGAGATTTTGTTGATGGACGAGCCGTTTGGAGCGCTCGATCCGCTGACGCGGGCAGAGATGCAGGATATGCTGCGCGATCTGCTGGCGCGGCTGAAGAAGACGGCGCTTCTGGTGACGCACGATCTGGACGAGGCGCTGTATCTGGGCGACCGCATTGTGCTGCTGAGCGAGGGCCGGGTTGCGGCGAATCTCGCGCCGGAGGAGTTTCTGCTCTCGACGCAACCGGAGGTAGTGAGCTACGTTCGAGCATTTCATCGCGGAGAGAGGCAGGCATGAGCTTTCTCGCGCAATACGGCAGCGAGATTGCCGAGCTCACGGTGGAGCACCTGTGGCTCACGGCGACGGCGATGCTGTTTGCTACGGCGATTGCTGTGCCCGCAGGAATATGGCTGACTCGCGCGCCGCGCTGGGCGAAGCCGGTGATTGCGGTGGCGAATATTCTGCAGACGATTCCGTCGCTGGCAATGTTCGGCTTTTTGCTGCCGCTGCCATGGCTGGGGGAGCGGGCGGCGCGCATCGCGATTGTGGCGCTGACGGCTTATGCGCTGCTGCCGATTCTGCGCAATACATATGCGGGCATTCGCGGGATCGATCCGGCGATTGTGGAGGTGGCGCGGGCGCTGGGGCTCACGAATGCGCAGCGGCTGTTCAAGGTGGAGCTGCCGCTGGCGGCGTCGTTCATTCTGGCCGGGCTGCGCACGGCGACGGTGGCCTGCGTGGGCATTGCAACGATTGCCGCGGCTGTTGGGGCAGGCGGTCTGGGCGAACTGATCTTTCGAGGCGTTGCGTCGGTGGATAACCGGCTGGTGCTTGCGGGCGCGGTGCCGGCGGCGCTGCTGGCGCTGGTTGCGGATGGGGCGCTTGGATTGCTCGAACGGTGGTTCAGGGTTCGCGCATGATGCATCGGCGCTGTTTCATAGCAGGCGCGACAGCAGCGATTGCGATGACGGCGTGCGAGCCGCCGCGGGCAAACCATCCGGTGATTGGGGCGAAGAATTTTACCGAGCAGGTGGTTCTGGGCGAGTTGCTGGCGCAGGAGATCGAGGCCAAATCAAATCTGAAAGTGGAGCGGCGGTTTTATCTGGCCGGCAGCTACATCTGCCAGCAGGCGCTGGTGGCGGGGCGCATCGATGCGTATGTGGAGTACACGGGCACGGCGCTGACGGCGATTTTGAAACAGCCGTTGGAGCGCGATCCGGATAACGTGGTGGACACGGTGCGGCGGCTCTATGCATCGCGGTATAACGTGACGGTGGCTGCGCCGCTGGGATTTGAAAATACCTTTGCCATGGTGATTCGTGGCGACGATGCGCGGCGGCTGCATCTGACCACGCTGAGCCAGGCTGCAAAGTATACGCCGGAGTGGCGGCTGGGCGTGGGGTACGAGTTCGAGCAGAGGCCGGATGGGCTGCCAGGGTTAAGCAAGGCTTATGGGCTGCGATTCAAAGATGCGCCGCGCACGATGGATCTGGGGTTGCTGTATCGCG
>DASZXD010000288.1:0-22225 GCA_035546015.1 Occallatibacter sp.
CGGCGGCCATATCCTTATATGCTGCAGCAATGGTTTGATCAAAGCGTCGGCGACAGCCGGTACAATGCCATGCAGGTCACGGTCACGGAGCATGCAAACCATGGCGTGACTTTTCTGGCTGCCTACACGCTGTCACACGCGAACGCCGACGGATGCAACCTGGGTGCGAGCTGCGAATCGCAAAACCCGTATAACCGCCATAGCGACTATGGCACTTCCGATCTCAACCAGACCAACGTGTTTACGATTGCATTTACTGCCGCCTCGCCATTTAACAACTCTTCCAAGAGGCTGACTCGCAATGTGGCTGGCGGATGGGCGCTGAACGGAATTGTTCAGGAGACTTCGGGGCAGCCGTACCAGGTGAACGCTGGCGGTGATCCTTTGAATATCGGATGCTGTCTCACGGAGAGGATGAACGTGAATGGCGACCCGAACGCTGGAGGGCATACCCAGAAGAAATGGTTTAACACAGCTGCCTTCACGGCGCCCACCGGATACACCTATGGCAATGAAAAGGTGAACTCTCTGGTTTCACAGCATTACAACAATGTAGACCTGTCCCTATTCCGTGACTTTCGAATAGGAATCGGAGAGGAGCGATACTTCGAATTCAGAGCCGAATCATTCAATCTCTTCAACAACGTTGTCTTCACCGTTCCTGACCGCACCAATACAGACACGAACTATGGTCAGGTTTTGAGCCAACGAAGCGGTCAAAACGGCTTGCCTGCGACGCGACAATTGCAGATGAGTCTGAAGTTCTACTATTAGGCGCCTCTGCAGTTGTAGCATTCAAAGGCATCACTGCCGCGCGCAGCATCGCGGCAGTGATGCCATTTGCATTACCTGTATCGAGTTATGCATTCTGTAGAGTCGATAAAGTGAAGAGGAATGCGTTTCGCGTCGATCATTCTATTTCCCGTTTCTGTGCTCGCTCTGTCTGTGTTGGCCCAGAAGCCGACGGCGCCGCCGCCGATTCGCTTTGAAGACATTGCGCAAAAAGCCGGCATACATTTTGTTGCGGAGAACAGCCCGACGCCCGAGAAACACCAGCCGGAGACAATGCTCGCTGGCATTGCCTTGTTCGATTACAACGGGGACGGTCTGCTTGATATATACCTGGTCAACGGCGCCGAGATGCCATCTCTGGTGAAAACCAGTCCGAAGTATTACAACCGCCTGTATCGCAACAACGGCGACGGCACGTTCACCGACGTAACCGAACGCGCAGGAGTTGCCGGAGCAGGTTACGGAATGGGCGTTGCGGTTGGCGATTACGACAACGACGGCCGCCCTGACCTGTTTCTGGCCAACGTCAACGGGAATCAGCTCTTTCACAATAACGGCAATGGCACATTCACTGACGTTACCGCGAAGGCGGGTCTGAGCGGTGCCACGTACAACGGCCGCAAGATGTGGTCCATCGCGGCCGGTTGGTTCGACTACAACAGGGACGGACTGCTTGATCTCTTCGTAGCGAATTACGTCCAGTGGGACCCGCACTTCGATCCTGTTTGCATGGGACTCAACGGCCGCGGTTACTGCCATCCCAACAGCTTTGCTCCGCTTCCAGATACGTTGTACCGCAACAACGGCGACGGTACGTTTACTGATGTTTCAGTTGAAACCGGAATTTCAGGCTTTCTTGGCAAGGGGATGGGAGTTACATTTGCCGATTACGATGGCGACGGATTTCCCGATGTGTTTGTGGCCAATGACAACAGCCCCAACCTGCTATTTCATAACCTGGATGGAAAGAAATTTGAAGAAGTAGCCCTTCAGGTGGGCGTGGCATGTAACGAAGAAGGGGTCACCCTGTCTGGTATGGGGGCCGATTTCCGCGACGTGAACAACGATGGACTTCCGGACATCTGGCACACCGCAATCGAAAACGAAACCTTTCCTTTGTATCTAAACCAGGGGAAAGGGCAATTTCTCAACGCAAGTGATCAAAGCCGGCTTGCAACTCTCACGAGACCGATGTCGGGTTGGTCAAATGGAATTGTTGATCTCGACAACGACGGTTGGAAAGACCTTGTCGTCGCTCGAGGCAATGTGATGGACAATATAGAGGAAATCTCCAAACATTTCCGCTATGCCGAGCCGAACTCTGTTTTTCGCAATCTCGGGAACGGGCAGTTTGAAGATGTGAGTGCTACCGCAGGCGCGGACTTTACGCGTCCTGCGCCGAACCGCGGACTTGCGTACGGAGATTTTGACAATGATGGAAGAATGGATCTCGTAGTGACGTCTCTCGGGGGCCCGGTTCGTGTGCTGCGTAATGTTACCCAGACAGACAATCACTGGATTCTGCTGAAGCTTGTTGGAACCAAAAGCAACCGCATGGGCCTTGGCGCGCAGATTCGGGTGACTACGGATGATGGTAGAAAGCTTTATAACGAGGCGACGACCAGCACCGGCTATGCCGCATCCAGCGATCCCCGCGTCCATTTTGGTCTGGGCAAATCACGCATGATCAAGGAGATCGAGATCCGCTGGCCATCGGGTACACGTCAGCTCTTGCATGATGTCGCTGCGGATCACATCCTTGAAGTGACTGAGCCGCGCAATGGCAATCAGCAATGAATATGGTCAGAGTGGAATAATACTCAAAGCAGATCCATGAAGAAGCAATCGCTCATTTTCTGTACCGCATTTCTGCTGACAGCCGATGTGCGGGTAACGGCGCAACTGCCGGACACCTGCAAACTTCCGGCATCGGCTGCGCAGGCGCCTGCAGGTACGTCACCTGCAAGAGTCTATGATGCCGAGGGTGTGTGGTTCGCAGGGAGAGGCGACATGAAATGCGCGGCTGCGGCGTTCAAGCAGGCGCTGCGTCTGGAACCGCATCTGGCTGAGGCGCATTTCGACCTTGGGCTTGTCCGGCAAAATCAGCAGGAACCCGAGGCCGCAATCAGCGAATTCCGCTTGGCCCTGCAATACGATCCCGCATTACTGCAGGCGCATTGTGCGGCGGGCTCATTGCTATCGAACCCGTCCGAAGCTGAAGCCGAATTCCGCAATGCGCTGGCGAGCGATCCAAAATTGGTCTGCGCATTGGATGGCCTTGCCCACGTCCTGCTCAATGGAGGGCGATACGACGCCGCCATGGATTACTGGCGGCAGGCGGTTCAGATTCAGCCGGACGCCACGGATTTGCAACTCAGTCTGGCGACGGCAACGTACAAGGCCGCGAAGGCCAGGCAGGCTAATGGTCTGCCTGAAGAAGATGGCGTTCGTGTGGCGGATGCGGTCCAGCTCTTTACGGACTTGCTCAAGGTGCATCCAGACATGACGGCTGCTCATTTTACCCTCGGCAACATCTATGCAAATGAGCACCGTTTTCGCGAGGCCGCTGATGAGTACCAGGTGGTGACTCGCCAGGACCCGGCCAATACGGAGGCGTTGGGAGCAGAAGTAGAAACACTTCTGAACGTAAGCGCCTACACGGATGCGCTGACGCCCGCAAAGAATTACGTGTCCCGGAAGCCGAACGATGCCTCAGCGCACATCATGCTTGGCATGGTGTACCGGGGCTTGGGCGATTATGCAAAAGCAGAACCCGAGCTTGAGCTGGGAGCAGCTAGAAAGCCGGACGATTTTGAGGCGGAATATCAACTCGGGTCGGTATTGGCACATTTAGGCAGGCCGCAAGAAGCGCTGCCAAGGTTGAGAAAAGCGGTCGCATTGAATCCACGCGAGAAGTCGGCGCAGTTCCAATTGGCAGCTGTGCTGCGCGAGCTTGGCAAAAAAGAGGAGGCCAGCCAGGTCCTGCAGCAATTCCAGAAGGCAACAGACAGCGAGTTCCAGTCAAGCCAGCTCACATCCGATGGCATCAAGGCCAACGATCTATTGCAGGCAGGCAAGCCGGCAGAAGCGGCACGGATTTATCGCCACATGCTTGAAGAAGACCCGAACAGCCCATGGACGGCCTACAACCTCGCGCTCGCTCTCGAAGCTACGCATGACGCGGAGGGCGCGAAAGAGGCGCTCCGTAAGGGGATTGAGATCGATCCGAAGCTGGCCAAAATTCGCGCCGAATTGGGGCAACTTGAATTGGCGGATGGCAACGTGGAATCTGCGCGGAAGTGGCTCCAGTCTGCGCTTGATCTCGATCCCCAACTCGTAGAAGCGCGCGGAAATATGGCCATGGTTTACGCACGGGACGGAGATCTGGTCACAGCCGCAAAGCTGCTTCGTCAGGCGCTTGAAGACGATCCCAAGTATAAAGATGGCTATCTCAAACTTGGGCTGATTCTTGCTCGGCAGAACAGGAAATCCGAGGCCGAGGCCGCGCTGAACAAGGCTGTTGCGCTGGCGCCGCAGGATTCCGCCACGTTATCTGCGGTTGGAAAAGCGCAAATGCAAATGGGCATGGTGAAGGAAGGAATCACACTGCTTCAGAAAGTGGCGCAATTGGCCCCGGATCTGGCTGCAGCCCATCTGGACCTGGCACTTGCGCTCGCTGAAGGCTACAACCTGCCTGCAGCCCTCGAGCAAACAGGCGAGGCCGTCCGTCTTGCTCCGCAGTCCGGTGTCGCGCACTTCTATCGAGGCAGAGTTTTGTTCGATCTGGGCCGCAGCACTGAAGCGCAATCTGAGTTCGAAGCTGCGTGCAGGCTTGCCCCACAGATGTCCGAGCCTCGATATTTTCTCGCCCTTATCGACAGGCAGCAGGGCAAGCTCGATCTTGCTGTCGGTCTCTTCGAAGAAACCGTCAAGTTACAGCCGGGCAATGTAATGGCCTGGTACATGCTTGGCCAATCTTATGAGCAGGAGTCTGAGACCGCCAAAGCAGTAGCGGCCTGGAGAAAAGCGATCGAGATTGATCCAAAGTTCAGCCAGGCACTGTTCAGTCTGGCTCACACGTTGCGGTCTACCGATCAAGCCGAGTCCGAGCAATTTATGGCGCGGTATGTCGCAATCCAGAAAGAACGGCGTATTCTGGACCGCGCGGACTCGCTGGCAAATAACGGCATTGAGGCTGAGTCCGCGCATGACTGGCCTGAAGCGATTCGGCAGTTGAAAGAAGCAATCACCGCGTGTGGTTCGTGTGCGGCGCAGGCTGACCTTCACAGAAAACTAGGCATCATCGAGTGCCAGGCTGGCGACCTTGTCAACGGCGAAAAAGAACTGCAGGCCGCAAAGGCACTCAAGCCAGATGATCCGGTAACCCAAGCCGCACTTGAGTTGGTTGCACGTGCTCGAAGCCAGCGCTCCGTTTCTGTTGCCGGAAAGGCGAATTAGTGCTGGTGATCAGGAAGCTTGTTCCGCTTACCGCCATGCTTGTAGCGATCGGTACGCTGCTGGCGGTCGGACCCAGGCTGCTCTCCCAGATGGCTTCCGGCAACGTGAAAGATCAGCCAATGCGTCCGCTTCCGCCTGGGATGAAAGCGCCTAGTGTTAATTTCCGCGATGTCGCGGCGCAGGCAGGTCTCACCGCTGTGGCGATCTCGGGCGATATTGATCAGACTTACATTGTCGAAAACACTGGCATGGGCGTGGCCATTTTCGACTACGACAATGACGGCCTTCCGGACATCTTTTTCCCACAAGGCGACCGGTTGCACAACACTGGTCCTGCTCTGACACCGCACCTCTATCACAATCTTGGTGGACTTCGCTTTGAGGATGTGACTGCCAAAGCCGGCATCGGGCACCTTGGCTGGTCGCAGGGAGTCTGCGCTGGCGATCCGGATAACGAAGGCCGGGTGTCTCTCTTCGTAACCCAGTGGGGACACAATGTCTTCCTGCACAACATGGGAGACGGCACCTTCCGCGATGAGACCAAAGAGCGCGGACTTTATCAGCCTCAATCGCGATGGAGCACGGGATGCGCATTTGTCGACTACGATCGCGATGGCTATCTCGATCTCGTGGTCGCCAACTATGTCGACTTCAAAGCGCAGGATTCACCGTTGCCGCGCACCCAGAGCGGCTGTAATTGGAAAGGCATGCCTGTCCCCTGCGGTCCGCGCGGCCTTAAAGGTGAGACCATGACGCTATACCATAACGATAGGCATGGGCATTTTGTCGACGTCACCAAGCAGGCCGGCATCGCAACACCGCCGGAGTATTACGGATTTACTGTCCTGACGGGCGACTTCGATAACGACGGCTGGCCCGATTTCTACATCACTTGCGATTCCACGCCAAGTTTGTACTTTCGCAACAAGCACAATGGAACATTTGAGGAGTTGGGTCTTTCCAGCGGGCTTGCCGTGAACGAGGACGGCCGCGAGCAGGCGGGAATGGGCGCAACTGCAGCCGATTACGATGGGGACGGACGCCTCGACATCTTCAAGACGAATTTCTCAAGCGATACGAATACGCTCTATCGAAATCTCGGGGATAACAATTTTGATGATGCCACGAGCACTGCCGGTCTTGCCGTACACACCCAGTACGTGAAATGGGGCACCGCTTTTCTGGACTTCGACAACGATGGCTGGCCTGACCTGTTCGTCGCTGACGGGCACGTATATCCGTTCGTTGAGAGGTACAACCTCGGTGAAGAGTTCAAACAGCCCCGCCAGTTGTTCTGGAATCGCGGCGACGGGCAGTTCTTCGATATGTCATCTGCAAGCGGTCCCGGCATTACCGAAAAGCATTCGTCGCGCGGAATCGCAGTGGGCGATCTGGATAACGACGGTTCGCAGGAGATTGTCACCGTCAATCTTTTTGAGCCTCCTTCGCTGCTCAAGAACTTCGGACAACGGGGCAACGCGCTGCTCGTTCGCGCCGTTACAGCTTCTGGCCGCGACGCCATTGGTGCTCGATTGACACTGACGGTGAATGGGCGGAAGGAGATCGATGAAGTCCGCAGTGGCGGGTTCCACATCTCCCAGGGTGACTTCCGCGTGCACTTCGGCATGGGGCACGCCGCAAAAGCCGATCTGACGATCCGCTGGCCTGACGGCCCTGTCACCAACATAGAAACCATCCAGAATGTGGACGCGAATCAGTGGATCGTGGTTCGCCAGGGACGCGGAATCGTCGAGCGCCATCCCTTTGCGCATGATCCTCCCTGATTGAATTTGCTGTCTTTGCCGTTCGCTCTCAGCATAATCATCCATCAGGTTTTTGCCAGGCTTGAAACGCTCTGGCAGGGATCCGACTACTTTGATTTATTTATATCTTGACTTGCGAAAATCCGTGGATTTAGGATACTTCAGCGTTTCAGTTATCGATTACGGAACCTCGTTGTATAACGCGTACTCGAAGCGCCTGACGGAAATTCAGCCAAAGTGACTGGCAGGGCGCGGTGAGCCGGCCAGTCGCACTGCAGCTACGCAGCCAACGATTACGAAGTCAGAAGGATGAACTATGCAGAGAAGAGAGTTTTGCAAGCTGATTGCGGCTGCTGCAGCGGCCGAAGCGATTCCTGTGAAGGGGCAATCGACTGCGAGCGTGCCCTCGGGTTTCAACAAACTCCATCAGACGTATCAGGAGTTCTGCGCCACGCCGGAAAACCAGCGCCTCTTTTACGCGTTGGTTAATGGCAAGATCGTAGAAAAAAAGCTGAACGATGCTGACTGGTCGCCGACTGCCTGGGGCGAGCCGCCCGAGTTGCCAGACGGTTCGTGGGATGGTGTACCCATGCAGGCCCCGGTGGAAGGACTCAACGGCGACGGCCCTTATCAGTCCAACTGGGATTCACTCCTCGGATACGAGGCCCCAGAATGGTATCGCGACGCCAAGTTCGGTATCTGGGCACACTGGAGTCCACAGTGTGTACCGGAATACGGCGACTGGTATGCGCGCAATATGTATGAGGAGGGTTCGCCGGACTACCTTTTTCAGAGCTCACATTACGGCCATCCATCGAACATTGGGTACAAAGATCTGTGCGCACAGTGGACGCTTCTCGACTGGCAGCCGGACGCTCTTATCGAACGTTACAAAAACGCGGGAGCTCGTTTGTTTATCGCGCTCGCCAATCACCACGATGGTTTTGACACCTGGAACTCCAAGCACCAGCCATGGAATGCCGTCAGTCACGGACCGCATCGCGATGTAGTGGGCGAATGGGCTGCGGCGGCGCGGCGTCAGGGAATGCGCTTTGGCGTAACCGTGCACCAGGCGCGCAACTGGTGGTGGTTCCAGACTTCGCATGGAGCTGACAAGAGTGGACCGTATGCTGGAGTTTCGTACGACGGGCGTATGACTAAAGCCGAAGGCAAGGGGCAATGGTGGGATGAGCTCGATCCGCAGATGCTCTACGGCGCAAAGCACCCCAAAGACGCACTGCCGGATGCCTCATACGTTAAGCATTTCTACGATCGTACGCGGGACCTGATCGATCAGCACGATCCCGACCTGCTTTACTTTGACAATGCGCTACTCCCGCTGGGGTGGGGAGGCATGAACATCGGCGCGTATTTCTACAATCACAATCTGAAGACGCGCGGCAAGATGGAAGCTGTGCTGAACATCAAGAACGTGCCCGACAAACTGGCCAAGGCGGTGGTGGCCGACTATGAACGCGGGTTGACCAGCGGCATCATGCCATACGCGTGGCAGTCTGAAACCTGTATCGGAGAATGGCATTACCGGCGCAGTCTTTTTGAGGGTCCCGGAGCATTTGGAGGCTATCTGCCGCCACGCGATGCAATCCACTGGCTTGTTGATACTGTAAGCAAGAACGGTACGTTCATTCTCAACATTCCGGGCAAGCCTGACGGCACCATCGACAGCAAGGAGATAGCTGTTCTCGATGAAATTGCAGCGTGGCTGAAGTTGAACGGCGAAGCCATCTATGAGACGCGGCCATGGACCATCTACGGCGAAGGGCCTAACTCCGTCGCAAGCGGACCGTTTCAGGGCGGCAGCATCAGCGCGATGGGAAGCAAAGACATCCGCTTCACCCGGAATAAGGCAAATAACGTGATCTATGCAATCTTCCTGGGATGGCCGGGAGGTCATGCACAGGTTGCGTCGCTGGGATCGTCGAGCAAGTACAATCCGGGCAAAATCCAGAATGTCACCTTGCTTGGCTCGGATGTCAAGGTCAAGTGGACGCAGGAGGCTGACGCTCTGCATTTCCAACTGCCCTATGGATTGCCGGTTGCAAATAGCTATGGTGCAGCACTGAAGATCGCTCTGAGCTGAAATTGACAAACAAAGATGAGGTGAGCGCGCGTCGGCAATTTGTGCGACTATTCGCATAAATCGTCCTATTGCCGACGCCGCATACCTGGACTTTGCAGATATTCTTCTGAATCTCGAAGGGTCTAGTATCGAAATCACCTGCGTGATTACGGCCTGCGGCACTGATTTGGCCAAGTGTGCGAGCGACCGATGTCTGAGAGTTTGGAAATATCACGCAACGAGCCGAGTTGGCAAGTTGGTAGGAAGGTAAGCATCGCGGTGAGATCTGGGGTAGTGGAGCGGCGACGAGGGCCAGTCACAAACCAAGGTGATGCAGGATACTGACCGCGATCGACATATAGCCTATATTTCCGCCCACACTGTGGAGTTGCGCAGTGCCGGAGTAGCGAGCGAGGACGAATGGTCTTTAACGTCCTGGGTGCAAAGAAAAAAGCCGCAGATCGGCTTTAAATCAGGCGTGACCCGCGCAGCAGGATATTGCAGATTGCAGGCCGACGGCCACAGATTTCCTCTGATTTTCTCCGCCTGATTTACAGAATGGACACCAACTCCGCTTCCCACCAGAGGAGACGCGCATTCGCAAGGTGAGAGTGTCTCCGATTGCGGCAATCAACGAACAAGCGCGAGGCCTGACTGCGGCGTAGCCAGAGCCCGTTGCGGCAAAAGATCCACTGACAGGTCCTTCATCGCGGCTTTGTGTACGAGGCGCAATCCGCCGAGGGGGACCTATGCGTAAGAGCCTGGAAGTTTCGATCTTATTTTTAATGCTTGCGTCTCTGACTGGCTGTGGGGGCGGTGGAGGAAGCCAGAACACAACGCCGCCTACGGTCGATATCACGATCAGTCCCGTTAGCCCGACGGTAAATCTCGGTGCTACCCAGCAATTCACAGCCACAGTGACCGGTAGTTCGAATACTTCAGTGACCTGGTCAGTGAGTGGCGGGGGCACTATTTCAACCTCAGGTCTGTATACAGCTCCGGCAAGCGCCACGACTCCTGTGAGCGTCACAGTGAAGGCAACTGCGCAGGCCGACACAACAAAGAGTGCTTCCGCGGCAATTTCCATTCCAGCCGTTTCAGTCACAGTATCGCCAAGCCCAAGCAACACGGTGCTTGGCGCGACGCAACAATTCATCGCAACAGTGCAGAACGCAACCGACAAAAGCGTGACGTGGAGTGCAGCGCAGGCGGGAACAATCGACACGGCTGGACTGTATACGGCCCCGGCAAGCCTGACTACTCCGGCCTCGGCCACGGTGACGGCCACACCTGCTGCGGATCCATCGAAAGCAGTTTCGGTGACAGTGACGATTCCTGCGGTTTCGGTCACTCTCAACCCAGGCTCCGCGATTCTCACATGCAGCTTCAAGCAGAAGTTTGCGGCCACGGTAACGAATGCTACCGACGCCAGCGTTACCTGGGCAATGAGCGGCAAAGGCGCGCTCGACAATACAGGGCAGTACACAGCGCCATCCACGATTGCGAGCGGCGATAACGCAACGGTTACGGCGACATCGAAGGCTGATCCAACAAAGTCAATTTCGGCGGCAGTGTCGCTTGAGACGATTTCGCGGACGATCGCTGGTTATCTGGTGATGCCCGACATGGACTTCAAGTCACTCACTGTGAACGTGACTGATGCGACAACCGGAAGACTGCGTCCGGCCGGCGTGAAGTTCCTGAATGCCGACCTGTTCGAGATGCCGCAGATGGTCGCGGCACATCCGACGAAGCCGTTCGTGTACACGCCGGAAGGATTCGTAGGAATTCTTGGCTATCAGCTCAATGCTAATGGGTCGATGATGGCGTTGCCTGGTTCGCCTTTCCCGGCGCCGAACATCCGGCCGGTGGTCACCGCCATCACACCCAATGGAAAGTTCCTGTATGTGGTGAATGAATACGGAGGAATGTGGGGCTGGAGCATCGATCAGTCGACGGGCGTGCTTACCAGCATCGCGGGTTCGCCATGGACTACGGGAATCGATGGCGAGGCGATGGCAATTGATGCCGGCAGCAAGCACGTCTACGCGATGGCAGCTGGAAACTATGTCGACGCATCTGTTGGAGTTTTTGACATTGATCCGATCACTGGCGCTTTGACACAGGTCCAGACCATTACCACTCCAGGCACGGGCCGCGCCAGCGGCATGGGGTTGGATCCGTCAGGAAAATTCCTCTACGCAACTGGGTTTGATAACGGTGCAATCGACGGATTCAAGATCGACGCAACGACCGGGCAGCTAACATTTATTCCAGGCTCACCCTTTACGGGATCCGGCTATCCCGGCGAGGGGCTGGCTGTCGATCCGCTCGGGAAATATGTATACGCCGGCAATCGTGGCGGAATTGCGATGTACACAATCGACAGCACAACGGGAGTGTTGACGGAAGTATCCGGTTCGCCGTTCCTTACCAATTTCGGTGAGCAGGGCGACATTCATCCGGATGTGACCGGGAATTTTCTGTATGTAAACCACAACTTCACGATGACGACGGCGAGTATTGATCGAGTCAATAACAAGCTGGGTTTCCTGAACTCGATTCACAGCCGGACTACAGTCGGAACGAGCCGGTGGGTGCGCTTTGCTGCTGCGCAGGCGATGGCGGCCAAGTCACTTACGTCGAAGTTCGCTTATGTACTGAACAATGCCGATAAGACCATCTCTGCTTACTCGGTGGACGATACGACAGGTGCACTCACATCACTTGGCACTGCCGTTTCAACAGGCGGAGCAGACCCGGTAGCAATGACGATGGATTGGTACGGCAACTTCCTCTACGTGGTCAATAAGGGCTCGAACACGATTTCCGGATTCCAAATTGACCAGAACACAGGAGCCCTGACGCAGATTCCGGGTTCGCCGTTTGTGACCGGGCCACAGCCGACTGGCGCCGCCGTAGAAACCACAGGACGCGTGTTGTTTGTCGGCACTGCAGGGGACGACTCGCTTACCCAGTACACACTCAACCCCGTTACTGGCGCACTCACAGCCGCTGGCAGTACACCCACCGGACAGTGCACGGGAGATCGCAGGCTGATTACCGACTGGCGCGGCGATTACCTCTACCAGGTATGCGCTGGTACCAACAAGATCGCGAGCTACACATTGCAGATCACCACTGGACTGCTTTCTTCCATGTCGCCCCGCTCCACCGTTGACTATGGAGGCGCCTCATTCGCATTGTCGCCCTATAGTGCCGCACCGCCTCATGACCCAAGCTCGATCTGGCAGAGCTTCGGATACCTGGTCAGTTCCGCTGACAGGCAGATCAAGCACTTCACAGTTGGCAACGAAGGCGAGCTGACCATGATGTCTGCAGGACCTGTGGGGCCAGACCAGGGCATCGCGCTCGACCCACTTGGCAATTTTGTCTATGCGACGAATTCCACAAGTAACAGCGTTCAGGGTGTCGCGATCAATCCGGCAGATGGCAGCCTGACCGAAATCTCCGGTTCTCCCTGGAGCACTGGAGTCTTTCCGATAGCAGCCGCAATGGACACAACAGGACGGTTCCTCTATGTGGTGAACCGTGACAGCAACACCGTATCGGGTTTCCTGTTGAATTTTGCAACCGGCGCGCTGATACCGATGGAGGGACAGACGTTCGCTGCAGGCAGCAAGCCTGTTGCAATGCTCGTCACAGGGAATATGCAATGAAGGTTAATCAATAAAGAGGGGGAGGATTGTGTCCTCCCCCCAATATCCAGCGAATCAGGTTCGTTATATCGCATATCGCTGGAAAAAGCTGCGTGCCCCGCACTGCGCCAGCATATGAAGCAAAGTGATTGAGCAGGTGAACCTGCTGTGCGGTTATCACATCGGCTGGGAGGGCGAGTATCAGAGCGAGGTGCGTGCGGAGGCGCGCATGCTGATTATTGTGCCCATTACGTTGCTGCTCATCTTAATCATCCTCTACACCATGTATTGCTCGTTCAAGTGAGCGCTGCTGATTCTGGCGACGGTTGCCATGGCAAGCCCCGACGGTTTGCCGGTTCTGCTCATCACGGGCATAAACTTCAGCGTGTCGTCTTAGGTCGGTTTTTTGGCGCTCTCCGGTGTTTCCGTGCAGACCGGCGTCATCATGCTGGAGTACATCAATCAGATGCGCGCGCGTGGAAGCAGCATTGAAGCGGCAGCGGTGGAGTCAGCGGTTCTGCGATTGCGGCCGATCATGATGACCATGCTCGTTGCGACGCTCGGTCTTCTTCCGGCGGCCATGCCACACGGTATTGGCTCCGATTCACAGCGGCCCTTCGCCATCGTCATCGTCGGCGGTATGGTTGCCAATCTTCTGATGAGTGTCTTCATGCTGCCAACGCTGTACGTTGCAATGGCAGGCGAACATGACATATTGCCGGAGCCAGATATGGATCTTGAGAGCTGATGCGGCACTGCTGTTGCTTCTTAAGCATCCAATGAAATCTGGCGCAATGAGACTGCGGTCCTTGCGAGAGCGGAGGCTGGAATCTATTTGCTTTCGCTGTTCATGGACAGCTTTGGCCGGCGGCTTACCCGATATTTGGTTTCAGTATTTCAAGGGCTGGATGAAACTCTGTGGCGTGCCGTCTTCAGGGTTCACGAAGATGATGTCTCCAGGGTCGCGGCGCGGTGCGTCGACGGACAGGAAGACGACGGGGCCTTCAAGAATATCCGGCAGTGCGTGCACGATAGTCCTTTTGAAGAAGAGCAGGTCGCCGGGTGCGAATTCGGACTGGTCGGCGGGATCGTTCATCCAGAATGTGCCGCGGCCTGAGAGCACGTAAAGATATTCGTCGCTGTTGGCGTGATAGTGCGCAGGGGTGCCGCGGTAGACACGGAAGACGCGGGCGCTGGCAGCCTGTTCGTTGGTGAGGTAGGTGTCGAGCAGCATGGTGTCTGCGGTGTCAGGGAAGGTTTTGGCAATATCGTGTGGCTTGAAGCGCTGGAAATTGGGTTTCTCGGACATCGGTGCGTCTCGTCCTCGTTGTCGAATATGTTCAGAGTAGCGCGACGACCTGCCATGTTTCATGGCCTACAACAGATCTTTTAGCCGCAGGTCCTTCGACTTCACGAGCCGCGTAAAACGCGGCTTGCTGCGCTAAGGATGACAGTGCTTTGTGGAACGAACTTGGGTGCAAGAGGAATTAAGCCCTTGGTCAGAAGTGGGTTTCGGAGCAGGCGCGGAGGCGGTCGGCGGCGGACTCCGGGGTGATGTCGCGTTGTGGCATGCCGAGCATTTCAAAGCCGACCATGAATTTGCGGACGGTGGCCGAGCGCAGCAGAGGCGGATAGAAATGGGCATGGAAGTGCCACTCGGGGTGGTCCTGCCTGTCGGTGGGCGACTGGTGGAAGCCCATGGTGTAAGGGAAGCTGGTTTCGAAGAGGTTGTCGAAGCGGATAGTAAGGCGGTTCAGTGCTTCGGCGAGTGCGTCGCGTTCTTCGGATGTGAAGTCAGGGAATGCGCCGGCGTGGCGACGGCTGAGGAGCAGGACTTCGAAGGGCCATACGGCCCACCAGGGTACGAGCGCGGTGAAGTACGCATTCTCGAAGATTAAACGCTCACCGGATTTGCGCTCGGTTTCAAGATAGTCGCAGAGCAGGCAGCGGCCGGTGCGGGCGAGGTGATCTCGCTGCGCGATGGTTTCGGCGGCGGGCTCATCGGGGACGAAGCTGGTGGACCAGATCTGGCCGTGCGGGTGCGGGTTGCTGGCGCCCATCATTGCGCCGCGGTTTTCGAAGATCTGCACGTACTGAATCCAGTCGAGCGAGCCGAGTTCCTGGTACTCGGCGGTCCAGGCGTCGACAACGGGGCGGATTTCTCCCGGGGTCATGCGCGAGAGCGTGAGCGAGTGGTCGGGGTGGAAGCAGAGGACCTTGCAGAGTCCGCGGACTGCGTCGGCCTTGAGCAGTGGGTTGTCGGCGGAAGAGTCGAGCGCGGGCGAGTCAGGCAGGAGCGCTGCGAAATCGTTTACAAACGAAAACACGCTGGAGTAGGTTGGGTTTTCTATGCCTCCAGCACGTTTATTGCCGGGGCAGAGGTAGCACTCGGGGTCATAGATAGTGGCAGAGGGAAGGGTCTTCTGGCCGACTTCGCCTTGCCAGGGTCGTTGCGTGCGATGCGGGGAAACGAGAACCCAGCTCTGGCGGAGCGGGTTCCAGCGGCGGTGCGGGAATTGCCAGTTGGTTGTCATGCTTGCTCTCGTGAGCATTGTACGAGGTGAGGTTGACGGATGGGAATTCAGCCACATGGTTTCCCAGGTCTGAAAATCCAGACCAGAGAAACCCATTTTTGCGCTCGATTAAAGGGGCTGTGCCCGGTGGTTAACGACGGAGTGGGAGCAGCGGGCAGATGCGTGGTTCGCGGAGGTAGATTCCAGACCAGGTGAGGATTGCGAAGAGGACTGGAAAGACGGTCTCGAAGGTAGAACTGCCAGCGCGGAGGTGGATGGCGACGGCTCCGCCCAAGTAGCCACTGAGCAGAACTGCTCCGAGCACAGCGGTACGCGGGATGAGATAGACCACTGTGCACACCAGCAGAAGAAGCCCAATGCCATTGCTGAGTGTGATGGGGATGCCGAGCCGCACGAAGGCCTGTGTCACCTGCACCGGCTGCGGCGCGACAAGCTTGCCGGCGGCATCGAGAAGAAGGAAGAGCGCGGCGAGCGCGGTGAGAATGCGGCCAGTCCATTCTCGGCCTTTGGATGTAGGTTGAGCCTCGGAGCAGGGGCTGGGAGTGGAGGTCATAATAGGTCTCCTGTTTGCGGCGATGGAATGAATAGCACGCCGGTCAGTCGATGGGGAAGAGAATTTCAGTGATGAGCTGGTCCTCGGGGGTGATGCGCGGATCGTTGGTGTAGTTTTCGATGTTGAAGTCGTCGCGTAGCGGAAGCGCGAGATGGCCGGCGAGCTCGAAGGCACGGCCGGTAGCGGAGCCAAGCTGCATATAGGAGCCAGTGAGGATGAATCGGCTGTACTTGCCGCCCGGGAGTTTCTCGTATGACAGACCCTCGGGAAGACTGGCGGGCGGAGCGGCGACCGCGACTCCGGCACGGTAGATTCCGGGGCCAACCTTGTAGATACTCATGTAGCCGGTGATCTGGCACTTTTCGGAGATGGCTGGAACAAGTTTGTGGACCTCTCCCCATGCGGCGGGGGCGGTCTGCTGGAACGGGCCGACCTTTTCGAGAAACACGTAGTGGGTTTCGAGCCATTGAACGGTGTCTGGTGTTTCGTTGAGTGGCATGTTCTCTCCTTATGCCTGGTGCGGGGCTAAAGGTTGGCGGAAGAGCAGCTCGATGTAGCGGTGGAGGTGATCGAGAGAATCGGCTGCGATGGAGATGTTTTGCTTTGCCTTGGCCAGGACAAAGGCGCCCTGGATGGCGACCTGAGTCATGAGAGCGAGGCTTTCGGCGGTCCAGTCACCCTGGACGCCGTATTTGTCGATGGCGGCCTGAATGTCGGGGACAAGCGTGGCGGCGTGGCCGGAGATCGAGTCCCCGCAAGCATCGCGGATGGCGGGGTGGGTGGCGTAGACTTCCTGAGCCATGGTACCGGCCAGGCAAGTGAACTCGGCGAGCTCGCCACGGATCATGGCTTTGCGGAGTTCGATGTAGGCAAGGAGGCGGTCGAGCGGGTCGCTGGCGTTGTGGTAGGCCTGCTCGGCAAAGAAGGCCGAGGTGACCTCACTCCAGTAGTCGGCTGCGGCGACAGCCAGCTCCTCCTTGGTGCTGAAGTGGTGGAAGAAGCTACCCTTGGTGACTCCGGCAGCCTCGCAGATATCTTCAATACGCGTGGCAGTGTAACCCTTGGCACGGATGACATTCATGGCGGCCTGAAGGAGGCGGGTTTTGGATTCGTGGCGAGCTTCGAGTTGCTGGGCAATGGGCATAGCTTGTACCTACCAGTTGGTATAAAAATGTACCCACCAATTGGTATGATGTCAAGAAAGAATTTTCTACGGCGAAGGGGTCGAGGATTGATCGCGATGCAAGGGCTGTTGGATTTGAGATTTTGCGGGAGTTCTTAAAGTTAAAGTTTGAGTCTCGCAGAGGTGGGACCGGTGAGGCGTAGTGGCGCTATGCATTCCTGCGATAGCGTATGGAGGCTTGGTGGATCAATCCGGGGTTTCGCCCGCTTACTTACAAGTTGGCTTTATCCTAGGCTATTTTTTGTCGGCTTCCTACAGGAGTCCGGTGCGATGACCGGTTGAGAGGGATGGGCTGGAGTTGTGGTTTCCCAAGTCCTTAAAAGCGAGGAGATCTTTGACAAGCTCAGGACAGGCTCTGTGGTACCCATCTTCATACTGAGTCTCAAGCGGGGTGGTTGAGACCCATGCTTTCTACTCTTAGGCGCAAAAATCTGCCGCAGCGGACGAGAGACTTCGGACGCCCATTTGATTGCTCGGCCCAGAGGGTGGACGAAGTGGGGTGCTTAGGGGCTGTGGAGGCGTAACTCCATGAAATGAACAGGAAGAGCGAAAAGTTAAAGTAAATTTTCAGGTTTCGATGGGCTGGGTAAGCAGGTCTCAGGCGGGCGTCAGACGCTGCATTGGCGGCATGGCGGCCAGGAAGCGGGATGCGAATTCAGCGCTGTAGTCTTCGAGGAGCTGCTCGATGCGGTGTGGATCGCTGGAGCGAACGATGAGTCCGGCGTGGTGGTGTTTTTTCATGCGGTGGACGATCTCGGGAGCGGTGAAGGCGGAAGTGTCGGGCTCGGCGGTCTGGGCGAGGCAGAGGACGCTACCGGCGTAGCTTTCGGTGGCTGGAGGAACAGAGTAGGTCTGGCCGCGGAGGTTAGCGGCTTCGATTTTGGCCCACTCGCGCCAGAGGTTGATGCCGGAGGCGTACTCGACGAGGTCTGCGATGAAGGCTCCGCCGACGCGGGCAGCGATCTCGAGGAAGTAGTAGCGGCCGTCGGAGTGGGAGCGGATGAACTCGGCGTGGGTAACGCCACGGACCATGCCGAGGCCGGGCGAGAGGCGGGCATTGATGGCGGTGAGCTCGTGCCAGTCGGAGCTGGCGCGGTCCACGGTACGGGTGGTGAAGACGCCGCCTTCCTGCATGAGCTGGAGAGGCGGGCGGCCGTAGCGGTGGACGGTGGAGAAGGCCACTTTCGA
Organism: Occallatibacter sp.; assembly: GCA_035546015.1. Lineage (GTDB taxonomy): Bacteria > Acidobacteriota > Terriglobia > Terriglobales > Acidobacteriaceae > Telmatobacter. The sequence continues at coordinate 18,211 of DASZXD010000288.1, forward strand.
CTTGGAGACGATGGAGTCGACGTGGTAGATGTCGCCGAGGATGAACTGCTCGAGTAGGAAGTGGCTCTGGCGGTCACCAAGCTCGTCGAGGGCGCGCCAGAGCTGCTCGGTGTCATGGATGCGCCGGATGCCAACGGCGGAGGCCTCGGTTCGGGGCTTGAGGAGCCATGGGGCCGGGACGCGGTCCATGAATTCGCGGAGCTCATCGTAGTTGAGGACGCGGCAGAAGTCGGGGACGAAGAAGCCAGTAGCGCGGGCGATGACACGCATGGCGAGTTTGTCGCGGTAGCAGGCGGCAGTGGTAATTCCCATGCCGGGGATGCGCATGTGCTCGCGGAGGACGGCGGCGGTCTGGAGGTCGAACTCGTCTAATGCGACGACGCGATCGAAACGGCGGCCGCGGGACATCCATGATACGGTGTTGACGATTTGCTCATGAGTAAGTCCCGAAGGCATGGAGCGAATCTCTTCCAGCGCCTCATGCGGCCATGCGGCGTCGCGGAGGTTGTCGAGGGTGAGGAGGGTGCTGTGGATGCCCAGCTCGGCACACTGGCGCATGAAATCATGGCCTTTTTCATAGCTGGCCAGGAGAAGGAAGCGCTCGGTTGGGTCGGCCATGGGTCCTCCATGCGAAAATGCGGCTTGGACCTCTAATGAGGATAGTTCTACCATATTGGCAAAACTTCATCTCTTCCCCGCGATGAAAGGAACGAGGACGGCATGTGGAGGTTCACGTACCGGAAGAGATTTATAGCGGGTGTCGTGGTGGGCTGCGTTGCGGCCGCTTTGACGTTTAATGTAAACAGCCTTAGCAGGCTCTCATCAATCGAGCTGTTCGACATGATCCAGTTCTTTGGGCGCGTACTGGTGGTGCCCGGGGTGCTGCTTTCGATTGCGGTCAGCGGTAATGTGCATGCGTTTCCGCTGTGGATAGCGGCGGCAGGCAACTTCTTATTCTGGATTGTGGCTTGCTGGGTGCTGGGAACGCTTTACAGCCTTGTGGAGCAGCGGAAGCGCATGGAGAACTGGGAGCCTCTGGTAAAGATGAAGGAAGCTCCGTCGTTGGTGAGAGAGAGTGCGCCGGTGCTGGATGCGATTGCTGTTACTGCTCTGCAGGACCGATGTACGCGGATGTGGCATGCGCTGCCGGAGGATACAGAATCGCGCGCTGGGAGTGAGTGGCTGGCAGCGGTGGAGCGACAGCATCGGGCGAACTTTGACTTGTGGCACATCGAGGATGAGGCGCGGACGCCGAATGCGTCAGATGAAGATCTGGCGGCGGTGAAACGACGGATCGACACGACGAACCAGTTGCGCAACGACCTGGTGGAAGAGCTGGACCGGACCCTACTCGAGTGGCTGGAAGGAAACGGGATGCCGAACCCGGGAGCGCCGCTTAATTCAGAGTCGCCGGCGCTGATGATCGACCGACTGTCTATACTTTCGCTGAAGATCTATCACACCCGGGAAGAGGCTGCGCGGGGCGATGCGCCGGCCGGGCATGCGGAGCGCAACCGGGAACGGCTTGCCGTGCTTGAGGAGCAGAGGAACGATCTTTCGGACTGCCTGGATGCGCTGTGGCGCGAGACCCTGGCTGGGACACGGCGGTTCAAGATTTACCGGCAACTGAAAATGTATAACGATCCCGATCTGAACCCGGCTATCTACCGAACAAGGCGGAAGAAGGAACACGCGCAGGGTGGAGTGTAAGGGGCGATGAGGTAAGCTCAAATAGAGCCCATTGACGTAATACGAGGTTATGCGTATAAAGATGGCTCATGCAGCGTTGTGCCGGCGGGCCGTTGCAGGCTCTCGGAAAGGCGCATGCAAATGGTGCGGCAAGGAGTGCGCACTCACGAACCTATGACGCAAGAGGCCAGAACCGCGGCAGCAGGCCGCAAAAAAACTCCCTCCTCGGCTTCCAGGTCAGACGGCCACGCGGCTGCTACCGGTCCGGTATTCCAGCACTATCAATCTGCTGTGCAGCAGTTGCAGCAGGGTAAGTATGAGAAGGCGCTGGCGACGCTGGAAAAGTTGCTTCCCGAGGCTCCGATAGAGCTGAAGGAGCGGGTGACGATGTACATCAGTACCTGCAGGCGGCAACTGGAAAAGCCGGCGCTTGAGTTTCTCACGCCTGAGGAGCACTACGACTTCGCCGTGTCGCAGCTGAATATGGGCGACTACGATGATGCGCGTGAGCAGTTCAACGCCATCCTGGCTGGGTACCCGGGCGCGGACTACGCGTTCTATGGGCTGGCGGTGCTGGATGCGATTACCGGACGGGTGCAGGAGTGTCTGAATAACCTGTCGCAGGCGATTGAACTGAACCCCAAGAACCGGCTGCAGGCGCGGGTGGACAACGACTTCCAGAATATGGTCGATGATCCGCGGTTTACCGAACTGCTATATCCTGAAGTACCGTGAAGAGGTTTTGACGGCAGGCACGAGCACGGTTCACTGAAGCGGATTTAGCAAGATGCCTGCCTGTAGCGCTGTTGGTCTTCTTGGTATCTTTAGCAGTTTCGATAAGGCAGCTTTTGATTTCTATATCCTCTTTAAACGGCGAAGCCGCGCCGAAGTCCACCTCCGGTGCTCAAGTTTCTGTTGCCGCTCGAGAGCCGCTACGGGTGGTGGCTATTGGCGGCGGTACCGGGCTGTCTACGCTGCTGCGTGGGCTTCGGCGGCATGTGGCTGTGCCGGGGCAGGCGGGTTCAGAAGACGGCGCCATTGCCGATCTGGCCGCAGTGGTGACTGTGACCGACGACGGAGGGTCGTCAGGGCGGCTGAGGCAGGATTTCAACATGCTGCCGCCGGGTGACCTGCGCAACTGCATGGTGGCGCTCAGCGAGGAAGAGGACCTGCTGACGAAGCTGTTCGGGCACAGGTTCCGCGGCGGGGATTCGCTGAAAGGGCACAATGTCGGGAATCTGTTTGTAGCAGCGCTTACGGAGATAACCGGCGACTTTGCGCAGGCGGTGCAACTGGCGTCGAAGATTCTGGCGACGCGAGGGCGGATCTATCCAGCCACCACGGCGAATACGACGCTGGTGGCACGGATGGACGACGGCAGCCTGGTACGCGGAGAGACGAATATAACGGCGAGCAAGCGGCGGATCGTGGAATTGACGCTTGATCCACCATGTCCTCCGCCGGTGCCGGAGACGCTGGAAGCGATCGAACGGGCCAGTCTGATCACGGTAGGGCCGGGGTCGCTCTACACGTCGCTGATTACGAATCTGCTGGTGGAGGGAATTCCGCAGGCACTGGCTCAGGCCAAAGGGCTACGTGTCTATATATCAAACCTGATGACGCAGGCCAACGAGAGTCTGGGACTGACGGCGTCGGAGCATATTGAGCGGATCTACGAGCATACGCGTGCGCCGATTTTTGACTGCGCGCTGGTAAATACTGCACCCTTCTCGCCGGAGACGCTGGCGCGGTATGCGGCCGAAGACGCATCGCCGATTCTGGCGGATATTGAGTGCATTGAGAAGATGGGCGTGCAGTGCATTGCAGGCGACTTTGGCAGCGAGGAGAACGTGGTGCGGCACAATGCCAATCGCGTGACCGGGGCGCTGCTGGCGCTGGGACGGATTGCGCCGCGGATGCGCGGGTGAGGCAACAGCTCGGCGTTTTCTTTTTCTTCGTTTGAAAATTGCTATACGTCTGGCGATGCGGCGGGTAGAATTCCGCCGATGTCGTGGAGGTGTGCTGTTGATGTGGAAGACAGTGTTGCAACTGGGCGGACTGCTCGCGGTTGTAGCGGGAGCGGGCACTTTGGTGTCAGTGAGTGTGTCTGCTGAGAAGGGCGATGACGGGAAACAGCAGGTTATGGCAGCGGAGCAGGCGCGGATTGCGGCACTGGACTCTTCTGACATTCCGGCGCTGGAGCGGATCATGGCCGACGACGTGACCTATGTGCACGCGAGCGGCAAGGTGGATACGAAGACGAGCTACCTGGATGCGATCCGGTCAGGAAAACTACACTATATTTCGTGGGTTGCAAAGAATCTGC
>DASZXD010000289.1:0-23512 GCA_035546015.1 Occallatibacter sp.
CAACGAAGAGACCGGATTCGTCGGCGCAGCGACCATTGCGCAGGTGAAGCTGTTCAACAACCATCCCACGGGCAAGGTCTTCAAGGAAGAGCGTCTGCGCGCACTGGCCGGCGACGGCGGCATTCAGGAGTGCGGCTACGCACAGAACTGCGTCGAGGTCTGCCCCAAGCAGATTCCGCTCACCAACGCCATCAGCGACGTAGGCCGCGACGTGCTGGTGCAGAAGGTGAAGGACTTTCTGCGGGGGTAAGTTTTTGCTTTCGCGCCCCGGCGCAAAGGTCCAGCGCAGTGGACCCCATGGATGGTGCACCCGGCATCACACTTCGGTAATGATGACGGTTCACTGGAGTGGGGTCATTCTATGTCTATAAGACAAGATCAAGCTCAGCCGGTACACCTCTCTTGAATTAGCTGGAATCTGTTCCTGCGTTCTTCCTTGGCTACCCACTGTTGATCCGCGGTTGTGTGTCCGCGGCCCGGAGGAGTCATGCAGCCAGGCTATCCATTCCCAATGAATCTGAGCCAGTGGGGCGTTGCGGCGTTTGTGCTTGCCGTGATGTTCTTCTCTGGCCTTCTCGGAGGTTACCTCTTTGGCCTGGCGCGCGCGCAGCGTTATGGCGATGGCAGTCAGGGCTCCAAATCCATTTGGGAATATGAGGACCTGGAATAGATTTCTGCAGCGAGAATCCAGTGGATGGCTTCGCTGGCCGGCGATGGCGGCGTGCAGGGGTGGGGCTTTGCGCAAAACTGCGTAGAGGTCTACCCTAAGTAGATTTCGCAAACGAACGCCATCAGCGATGTAAGCTGCGACGTGCTGGTGCAGAAGGTGAAGGACTTTCTGCGGAACTGAGTATGCGCTAAGAGTTACTGCTGGAGTGAAGGTTTTTCCAGTCTCTGCAGTGCTTCGCTGAGTACGTCGATCGTGTTCTGATCGGGCACGCCTCTATATGTGCGTAGATGTTCGATTGCCGCAGTGATTGCGGGCTCGGCGACCTCTCTGCTGATCAGCGAATGAGACTTGACCAATTCAAGAATTGCCACGGCAGCCTGGAAGAAGATGAAAGGCTGCTCCTCCTTCACTATGCGGTCGACGAGCCAGTAGAAGTGGCTCAGTTCGGGCTTGATCTGCAATGTGCAGATCGCTGCGAGGCGCTCGCCGGTCTTTTTGCCTGACATGAGCGAGGGCAGAAGCGGATAGGCAGCAAAGGCCAGCGCGCGCATCTTCGCAGCGGTTTCATTCATCGTTTGCGTACGCCTGGGGCCGCCTGGCAACATCTGGCGTGTGGTTTCATACTCGTCGACGAGTTGGTAAACCTGCCGGTAGACCACGTCAACTTTCTGACTGTAGGCTATGGGAGCTGCATCGAGCTTTTCCCCAACCAGTTGTGCAGCTTTGATCTGATTTTGCGGTATCTCATTCTTGATGTCCTGTACGCCTGCGGCCTCAGCGGTGCGCTGCACGACCTGTTGAATTTCTTCTGCGGTGTCGATCTCAAGCTGGCCTGCTTTGACGTGCTTTGCCTCTATTAGTTTTTTAATCAGAACATCGAAAAGAGAGCCGATCTTTGCTCGATAAAGAAGAAGAAAAAGCAGAGCTACGATAGGCCATGCAATGGCTTGAATGAGCGCGGCGATTGCGTTCAAAGTTGTGGTCGTCGATGTTGATTCGATAATCAAATACTCGACCCGCTCACGTTATTCAACGCGGAATTAATTATGACATGAAATGTTTGCTTGATATTCAGAGTGCTTTCCCACCCTGGACGCAAAAGCGCGTTTAGGGTGGGGCACCTAGGTTCTTTTTCGTGCTTACACAGTTTTGTTGTCGGCTGTGGCCAATACGGTGTCCGCCGCCGCCCTGCTCCAGCCAATGCGGAGGTCTTTCACGCCATTGAGTGCGAAGGCTCCGTCTGCGCCGCGCTGCGCGGTAACGGCAAAGAAGTCGGCCCGCTCGACGTCATTCAGATAGAACGCGGGGCGCGCATCAGGTGCTCCCGTGGCGACTTCTACATGGCTCATCTCGAGGTTCTTCATGTGGCGCAGAAAGAAGCCAGTAGATGGAATCTGCCCGAAGCGGCCGGGGTCGGGATAGACGTCGATGAGTTCCGGCACCTGGATTTTGGCGTCGTCTGCTGTGCCGCCGCCCACTTGTTCAACGTAGATGTTCGACAGCTTCACGTCTTCAATGGGATGGTCGGGAATGCCCGACAGGATGGAAGCGCGTTGTGCGGAGTTGAACGAAGTGATATTGCTGATGAGCACCCGCTTGAGCGTGCCCACCTTCGTGGTTTCCTTTGGCCCGCGCAGACGCGCATTGAGCCGCAGGAAGAACGGGCCTGTAACCAGGTCGCGCATGGTGATGTTGGTGATGGTGCAGTCTTCAAGCAGCGCGCCATCTGAGGACTCGAGCGCCAACCCCTCGCAGCCCTCGAATACGCAGTTCGATATGGTGGTGTTGATAAATCCGCCGTTCGATTCGGTACCGTATTTGATGCGGCCGTTGTGCGGCACGCGCACGCCCGGCTCAAACTTTTTAAATGTGCCGTCGAGAACGGTGCCCAGCTGATAGCAGCCTGCAACCCAGCAGTTGGTGATGGTCATGTTGCGCGTGGCGCGCGCATAGCCCAGCGCGTAGCTCGACTTGGGGCAGATGCCGTCGTCCCAGGGCGAGTTGACCGTGCAGTTGGAGACGCGCACATTCTGGCAGCAGTCAATGTCCAGGCCGTCGCGGTCGGTGTCGATGGTCAGGTTGTCGATGGTGAGGTTGTCAACGCCGGTAGCCAGCAGAGCGAAGTGGCCGCCCTTCAGCACCGAGAAGTCGCGCAGCAGCACGTTGCGGCAGTTCTTGAGTGCGATGGATTTGTTACCCACGCCGGCCTGCTCGGCAATGTATACGGGGTAGTTGCCGCGCGGATTGCGGCCCGCGCCGAAGCTCAACCCCTTACCGTAAATGAGGCCGGAGCCGGTAATGCTGAAGTCGTGAATGTCCTCGCCCCAGATGAGTGAGTTGTGCCAGTGGTTGTGACCGTAGTCCTGATACGCATCCCACTCGGTCTTTGGCTCGGCTGCATCGTATGTGCCGCCGTTATAGCCGGTGGTCTGTCCGGGCGCAGGCGAGTCGGCGGCAAGAATGGTTGCGCCCTGCTCAATGTGCAGATGGACGTAGCTCCTGAGGTGAATCGAGAAGCAGAGGTAGGTTCCGGCGGGGAAGAGAACCAGGCCGCCTCCGGCCGCGGCTGCTGCTTCAATGGCGCGATTGACAGCAGGCGTGTCGACGGTTTTGCCGTCGCCCGTAGCCCCGAACTTGCGCACGTCGAATATGCCCATGACTCCGGAGGCTGTGGTTGTTTTCTGGGCCACTGCGGCAATGGAGGCGGCGGGGAGAGCAGCTCCGGCGACGCCGTAGCTGCCGATGCGCAGAAGGTCGCGGCGAGGCAGGGTGAAATTTGCCATGTCAGGTTCCTTTTTTCAAGAAATTAAGTGGTCTGACCACTTATTACTCAAGATGAAAGACTTCTTCGAGCGCAAACATATTATCATCTGCGCCGCCCTGCGTGAGTTTCTCAAAGAAAGGAGCCATCTCTGCCTGCCAGCGCGCATTCACTTCGCGGTCTTTCATGCCTGCCAGCGCTTTCTCAAAGTCGTCGGTTTCGAGGTATCCCACCAGAAGTCCGTCGGGGCGCAGAAAGAGCGAGTAGTTGCGCCAGCCGGTTTCGCGAAGCGCGTCGAGCATCTCGGGCCAGACATGCGCATGTCGGAGTTTGTACTCCTCGAGTTTTTCCTGGCGGACTTTAAGTAGAAAACAGACGCGCATAAGAATCACCTTTCATAAATGAAGCCATCGTAGCATTGGCAGGCGGCGGATCGATGCCAGTCTAAGCGTGATGCATAACTCCACATTGCGATTGAGCGCCTGCCCTTTCCCGTGTTACTCTCCGCATATTCCCCCTTTATCCTTGGTTCCGTCCGGCTGGATTTTGCTCACGCACGAAAGCGAGTTTCCGGTGATGGCTTCCGCTTCACAAACTGCCGCTGTACACAAATCCCCGATCTTCACCGGTCGCAACAGCCTCCTCGACCGATATTTCTATTTCGCAATGTCGCTCGTTGCGGCTGCGATCGTCGTGTCAGGATTCAGCCAGACAGTGAACGAGAAACTGTTTCATCCCGCATTAGCGCCGCCGGAGATTCTCTGGTACCACGGAGCCATATTCTCGGCGTGGATCGTCTTCTACATCCTTCAGACGGCTCTCGTGCGCACTCGCAAGGTCAAATGGCATCGATTCCTCGGCTGGATGGGCGCTGGACTCGCCGCCGTCATGGTTCCGCTCGGTGTGGCCACAGGCATTGTGATGGTGCATTTTGAAGCCTATCAACTGCATGAGCCGGGCAGGTATGCTTTTCTCGCAATTCCTTTCTTCGATATAGGCTCCTTCGCAGTGTGCGTCGCGCTTGCCATCTGGTGGCGTAAAAAGCCCGAATTGCATCGCCGGCTGATCTTCTTCGGCACGTGCGCATTGCTGGTTGCCGCATTTGCCCGTATCGATCACGCCATTGTGCGCCAGCACAGCCTGCAATATTTTTGCGCTGATCTGATGATTGCACTTGGTCTTGGCCGCGACCTGCTGGTCAACCGGCGCGTGCACGCGGTATACCGAGTTGCGCTGCCGGTTTATTTCGTAATGCAGTTGTTCGTGATCTACCTGTCGCGAATCGGGCCGGAGTGGTGGCTCCGCATTGCGCATGCCATCGTCGGCTGAGCCACATCACGCTGCAAACGGCTCGCGCACGCTAGTGTGCAACGAGCCTGGTGAAGGGATCGACGTAAGCCATAAGGTAGACAAAGATGCCGACCAGCGAGGCGAGCGCGAGGCTGTGCAGAAGTACGAAGCGCAGGATCGAGCCTTCCTGTCCATAATTTTGGGTCGCAGTGCTGGCTACAACGATGCTCTGCGCATCGACCATCTTACCCATCACGCCGCCGGCGGAGTTGGCAGAGGCCATCAGCACTGGCGAGACGCCGATCTGCTGCGCCGCAACTTTTTGCAGGCTGCCAAACAGAACATTAGACGACGTATCGGAGCCGGTGGTTGCAGTGCCGAGCCATCCGATGAGCGTGCCGAAGAAGGGATAGAAGGCGCCGGTGCGCGCAAAGGCCAGGCCGAGCGTGGCGTCGAGCCCGCAATAGCGGGTGATGAAGCCGAGAGCCATCATGCAGGCGATGGTGATCACAGTGAAGCGGATGTCGACGATGGTTTTGAAAAATGTGGTAACGAGCGTCTGCGGGCCGAGTCCCATGGTTATGCCGGCAAGCATGGATGCAACAAAGATGGCCGTGCCTGTGGCCGTAGCCCAGTTGAGGTTGAAGATGGCAGGCTCGGGCGTGGCCTTGGTAACGACGGGAGGGATGCGTGAGATGAAGTTGTGCAGGCCTGCAACGGGGAATTTGATGGTGGTTGCACTGTCAAGCCAGTGAGAGAACTGCGGCGTGCCCCACGCGAAGACGACTACGCAGAGAATGAGCCAGGGAAGCCACGCGTGGAAGGTCTTCGCTGCACTGTGGTCAAAGCGGGTGTGCCCGTGGCTGGTGATGTCGTGTCCGCTGACGTTGAGCACGCGTTTGGGTTTCCAGAACTGCAGAAAGACGATGAGCACGACGATGGTGGAGACAGCAGCGGCAATGGCCGCCAGCGATGGCCCAAAGAAGACTGCAACGAGAAGCTGAGCGGTGGAGTAGGTGATTCCCGCAATCAGGATTGCTGGCCAGACTTCAATCATGGCGCGAAAACCTGCATAAGCCCAGATGAGCCAGAAGGGCACGAGCAGGCAGAAGGGCGCGAGAATGATGCCGATGGTTCGCGAAAGCAGCATCAGATCGATATTGGTGACGCCGTGAAGAGTGATGGTGGGAATGCCGAGCGCTCCGAAGGCGACCGGCGCAGTATTAGCAATGAGCGAAAGGCCTGCGGCTTTGAGTGGAGGAAAGCCGAGGCTGATGAGGATTGCGCCGCAGACGGCCACGGGCGTGCCGAATCCGCAAGTGCCCTCAAAGAATGCGCCAAGCGCGAAAGCTATGAGCAGAAGCTGCAGGCGGCTGTCATTGGTGATGTTGGCCAGGCTTTCCTGTAGCGTGACAAAGCGGCCGGTCTTGACGGTGAGGTTATAGAGAAAGATGACGGGAAGAATGATCCAGCAGATAGGAAATACACCGTAACCAGCGCCGTACGATGCGGCAGTGAACGCAAGGCGCGCGGGCATGTGATAAACGGCGATGGCGATGAGCAGCGCAGTAAGCAAGCCGGCAACAGCTGCGATGTGTGCCTTGAGATGCAGGATCGCCATGGCGCCGAGCAGCACGATGATGGGCAGCGCGGCGAGGATGGTGGAAAGAAGCCAGTGGCCGGTCGGGTCGTAGACCTGCGCCCATGCGCCCGCAGCGGGATTGGTCTTGAGCAGATAAAGGAGGCCCGCAACAATGACAACAATGCCCACGACATAAGGCGCGAGCGAGGGGGTCGGCCGCGGTTGGCCTGTGGAAGAGGTTGAAGATTCCATGAGTCCTCGCGAAGAGAAAGGAGCGACTCGATACCTATATCAGATTTGCGGCGGTCATTGTCGAGTGCAGCGTATCGCGAAACGCAACGGCGTTACAGCGGTTTCGCTTCAAGTGTAGACAGAACGTAGAATATCGAGTGGTTTTTTCCTTAAGAAAAAGCCACCTTGCACACTCTTCAGATGTCAAGATATGAAGCGAAACCGCTCTAGTATTTAAGTTGCGCAGGAAGGGGATGGCATGAGCGATGGAGCCGGAGGTGGTGGGCTGAACAAACTGTGGCCGGATGCGCGGGCGGCACTGGATAGCCTGGTGCGCGACGGTATGCTGCTGGCGATTGGCGGGTTTGGGCTGTGCGGCATTCCTGAGGCGCTGATTCTTGCGCTGCGCGACAGCGGTGTGCGCGAGTTGACGGTGGCCAGCAACAACGCGGGCGTAGATGGCTGGGGGCTCGGGCTGCTGCTGGAGTCGCGGCAGATCAAAAAGATGATCTCGAGCTACGTGGGTGAAAATGCTGAGTTTGAGCGGCAGTTTCTTGCCGGCGAACTCGAGGTGGAGTTCTGCCCGCAGGGAACGCTGGCCGAACGGATGCGCGCGGGTGGTGCTGGAATTCCGGGCTTTTATACGCGGACCGGTGTGGGTACGCAGGTGGCCGAAGGCAAGGAACACAAGGATTTCGACGGCGTGACATACATTCTTGAACGCGGCATTCGTGCAGACCTGGCCTTAGTGAAAGCGTGGAAAGCCGATCTGCATGGGAACCTGATCTACCGGCGCACCGCGCGCAACTTCAATCCCAATGCCGCAACGTGCGGCAAGGTTACGGTGGCTGAGGCGGAGATGATTGTTCAGCCGGGTGAACTCGATCCGGATGAGATTCACACGCCGGGAATCTTTGTGCAACGGCTGGTGCACAATCCGCAGCCGGAAAAGCGGATTGAAAAACGTACAACGCGAGAGGGATGAGCGATGGCCTGGACACGCGATCAGATGGCGGCACGCGCCGCGCGCGAATTGCAGGAGGGGTTCTATGTGAATCTCGGTATCGGCATTCCGACGCTGGTGGCGAATCATATTCCTGCGGGGATGACAGTGACGCTGCAGTCTGAAAATGGACTGCTGGGAATGGGGCCATATCCGCGTGACGAGGAAGTAGATGCGGACCTGATCAACGCGGGCAAGGAGACCGTGACGTTTGTGCCGGGCGCAGCGACGTTTTCAAGCGCTGACTCGTTTGCAATGATTCGCGGCGGCCACATCAATCTGGCGATACTCGGTGCGATGCAGGTTTCGGAGCGCGGCGATCTGGCGAACTGGATGATTCCGGGAAAGCGCATAAAGGGGATGGGCGGTGCGATGGACCTTGTATCCGGCGTGCAGCGTGTGATCGTGGTGATGGAGCATGCAACGCCGCAAGGCGTCGCGAAACTGCTGCGCGCGTGTTCGCTGCCGCTGACGGGAGCGGGTTGCGTCGATCGCATCATCACCGATCTTTGTGTGCTGGATGTGACAGATGCCGGGCTTGAGGTGGTTGAATTGGCCGATGGCGTCACACGCCGCGACGTGGAAGAAAAGACCGAGGCTGCGGTTCGGTTTAGCGCTGCGTTACTTTGACCACGCGGGCTTGCGCTTTTCGAGGAAAGCGGCAATTCCTTCGCTGAAATCAGCTGTGGTGCGAGCCTCAGTATTGGCGTCGATAGCAGCGATAATGGCCTTATCAAGCCAGGGCTTATGCTGCTCGACTATGAGCTGCTTGGTTGCGGCAAGAGACTGTGGGCTGTTGGCAAGGAGAGTTTGTGCCAGCGCCTGCACATGCGATTCGAGCCGGGGTTCCTGAACAATTTCGTTGACGAGGCCGAGATGATGCGCTTCGACGGCGTCGAAGATGCGGCCGGTGAGAAGCAGGTCGCGGCTTTTCTTGTCGCCGATCTGCAGCGAGAGAAAAGCAGAAACCAGCGCGGGAACGAAACCAATGCGCACCTCGGTAAATCCAAAGCTGGCTGATGGTGTCGCAAGCGTGAAGTCGCAGATGATGGCAAGCCCGCATCCGCCAGCGATGGCGGGGCCGTGCACTGCGGCGATGGTGGGGATGGGCAACTCGTACAGCGCGAGAAAAAGACGCGCGATGCGCTCAGCGTCGGCGCGGTGATCGAGCTCGGATGCATCCTTCATCTGTTCGAGCGAGGAAAGATCGAGGCCTGCGCAAAAGGCCGGACCGGAGCCAGCAATAATGAGCACGCGGGCGTCGCTTGCGGCGGCGTCTTCAAAGGCAGTGACGAGCTCTTTCTGCATCAGAGGTGTCATCGCATTGCGGCGCTCGGGACGATTGAGCTGGATCCTCCGGATTGGGCCGTCGTTCGTGACTGCGATGGTGGTGTAGTCCAAGGTCTCCTCCGTGTTTCAGGATTGCGTGAATCCGCCGCTCATGCCGATGAGTTCGTCGAGCGGAGCGATCTGTGGAAGCTGCGCACCGCAGCGTGTAAGTTCTTCGATGAGGATTTCGGTCGGAATGTTGGCGACGAGATCGTCCTGCGCGAAGGGGCATCCGCCCAGGCCGCCGATTGCTGCGTCAAAGCGGCGGCAGCCCGCTTCGTATGCTGCGCGGATATGCGCGGCTGCCTGATTGCGGCGAGCGTGCAGGTGAACGCCGATCTGAGCGCCTTCACTTGCTTCAATTGCGGCGCTCACGGTCGCAGTAATCTGCGAAGTCGTTGCCGCCCCCACGGTGTCTGCCAACGAAATCTGCCAGATGCCGAGCCCGATTATTTGTTTGCACGCACGAACAACAGCGTCGGCACTCCATTCATCGCCGTATGGATTTCCGAAGGCCATGGAGACATAGGCGACTACGTTCCTTCCTGCATCTTCTGCAAGTTCGGTAACCACGCCCAAAACGTGTAATGCTTCTTCCGCAGTTTGTTTTTGATTTCTCCGCAAGAACTCCGGCGAGATGGAGTACGGGAAACCAAGAGTCTGCACACGGCCTGTGTGGATGGCGCGCTCAGCGCCTTTTTCGTTGACGACGATACCGATGATCTCGACGTTTGGCGGCGGATCGAGCAGCGCGAGAACATGCTCTGAGTCGGCCATCTGTGGCACGGCGGTGGGCGAGACGAAGCTGACTGCGTCAATATGCGTGAAACCGGCGGCGATGAGTTTGCGCAGGTAAGATGCCTTCGCTTCCGCAGGAATATGTGCTGCAAGGCCCTGCCAGGCATCGCGTGGGCATTCGACGATCTTGACGGTGTCTGTCATTCACTTATCCGCGCGACGGATGGACCGAGAGGATCTCGCGGGCGATGACCATACGCTGAATCTCACTTGTGCCTTCGCCGATGGTGCAAAGCTTGACGTCGCGATAGAACTTTTCTACCGGGTAGTCTTTGATGAACCCATAGCCGCCGAAGAGCTGTACGGCTTGGTCGCAGATTTTCACGGCGACTTCGCTGGCGAAGAGTTTGGCCATCGACGACTCGCGCGTGGTGCGCTTGCCTGCGTCTTTAAGGACTGCAGCCCGTTGCGTGAGCAGGCGCGCAGCGTCAAGCTCGGTGGCCATATCCGCAAGCCTCCACTGGATGCCCTGAAATTCAGCAATGGCTTTGCCAAACTGGCGGCGCTCCTTGACATATTTCACTGCGGCCTCGAGCGCACCCCGCCCAATGCCGAGCGCGAGCGCGGCGATGGAGACGCGTCCGCCGTCGAGTACGCGCATAGCGTCGATGAAGCCTTCTCCTTCTTTGCCGAGAAGATTTTCTTCGGGGATCTCGCAGTCCTCGAAGATGAGCTCGCTGGTGTCGCTGGCACGCAGCCCGAGCTTGTTTTCCTTTTTGCCTGGGCGGAATCCTTTTGTCCCTCTTTCGACAATGAATGCGGAGAGGCCGTGCGTGCCTTTGTCCTTGTCAGTGACGGCGATGACCACAGCTGCGTCGGCGTAGTGACCATTGGTGATGAAGGTCTTGGTGCCATTAAGAATGTAGCGGCCGTCTTTTTTGACTGCGGTGGTGCGCGCGTTGCTTGCATCGGAGCCGGAGCCGGGTTCAGTAAGCGCCCACGCTGCAATCCATTCGCCGCTGGTGAGCAGAGGCAGATACCTTTTTCTCTGCGTCTCATTGCCGGCAAGATAAATATGATTCGTTCCGAGCGAGTTGTGCGCTGCAAGCGTAAGACCGATGGAGCCGTCAACGGCAGAGAGCTCTTCGATGGCGAGGACGTAGTCTACGTAGCCGAGTCCTGCACCGCCATACTCAGACGGGATGATGATTCCAAGCAGGCCCATGGCGCCGAGTTTTTTGATTGCAGCGAGAGGGAACTCGCTGGCTTCGTCCCATGCTGAGACGTTGGGCGCGATCTCGCGCACGGCAAACTCGCGAATCTCGCGGCGGAGTTGCTGCTGATCCTCAGTGAGCACGAAGGGGTAGAGGCTTTCGACCGACTCCATATCCGGCTTCAAGTTCAGGCTCCTTTCCATTCAGGCTTGGATGCACGATGAAAGAGCTTCAGGTCTGCAGCACTCCGGGGTTGAAGCGGCCGACTTCAGGATTGAGCGCGCAGGCTTCGAGCGCGGCGATCAGGATGTCGCGCGTCTTTGCGGGATCGATAATAGCGTCGATCCAGAGGCGCGCCGCACCGTAACGCGGATCAGCCTGCGCATCATAGTCGGCACGAATCTGATCGTGAATCGCGAGTTTTTCGGCGTCCGTGAGTGTCTTGCCTTCGCGATCGAGCTGCCTGGCGCGGACTTCAGCGAGCGTGGCCGCGGCGGATGCGCCGCTCATGACGGCGTAGCGCGCCGTGGGCCATGCAAAGAGAAAACGCGGATCGTACGCCTTGCCGCACATGGCATAGTGGCCAGCGCCAAAGCTGCCCCCAACGATGACGGTGATCTTGGGAACAATGCTGGTGCTGACGGCAGAGACCATCTTTGCACCGGCGCGGATGATGCCCGACCACTCGGCGTCTTTGCCCACCATGAAGCCATTCACGTCATGAAGAAAAATGAGCGGGATGAGGCTCTGATTGCAATCCATGATGAAGCGCGCGGCCTTCTGCGCTCCTTCTGTGTAGATGACGCCGCCGACCTCGATGCGCGTGGCTCCGGCATGCGGGCCCATCGCGACTTTGTCGCTCTGGTTGGTCTTCTGGTTGGCAACGATGCCTACCGCATGGCCGCCGATCCATGCGTAACCGCACAGAACGGTGCGGCCGTAATCGGCCTTATACTCGTCGAACTCGCTGCGATCAACGATACGAGCGACAACTTCACGCATTTCATAGACATTGCTTGCGCCAGGCGCCGGGTTGAGCAGCGTATAGACATCTTCGGCGGGAAATTTCGGCGCGTCGTGCTCGGGATCGTAGGCACGTGTCCGGAAGATAGGCTGCGTAGCAGCGGTCTGCTTGCAGTCACCAAGCTTTTCCATAAGCGACCGCATGCGCGCAATGCAGAGATAATCGTTGGGCTCCCTGAAGTCGACGGTGCCGGAGATTTCAGCGTGCATGGCTGCGCCACCCAGTTCCTCAGCGTCGGTTCTCTGGCCGATGGCGGCCTGCACGAGCGACGGGCCGGCAAGAAAGAGTCCGGAACCTTCGGTCATCAGCACCGTGTCTGTCATGACGGGCAGATACGCGCCGCCGGCGACGCACATGCCCATGATGGCGGTGATCTGCGGAATGCCGAGCGAGCTCATAACGGCGTTATTGCGGAAGATGCGGCCAAAGTCGTCGGTGTCGGGAAAGACATCTTCCTGCAGCGGGAGAAAAACGCCGGCGGAATCGACCAGGTAGAGCGTGGGGATACGGTTTTCAAGTGCAATGGTCTGCGCGCGGAGAACCTTCTTGGCGGTCATGGGAAAAAACGCGCCGGCTTTGACCGTCGCATCATTGGCGACGATCATGCATAGCCGGCCAGAGACGCGCCCGATGCCGGTGACGACTCCGGCCGACGGTGCGCCGCCATACTCGGCATACATGCCATGCGCGGCCCAGAGGCCGAGTTCGAGAAATTCGGTTCCCTCGTCGAGCAGAAGCTTGAGGCGCTCGCGGACGGTAAGCCGTCCCTTGGCGCGCTGCGCTTCTGCAGCCTTTGCGCCCCCGCCCTGGCGGATGGAGTCTTCTTCCGAGCGCAATGCCGCGCGTAATGCAAGCATGGCTTCCTGATTGGATTTTGCGCGAGCGGAGTTGGGGTCCAGCGAGGAGCGAAGCCGATTGTCGGGTTGGGGAAGTCCTGCGGCCATGGCGCTTGAACCAGCTTACAGGTTCGACAAGCCTCAGGCGCAATCGTAACCCAAAACCGGCAGTTACTTCAGGCGGCAACGCGGAATGCATGGAGGGATGAGAATTATGATAGGTGCGGAGTATCGAAGCGCATAACCGGGGTGCAGAATCTTTTCCTGCATTTGATAGTCGAGGAAATAAGGGGCTGAGCAAACACGATGAGGTTGTTGAGAAAAGCAATGTGGGCTGCCGCGATGGTGGTCCTGTTTGGCATTTCATCTGCCGCGGATGGGCAGGGCGATCCAGGCCGGTGGTTCGATGCGCAGACGGCCGCAGTGCGCAGGCCGGGCACGGTGGTGCGCGTGGACCTGATCGGCGACTCTACGCAGACCGATCATGCGGGCTACGGTCGCGGGTTCTGCGCGAATCTGACGGCAAAGGTGGACTGCCTGAACCTCGCCAAAGGCGGCGCCAGCACGAAGACCTATCGCGCAGAGGGTTTGTGGGATCATGCGCTGGCGACAAAGCCGGATTACATGGTGATCCAGTTTGGTCACAACGACCACGTAACAGAGCAGCATCTAGACCGGCAGGTTCAATTGCCTCAGTACACCGAAAATCTGAGGCGCTTTGTCAGCGAGGCGCGTGCTGCGGGCATTACGCCTGTGCTGGTGACTCCGATAACGCGGAGATTTTTCGGTAGCGATGGCAAGATTCACTCAGACCTGACGGAGTATTGCGAGGCGATGCGCGGAGTAGCACGCGACATGAAGGTGCCGCTGATCGAGTTACAAAACGAAAGCATTGCCTATCTCAACAAGGTGGGCGAGGCCGAGGGAGACAAGCTGGGGATTACCAAAAAAGATGCGGATGGAAAGACCGCTCCCGACCAGACGCATTTGAACTGGCAGGGGAGCTACATCTTCGGGCGCATGGTGGCTGTCGATCTGGGTAAAGCGGTGCCGAAGCTGAAGCACTATGTGCGTCCCAAACCCGCGGAACTGCCGCCGCTGGGCGTGAAGCAAATGGCGATTCTGAATGGCGCGCCGGTAAAAATCATACTGGTGGGTGACTCGACTGTAGCTACGGAAGGCGGATGGGGACCGGGCTTCTGCGCGGTGATGGCACCGAATGTCACCTGTATCGACGATGCGCTGAACGGGCGCAGCACCAAGAGTTTCATTGACGAGGGCGCGTGGGCTAAGGCGCTTGCCGAAAAGGGCGACTACTACTTCATCCAGTTTGGGCACAACGATCAGAAACCCGATCCGGCGCGGCACACCGATCCGGAGACGACCTATGCGGCGAACCTGGAGAAGTTTATTCACGATGCCGAGGCGATCGGCGCGGTGCCGGTGATCGTGTCGCCCCTGGCGCGCAGGACATTTCGCGATGGCAAGCCATCGAATGCCGATCTGGAGCTTTATGCGAATGCCGCGCGGCGCGTGGCTGCGCAGAATGGGCTGACATTCATCGACCTCCTGTCGATCTCCGATTCATTGCTGAGCAAGATGTCGCAGGCCGAGGCGGATGAGTTCGATGCGGCAGCGCATCCAGACCAGAAAGCCGAGAATGGCGCTGCGCCGCTGGACCGGACGCATTTGAATGATTACGGCAAGAAGGTCTTTGGGCGCATTGTTGCGGAGAGCGTCGTGCGCACGCAGGTTGAACTCGGACCCGATCTGATAGGCGTGCCGGTGGCCACGCATCCGGCTCTGTTTTTAATTGGCGATTCGATCATGCACACCGGGACAGGGAACGGCGACACCGGGCCATGGGGATGGGGCTCGGAGATTATTCCCATGTTCGATGCGACGAAGATTCATGTGTACAACGATGGGCTTGGCGGACGGAGCAGCCGCGGGTATATCGAAGAAGGCGCGTGGCAGAAGATTCTGAGCCAGCTGCAGCCGGGCGACTGGGTGATCCTGCAGTTCGGGCATAACGATGCGGCAAACTCGAAGAACTATCCAGACCGCACGACGCTGATGGGAGACGGCGACGAGACAGAGGTGATCGAGTCTCCGGTGACGCACAAGCCAGAGACGATTCACAGCTACGGGTTTTATCTACGGCAGTATGTCAACGACGCAAAAGCACGTGGGGCGAATGTGATCATCTGTTCGCCGCCGCCGCGCAATGTGTGGCTCGAAGGTCGCGTGGTGCGCGGGCTCGACGGCTATGCAAGCTGGGCCGCAGATGCAGCGCAGAAGAGCGGCGCGCGGTTCATCGATCTGAATGCCATCACGGCGAATCAATATGACGCGCTAGGCGAGGAGGCCGCCAAGGCCTACTTCTTCGACCGGCAGCACAGCGTGAAGACCGGTGCGCGCCTGAATGCAGAGTCAGTAGTGGAGGGTCTGCGCGGGTTGAAGGATTGCCCGCTGGCGGAGGATTTGTTGCCGGCTGCGCACTAGAAGTCGTGATGGTGATCGATCAGGGTAATGGCCTGCGGGACTTCGCTCGGTTGCTGCGCAGACGGCACCTCGGGATTGCTGGACTCGGCCTGGCCGCGCACGCGAGCCACGGTGAGCCAGTTGTCCTTGTGAGGATGTTCGGCGATCCAGGGCGGCAGGGGCATGTTGAGATAGCGGCCGAGCGCTTCAGAGTAGCCTTCGTAAAGCACGCGCAGCTCGTGCAGACGATTGTAGGATTCGCCGTCGCGGCAGACGCTGACGCCGCTGGCACAGAGCAATGCATAAAGCTGCTCGTAGCGCTCGATCGGCAGGCGGTCGGGCATGTCGGAGATGGGCTTGAGGGAGAAGATCTGCGCCAGATCGACCACGGCGTGCCGAGCCATGGCAAACGTGAGCTGCGCCTGGCGCGCCTCGTGACCGCGCACGCCGGCGATGAGCAGTGCCGATGTGTCGAGGATGGCTGTGAGTGCGCTGAGCCAGCTCTGGTTGCCGTGCTGCGAGCGGAAGTAGCAGAGCAGCGGATAGGAGATGTGGCTTTCCAATAATTCCGCTGACCAGCGTTCCCATTCGACGAGTAGAAGCGAAAGTGCCTGTTCTGCACCTTCATGTGAGTGCCGTCGCATGAGCTCGGCAGCTGTAGGCGGCGAGCCAGCGCGCGCGTCGAGGAGCGAGATGCTGACCTCGCGCCGCGAGAATGCACTGTAGAGCACCGGGAAATAGCCCATGACGATGGCCAGAAAGCCAAGGCCCGTGGCCGATTCAAGGATGATGAATTCGCGAGTGACGGGGCTGTGCGGCGTTACGTCACCAAGGCCCAGCGTGAAGAGCGTCGTGCCACTGACGTAGAGGTCAGTGCGGAAGTCGGGCGGTTGCGGCTGATTTGCGTCAATGAACGGGCTGCCCTGCGAGTAAAAAATGAGCGCGAAGCCGAGCACCATGACCGCGGCCCAGACGATGAACAGCAGAATGAGAGAGAGAGGGCCGTAGAAGCTGAAAGCGGTTTCGCGCTTGCGCGGATGGCGAAAGATGCGCGCGAACAAGACCCATGGCCTCCAGGTAAGCCCGTAGAAGATGCGCGTGATGCGGAAGCGGCCCGTGGCGCGGCGCGGCAGAATGATGGTCTGAAAGGCGTCCAGCAGGACGGCAAAGAGGCAGACGACTCCGGCGATGAGTGCGAGTACGCGCATTGCTTTCAATGTATCGCAAGTGAGCAGTCAAGCACGCGGAGCCAGTCTGCGATCGCCAGAATCTGCATCTGAAGTAGATATGCTGACTCGTTTTCCATGGATACAAGCGGACTGTCGATAGGTCAAGGAGCTGTGGCATGAGCAAGCCGTCTGTTGAAGTGCAGATGCACACCACGAGTGACTGGTTTGGTAAGTTTGCTGCTTCCGCCTCGGCTTGGCTGGGCTCCAGATGGGCCTTTGCTATGGCCAGCCTGGTCATTCTCTTATGGGCTGCAGTCGGACCGGTCTTTCATTTCTCCAATACCTGGCAGCTTGTCATCAATACTGGAACAACCATCGTGACATTTTTGATGGTGTTTCTCATCCAGAACACACAAAATCGCGATGCCCGGGCCATCAACCTGAAGCTCAACGAGCTGATTCGCGCAATCGACAAGGCCCGGGATCAGATGATCGATATCGAAAATCTCAGCGATTTGGAACTGGATGAACTCCAGATGAAGTACGAAAAGATAAAAGCCGTGTGGAATTCCCGGCGCGGGAAAACGCGGCCGCCGAATCAGAGGGTTAGAAGAGAACTTAGTTCAAAAGATCAGTAGCGAAGGCCGAGGCGCATCGGAAAGTCTTCCTCGTCTTCTTCGAGCGGGAGCTGGCGGCAATGTGCGGCAATAATCGCCCGATGTCGGAAGCGTAGCGCGATGTGCGCAGCGATGACGCTGGCTGCGGCAGCGGCGAAGTGCCATGGTTTTTGCTCGATCCACGCTTCAGCGGCGATGGGGAGCACGATGATCAACGGGAAGAATGTGAAGTACTTGAGCAGTGTGAACGCAAGATTAGGTTCTTCGCTTGAGGGCGCGCCGGTGAAGGGAACAGTTGTAACGTGAAGGAAAAATGCATCGGTGAGAAGCAGGCAGAGTGCTATTGCGACCAGGAATTGCGCCGTGGTTGATGCGGCGGTGAGCAGCTCTGGTGGCGCGATGAGGCGCGAGGCGAACTGAGCGGCGATGGTAACCGCAAGTGCGATGGTGAAAGTCCAGGTTTTGGCGGCCTGCAGCCGGTCGAGTGCAGTTGTGAAAGTGGGAGGATTGCCATGGACGATGCGGAAGACCCAGCTTGCGCGCTGATTGCCGGGCGAGACAAAGGCGGAGCGGAGTCCGGCGACGACCCAGAACACAACGATGGCGATGGCGGAGCGAAGGCCGTCAGCAGAGATGGCCATGCGCAGCTGATTGTGCGTCACGGTCAGGCGCAGCACTGACGCCGTAACGACCGAGAGACCGACTCCACAGTAGAGTACGAGATAGATGCGGTAGCGCGGGACTCGGATGAGCGTCTGGCCAATGAAGTGAAAAACGGCGCGGCGGACGGGTGAACGCACAATCGTGCTATGTAGCAGCGGATGGAAGATGCGTGTGAGCGGATTACGCGCTTTGCGCGTAACGGAGCCTTCAATGAGTTGACGGACGCGGCGGAGGTAAGCGAGCGGGTAAGCGATTAGAGCGAGAGTTGCGACTGCGGCTGTAGCGATGAATGCGGTATGTGCGAGCTGCGCGTAAATAGGAAGAGCCGAGGGGCCATCGAGGACGTACTGGTCGATACCGAGGAACCAGAGCGGAGGAAAGCAGCGCGCGACCAGGCTGCCGGACCGGAGCAATGCGGGTACCGCGCCGGAGAGCACAGGGAACAGAAGCAGTAGTACGAGTAAAAGAGAGATGGCAAGCCCCTGAAACACCAGCGAGAGCTTGCGGAAGAGTCGTTCACCAAAAACCGCGAGCAAAGCGGATTGGATGGCGATCACAGCGAGCGCGGCAAAGAGGCCTGCGCCAAATGTAGCGAGAACGTGGGCGGCGTCAAAGCGCGTAGCGCTCGGCGGGTCAATGGCTTCGGGCAGAACGAGCGGTGCGAGGATGTTGGAGTCGAAAAGAAATCCGGCGATGAACATGCTGATCGCGGAGACGCGTGCGCGAAAGAGCCGGCGGGTGTGGATGGGCAGCGCGCCGAGAACAAAGATATCGAGCAGATCAGGGAAGAACAGATCCCACTCGTAGACCGTGATGATGCCCATGACCACGAAGGAATAGAGTACAAAGAAGAGATGATGGTTCACCTGCAGCCAGTAGGGCGGCGGGCCGGGAAGCGCATGGTGACGCATTGTGTATTCAACTACGGGGTGATAGATGGGCCATAGATACGTAGCAACGATCAATGGCGGCAGACCAGCAGCGCAGGCAGTCTGTACCAGACGCGCTTTAGCGTCGCCGTCCGGTGAGGCTGTTTCGTGATTGAAGAAGCGTTCCAGGTAATGGCGAACCAGATGCGCGAACTGGCTGCGTTCTGGCTGCACAACTTCGCCAAGCGCGGCCTGGGCGTTGAGCGAGAGGGCCTCGGGGCCCGACATAGTGAAGAGACGCTGGAAGGCTTCAGGCATGTGCAATTCTCATGACTTCGACGATCTGGTGAGCGATGGATGCAGTGTCCTGCTGCTGAACGAGTTGGGCAAAGACGCTTTCTAAATTGGGTAGGCTCATGAGTTGGGTCAGCTCGGAGGGCGGCGCGTCGGCCAGCACGCGGCCGCGGGCGATGACGATAACCCGGTTGCAGATCTGCTCCACGACTTCGAGAACATGAGAGATGTAGAGGATAGCTTTGCCCTGTGCGGCGAGCACTTCAAGCAGGTCCTTGAACATGCGCGCGGAGACCACGTCGAGGCCGGAGAGCGGCTCGTCGAAGATGAGCAGGCGCGGGTCGTGCAGCAGCGCCGCGGCGATAAGCACACGCTGGCGCATGCCCTTGGAGTAAGACGAGATGGACGAGTGCTGCCATGATTCCAGTTGGAGTAGCCGAAGCAGACTTGCGGCTTTGGCTTCAAGGACGCGCTCGGGGATTCCGCGAAGCCTGCCGATGAGCTGAAGATATTCAAGGCCCGAGAGATAGGTATAGAGATGCGCTTCCTCGGGGACGTAGCCGAAGGAGGCACGATAGGACACCATATCTTCGCGAATGTCCTTGCGCTGATATAGAACGCGGCCCTCGTTGGGACGCAGCATGCCGGTGATGATTTTAACGGTGGTGGATTTGCCGGCGCCGTTGGGCCCGAGAAAGCCGACAATCTCGCCCGGGGCGACATTGAAGGAGACATCCTGGACCGCGGGGATGCCGCGATAGCTTTTGTAAAGATGCTGCACTTCAAGCATGGCGACGCTCCATGGGGTGCTCCTCGAATCAGGTCTTACCCTATGTAGCATTCTGTATACATCTTGTCAAGTAGATTGCTACATAGCTAAAATGCGCGCATGGGGGCAGAGCCCAAGCTTTCGCATACGGCGGCGATGATTTTGCAGGCAATCCATGCGGGATATGTGTATGGATTCAGCGTGATGGAGATGACCGGGCTACCCAGCGGCACGGTGTATCCGGCGCTGCGGCGGCTGGAGGGCGACGAGCTGATCCGGTCGCAGTGGGAGAAACAGTCGATTGCCGACGCCGAGCAGCGGCCGCCGCGCAAGTATTACAAGCTGACCACAGCCGGCAAGTCGACGCTGGAGGCTTCGCGCAAGCGCTATCCGCTGCTTGAAAGGCTGATTCCGACTGAGGAGGCGAAGACGGTATGACGCCTCTGGCGTTCAGTCTCGTGCACAGGGCGCTGCTCTACGTGGCCGCGCTGATGACGCCTGCCGGTATGCGTGCGGAGTGGCTGCGCGAGTGGCAGGCGGAGACATGGCACGTGGAGCGGTCGTGCGCGAAAAGATGGTGTGCGATGGCGTTTTGTCTGGGCGCATTCAAGGATGCATGGTCTCTGCGGCAACATGCTCGGAGAGAGAAGATAAAGACGATCGCATTGCACGGGTCCGCGGGGCAGTGCCTGCTGGCCATGGCAACGGTGCTGGCGGCGAGCTGTCTGCTTGCACATCTGCTTCCTGAAGCACGCTCGGCCCTGAGTCCGCCGCTCGCGCCGGCGAGGACCGGGTTGATCCTGATCCAGAGAACGGCGGATACAAGAGTCAGGAATGCGGCAATCCCGTTTGCACAGTTTCTCACATGGAGCGGGAGCCGGCAGCAGTACTTCGATGAACTGGCGTTTTACCGGACGAGCCGTGAAAACGTGCTGGACGGAGGCGAGCTCAAGGGTGGATGGAAGATCGCTTACGCAACAGCCAACTTCTTTGAGCTTCTTGGAATTCCGGTGTGGCTGCGCAGCGACAACACGCCGGACGACGGCATGTCTGCGGCGATTGTGAGCGACGGGATGTGGCGTCGGGCCTTTGGCGCCGATCCGGACATTGCAGGCAGAGTACTGAATGTGGGCGGGCGCCAGGCGCGCGTGATCGGCGTGGCGTCAAGCCGTGCCTGGAAGCTGCCGGGACACGTGGATGCATGGGTGCTGGAGCCTGAGTCGGCGATGCCAGCGCACGCGAGCGGCAACGTAGTCGCTCATCTGACGAGTGCCGGGCGTGCGGAGATGTGGGCCGGCTCGATGCACATCACGGCGTATGGACGGAACAACGCGGAGATCGATCTGAACGGGTCCTCGATTGACGATGAACCGGCCGGGCCGTGGGATCTGTTCAAATTTGCGCTGTTTCTGGCGCTGGTGGCGCTGCCTGCTATTACTACTGTTTCCATGGGCGAGTACAGCCCGGCATCGCACCGGCCGCCGTGGCCGCGGCGTGTGGTGCGCTGGCTGTTTCTGGCCGCCAAGATCGGGATGCTGCTGCCAATGGTGTACTACGCGTCGCTCGATCTGGCGTACTGGCGGACATTCAGCAGCCCCTATATGGCGGATTACATCCAGCTCATTTCGGCCTTTGTCATCTGCCTGGCCGGAATGCGATGGGTGCTTCTCGATCAACGGCAGCGGTGCCCCGTATGCCTGCGGCGCGTAGCGCACCCTGCACGAGTGGGGCTGGCGTCACGCACATTCCTGGCATGGAATGGAACGGAGCTGATGTGCGAGGGCGGGCATACGCTGCTGCACGTGCCGGGCCTGGAGACAAGCTGGTTTGCCGCTCCGCGCTGGATGTATCTGGATGCCTCGTGGGAGTTCTTGTTTGCGGGGTCGGATGCGGGGTAACAACGCCTGAAAGTTATAGCCCAGTGTAAAGCTGAAACGGAGCCCAGTAGAACGGATTGCGGAAGCTGCCTTCGGAGTGAAGGAGCGCGAGCTTGGCCTGGCGGAGTGCGGCGGCGGGCGGTGCGCCTTGTGCCAGACGGCTATACATGGTGTCCATCAGCTGCGGGGTGGAGTCGTCGCTTACTTCCCAAAGTGCGCCGATAACGTTGTGTGCGCCAGCACGCAGGAATGCCCACGACAGACCGACTAATCCCTCTCCGGCATAGGAACGCATACCGCCTCCGTAGCAGGAGGAGATGGTGACCAGGCGCGCGTGCAGCGGGTGCTGGATAATGTCGCGCGCGTAGAGCTTGAAGGAGTCTTGAGCGTCGGAATCGGGCGAGAGGATGATGGCCGAGTCCAGCGGATCGGTGCGGCTGGCAATACCGTGGGCCACGAAGTGGATATAGGAGTACTGCTGCAGCGCACTGCCCAGGTACGAGTCCGGCGTCGCTTTCTGCCGGCTTAGGACGGACGTATTAGCGGCGGCGAAATGTTTTTCAATGCGCTCCATCTCGACGGAAGCCTGCGGGAGCTCGGGATAGTCGGGGTCGGGCGAGATGGCGTCGCCGAGCAGCAGAAGCTTGCGGCCACCGTCGTGCCAGGGTTTTGCTGCGGAGAGCATGTAGAGCGAAGGAGCAGAGGATATGATTGCGTCTTCGATCCAGTAGTGAGGGGTGGGTCCGGGGACGACGAGCGTCTCGAAGTTCAGTTCGCTGAGAGCACCGTCGCTGAGTACCACAACGTTGGAGCCGGTCGGGATGAGCGCGGCTGCTGGAGCAACAAGCATGTTGTAGAGAGCCGTGCCATCTGCCGATGAGTCCTGTAGTGTGCCGTTAGGGCCAAGCAACGCGCCGCGGTAGCGCTGGACAATAGCCGCAATCTGGCTCCGTGCGGGCAGCGGAAAGAGCTCGGTCTTAGCGGGCGTGATAACCCAGAGGTAAGACTGCGAACGGCCCAGCCAGTAAAAGAGAAGCGTGGAGTTAGCTTTGCGCGCGATGGCAGTGGGATTGAGCGGAGTCGGCTGGAAAGACTTTTCGTAAGAGATGAGGCCCAGGCCCTGCTCCAGCGTGCGTGCGCGGCCATGATCGGCGACGTTGAGCGCCTCCTGCACTTTGCCTTGCTTGATGAGGAAGCCGATGTAGTCGGTGTAGATCGGCGTGGCGTTGGCCAGGAAGGGCAGCTTGGAATCCTCTTTTTGGATTTGCTGGCGGGCCGACTCGAAGGTAGTAAGTGCAGTGCGGTACATGCGGTCGGCGTCAGCCGTGTTGCCTTCGCGCTCGTAGAGGGTGGCCAGCTGATGCTCGGCGCCCAGGCGCATCGAGGTCTGGCTGTTTGGATCGGCGTCTACCGTCTTGAAGAGGGCCTCGGCTTGCTGGTCCAGGTGGCGCGCGGCGGCAATTTCGCCTTGCGCAAGGGTGACGTCGAGGCTGTCGAGGTGATTGTTAGTTGCGCGCACCATGGGGGTGAGCTGGGCGATGTAGCCACTCGCCTTGTCCAGGTCTCCCATTGCAATGGAGAGATGAGCAAGATCTTCGAGGGAGTTAATAATGTCTTCCTGGCTGTGGATAGGCCTTGCCAGATCGAGCACCTGTCCATAAAACTGCGATGCGCGCATCCAGTCGCCTGAGTTCTGATAGACGTAGCCGGTAGTAGTAAGCCACTTGACTTCATTGCGAATGTTTCCAAGCTTTACAGCCAGCCGTTCGGCCTGGTTAAACAGAGGAAGTGCGCGTTCTGAGTCGCCTAGCTCGAAATACGCCCAGCCGAGATTGCCAAGAGCAACCTGCGCGAGGTTTTCTGCGCCGAGATTAACGGCGGACTGGTAGGCGTCTCTCGACCACTCCAGCGCCTCGTCATAATGGTTTTCTGCAAGGGAGACAAATCCGAGATTCGTGAGTGCGGATGTTTCAAGCCACCGGTCATGGTAGGTTCGGGCATTCGTCAGGGACTGGAGGAAAGACTCCCTGGCGTCTTTGAGAAGGCCACTTTCTGAGGCGAGGATTCCGCGTGCGCGAAAAACCTCACCGCA
>DASZXD010000290.1:0-2545 GCA_035546015.1 Occallatibacter sp.
GGCGGTTGTCGAGGTGTTCGGGCGCAAGATCACGGCACCGCGCCTCACAGGCCAAGCCCGCGAAGCCCAAGCAATTGGAGCAGGGGGAATCGAACCCCCAGGATCTGGCAAGACTGCCCTGCAACCTAGCCAAACCCGTAACTGCTCAATAAGCCGGGGCAGGTGATTCTTTTCTTTTCAATAATTTGCTGAGATAGCCTCATGCGGGTTATAAGGAAGCGGGCTGGAGGTCTTCTATCGGCTGATGAAGCCACGCTTTTCCATACCGACGATTCCGGAAGCCGAGCGCACCCCGCTGGTGACGGTACTGTTGGGTTTGATCGAAGGTCTTGCCGAACGGGTGCAGCAGCAAGAAGAAGAAATCGCCCACCTCAAGGACGAAGTTCGGGTGCTCAAAGGTGAAAAGAAACGCCCGCGCTTCAAACCCAGCAAGATGGAAGAGGAGACGGACCCGGAGCCGGAGGCGGACCGTTCGGAAAAAGACACCCGTCGGCCCGGCTCTGACAAGCGCAGCAAGACCGCGGAGTTGGTTATCCACGATGAGCAGATCATTCCGCCCCGTGGACGGGTCCCCAAGGGCTCACGATTCAAGGGCTATCGGGATGTGGTCATTCAAGATCTGCTCATCCGCGCGCACAACACGCGTTACCGGCTGGCACGCTGGCTGACACCTCAGGGCAAGAGTTTGATCGGCCAGTTACCCGCCTGTGTGGCGGAGCATCGTTTTGGTCCGACGCTGCGCAGCTACGTGCTCTACCAGCACCATCACTGTCAGGTCACGCAACCCTTGCTGCACGAACAGTTGCGCGAGTGGGGCATCGAGATCTCCACCGGTGCCATCGAGGCGCTGCTGAGTCACGACCAGGACAGCTTTCATGCGGAAAAAGATGCACTGCTGAAAGCCGGGCTTGCGACAGCCGCCTATATCACCGTGGATGACTCCGGCGCCCGGCATCGCGGCCAGAACGGTTACGTCACCCAGATCGGCAACCCCGATTTCGCCTGGTTTGAGTCCACCGCCAGCAAGAGCCGGATCAATTTCCTGCAACTGCTGTGTGCTGGGGAGATCCGCTACCGGATCAATGCCCCGGCACTGACCTACATGCGCCAGCAAGGGTTGTCGCACGCGTTGGTGCAGGCCTTGGCCGACGGCCCACGCCACTTTATTGAGGACTCTCCTGGGTGGGAGCGGTATTTGAACCGATCAGGAGTGCACACGGAGCGGCACCGGCGCATCGCCACCGAAGGGGCGCTGCTGGGGGAGTTGGCCGATCGCGGATTACAAGATCGACTGGCCATTGTCAGCGACGATGCGGGACAGTTCAAAGTCCTCTGTCATGGGCTATGTTGGATCCATGCCGAGCGACTGATCCATACGCTCCTGCCCTTGAATGAGGATCACCGCGAAGACATCGCCACAGTTCGCGGTCAGCTCTGGGAGCTGTATGCCGATCTGAAAATCTATAAGCGCAGGCCCAACCGAAAAGCCCAGGGCGCGCTGGAGCGGCGCTTTGATGCGCTCTTCAAACAGAAAACGCGCTACCAGGGTTTGAACGAGTTGCTCAAACGGCTGCGTCAGAACAAGGAGGAGCTACTGCTGGTGCTCAAGCGGCCGGATATCCCCTTGCACACCAACGACAGCGAGCGTGACGTCCGGGACTATGTGAAGAAACGCAAGGTCAGCGGCGGCACCCGCAGCGATCTCGGGCGGCGTTGTCGCGACACCTTCATCAGTCTGAAGAAAACCTGTCGCAAGCAAGGCCTTTCGTTCTGGGCCTACTTGAATGACCGCCTCTCGCAGACCGAACTCATCCCCTCTCTGGCGGCCACCCTCCGGACCAGGGCCGCGCTCGCGTAGCCGCCCCGGTTTATTGAGCAGTTACCCGCCAACCGCCAACGCCAAGCTGAGGGTTTGAGCCCATTCCAGTACGGATGCGGGCTACGCATATGCTGAATACCGATTCGCGCAGCGAAGGATTAGGCTGCCCAATCGAGCCTCCGGGACGCGGAATCGGGTATGATGCGCGCCCTTTCGGCTCCTCACAGGATTTCACGGGCGTTGGCGCTGGTGACAGCTCTATAGACGGCCCTAGAGACAACGATGGGGATTCCGGAGGTAGTGGAGGGGACAGGATTTCTAAGCTAGTCAATAAGCTATTGATTTGCTTAGTCTAGTGGCGGGTTTTGATCCCGCCATTCTGAGGTTCGAATCCTTCCACCCCAGCCAATCTCGGTATGGATGATGTGCGTCACATGAATACGAGCGATACGCTGGCTTTGTTTGCTGGCAATGCAAATTTGGCGCTGGCGCAGGACATCGCGCGACATCTCCAGACCAAGCTGGGGGATGCCGAGGTCACTCGTTTCAGTGACGGCGAGTGCAAGGTGGAGGTTATGGAGAACGTACGCGGACGCGACGTCTTCATCGTGCAGCCCACCTGCGCCAACCCCCAGCTGGGGATGAGCGCCAACGACACCCTGATGGAGCTGCTGGTGATGATCGACGCCGCGGTCGGCGCCAGCGCCCATCGCGTCGTCGCCGTCG
>DASZXD010000291.1:0-51669 GCA_035546015.1 Occallatibacter sp.
GCATGCCGACAAAGTATTTGCGGCCCGGACGGCCAGGATTGCGCGGCTGCGGGTCATGGCTGATGTTGAAACGGGCGAGGCGCGAGGCCCCACAGAGCAGG
This sequence comes from Occallatibacter sp., assembly GCA_035546015.1. Classification (GTDB taxonomy): domain Bacteria; phylum Acidobacteriota; class Terriglobia; order Terriglobales; family Acidobacteriaceae; genus Telmatobacter. The sequence goes on from DASZXD010000291.1 coordinate 102, forward strand.
AAGAGAAAGCTAATGAAGACACCTGCCTGGATGAGGTGCTGGCGAAGCTGAGGGTCGACCGAGTCGGGCAGAAAGTGGAACCCCCAGACGAATGCCAGCAGGCTGGGAGCGACGCCGAAGGTAATCACGTCAGCCAACGAATCAAGCTCGCGGCCAAAGTCGCTGCAGGTGTTGGTCATGCGTGCGATGCGGCCATCAAGCGCGTCAAAAGGGATGGCAAACAGGATGCCGATAGCCGCCCAGTCGAGGTGCGTATGCGCTTCACCGCTGCTGCCAATGGCGGCGATGGTCTGCGTAATGGAGTAATAACCCGCGCCGATATTCCCGGCAGTAAACAACGAAGGCAGCAGGTACATGCCGCGGCGCAGACGGGCCTTGTTGCGCTCCCTGGCCAGTGCCTGCTCCTCGTAGTTCATGTGCGATCTCCTTGCGGCATGGCGGCCAGCACGCTCGCGCCGCCTTTGACCCGCTGCCCTACTTTAACGCGTAATTCAGCGGCTGCGGGAAGGATGACATCTACCCTGGAACCAAACTTGATGAGACCCACTCGCTGGCCGCGGGTGACGGCCTGGCCTTCACTGAAGTTGAAGACTATGCGGCGGGCGATCAGGCCGGCGATCTGTTTGAACGTGACCTCGATACCCTCGTCGGCACCCTGGCCTCGCACAGTTACGATGTTCTGCTCGTTCTGGTCGGCAGAGGCCGGATTCATAGCGTTGAGGTACTTGCCGCTCTGGTACTGCACCTTACTGACGATCCCGCCAATAGGCGAGCGGTTGACATGTACGTCAAAGACACTCAGAAAGATGCTGATGCGCTGGCGTGGCCCGTCGGGAGTGGTGATGGAGGCAGTCTCGGTGACTAGACCGTCACCGGGAGACACAATGAGCCCCACGCCGGAAGGAATGTCACGATATGGATCGCGGAAGAACCAGAGGAAAAATGCAGCGAGAAGAACAGGGATCACAGCCCAGACCCAGCCGCCTGTGAACCAGAAGAGAGCCGCTGCAACAGCCAGCAGACTCAAACCGTAAATGTAACCGTCACGAACCATTGTCCCAACGATTATACGGTTATTTGAGTCTGATGAGGCTGACGCCTGCACACACTACCCATTCCGATGAACTTTGGGCTCACCGCATGACCAGACTTCTACAAAACAAGGACTTTAAGCTACAACCGGCATCCGGCGCTCAAGCGCGTAGATGAGGTCTTTGGCGTGCAGTTTGAGTTTTTTCAAACGCACTTCTTCCAACTCCTCGTCTGTGCTGAGATAGGGTTTCTGAAGCAACTCTTCCAACCGCTGAGCGTAGCGTCGATGTTCGGCGTGCAGGCGATCAATTTCTTCGCTCAGCGTGGCGTCATTTACTTCGTCCATCAAGCACCTCCGTTGCGGCAGGAGCCGCATTTGCAGAACATTTACATATAGCTCCGCTACCGGCCGCTCGGCAAGCGAGAAAACACCGAAAGTAATACTTTGCTGTGAATATCGGGAAAGGAATGCAGGCAAGGTGATTGGAATCACAGGAATAAACGCATGCAAGGACTGGATTAGACAGCTGGCAGCATAGCTTACTCAAGCCTCAGGCTCATTAGAACCGCATCCTCTTCAGGATCAACATAGTAACGTGGGCGTACGCCAGTCTGCCTGAAGTTTTCCGATCTGTAGAACCGGATAGCTGGCTGATTTGAGGCCCTGACTTCCAAGTGAAGTTCCTCTGCACCCGCCGCTTTGAGCTCATGAACAAGCTTTTCCAGAAGGCGTGCGCCGATTCCTTGCCGCTGGCGTTCAGGGGCTACAGCAATAGTTTCAAGCTCCGCTTCCGGCAGGACAAGGCTGGCGATGATAAAGCCGACTACTTCCCTGCTCTGCGGATCAGCCGCAACCAGCGCAATGCGTCGAACGGGAGAATCAGCACGCAGCACTTCGTCGTATCGCTTGCGGGGCCAATGCGGAGCTTCGGCAAGGATTTCTGCGATACCGATAATTTCGTCCAGATCGGTCACATTTACCGGCCGGATTTCGATGCTGGCATTGTCGGACTTCATGGAACTTGTGGTTCGGCGCCGCGTGGCTTGCCGAATATCTCGGCGTCGGAGCGGCGCAGGTAGTGGCCGTCGAGCGAAGCGAGATCGGCGTAGATGCCAGTGACCAGGCGGGACTCGCCGAGTCGAAGGGAGTCAGCCGCTGTCGGCGGAGTTGTCTTTACGATCTGCGTAGCGGGCCAGACAGCGGAGAGCATTCCGACTGAGGCATCGTCACAGACGGCGATGCGGAGCGGCGGCTGCTCGGCAGCGAGTTCATGGGTGCCTGAGAGGAGTTCCTGGGGGTCACTGCCGGCGCGTTCGAGGCGGAGAAATATCTCGCCGCGGTGTGCGTCGAGCGCGGCTGAGGGAATTCCGGCTTTGCGCGCAAGAACAAGCAGGCGGGAAAACGCGACAACAGGCGTGTCGTGGGCGCTGGCGAGGCCTTTCACTGCGCTCAAACCTACGCGCACGCCGGTGAAGCTGCCCGGGCCGTTGATGACCACAATGCCGCCAAGATCCCGGAGATCGATCTTGGCGGCAGCGAGCAGGTTACGAACTGCGGCAACGAGCGTGGCGGAATAGGTACGGCCCTCAAGCACAGTCTGGCCGAGAACCTCAAGGTCCCTGCCGGCCAGACGGCCGAGGGCCACAGTGCCGGAAGGACCACAAGTGTCTATGGCCAGGATGTGCGCGCCGTGCTGCATAGCGGCTCGTTAGACTGCGGCCAGAGCCTGGTCGAGGTCAGCAATGAGGTCTTCCTTGTCCTCAATGCCGATGGAGAGGCGGATGCGGCCTTCGTTAATGCCCATGGAGGTACGGACTTCCTCGCTGACTGAAGCGTGCGTGGTGGTTGCCGAGTGGGAGGCGAGCGATTCGACGCCACCGAGCGACTCGGCGTTGAGAAAGATCCTGATGGCGGCGAGGAAGCGGGCGGCTTCATCGCGGGACTTGAGCTCGAAGCTCATCATGGAGCCAAAGCCCTTCTGCTGCCTGACGGCCAGGTCGTATTGCGGATGGCTCTTGAGCCCCGGATAGGCAAGCTTGCTGACCTTGGGGTGCGTGGAGAGGAACTCGGCCACAGCGCGGCCGTTTTCCTCGTGCTTCTGCACACGCAACGGGAGGGTCTTGATACCGCGCAGGACGAGGAAGCACTCGAAGGGCGACATGACGCCGCCGGCCGCCTTCTGGACCAGCAGAAAACGCTCCTTATGCTCGGGCTTGGAGCCGATGAGCGCGCCGCCGAGACCGTCAGAGTGGCCATTGAGATACTTGGTGGTCGAATGCATCACGATGTCCGCGCCGAGCGCAAGCGGGCTCTGCAGCACGGGCGAGAGGAAGGTATTGTCGACGCTGACTTCAGCGCCGCGTGCATGCGCAATGCGGCTTACCTCAGCGATATCTGTAAGCACCATGAGCGGGTTGCTCGGCGTTTCAATGTGAACGAGCTTGGTATTCGGCTTCATGGCCGCTTCCACGGCGGCAAGGTCGCTGGTATCCACGTAGTCGATCTCGATGCCGTAGCCGCTGACGATCTGGTCGAGAAGGCGGACGGTGCCGGCATAGACGTCGCGCGAGCAGACGAGGTGATCGCCGGCACGAAGCATGGCCAGCAGCGCAGAGATGGCCGCCATGCCTGTAGTGAACGCGTGGCCGCTGGTGCCACCTTCCAGCGTGGCGAGTGCGTATTCAAGCCGGTCGCGGGTGGGGTTGCCGGCGCGTGAGTAGTCCCAGCCACGGTCAGTGCCGATACCGGTAAGTTCAAAGGTCGACGAGAGATAGACAGGCACGTTGACGGCGCCAGTTTGGGGATCGGGGTGTTGGCCGGCGTGAACGGCAAGGGTCGAGTATTTGTATTCGGACATAAGTGCTATTCGCGATGGTCTCCTGAATCTAGCTTATCGCGTAAGGGTGGAACTCAGGTCCCCAGTGTCAGTCGAATGCGTAGTTCATTTTTTCCACTGCGATCGATGATCACGGGAATACGCGTTAGATTGAAACCCCGAGATATCACCTGCAGATAGTGGTGTGTTCCAGGTTTTGCTTGCGGAAGAGAAAACCGGCCCTTCCGATCTGTCTTGCCGACAGCCATAATTGTTCCAAATGTGGAGTCACAGTCTTCGACGGTTGCTTGAGAAATGGCAGCTCCGGTCGGATCGGTCACAATACCAGCCAGATGGCGTACCGTCGCCGGTTCCATCTCAACGATCATGTTTCCCTGAGAAAGAATGGGGCGTTCAAACAGCAGCAACCCACATAGAGCGACGAGACATGCAAAGCGATATCTGTTGAATGGACCCATCGCCAACAAGTCTCGCTAATCTGCGCCGTGAGCGCGCGGTTTTTCCTTGCCAGCTACGGGGAAGTAGCCTGTGCGGGTGCGGACGGTGAGCTTGCCCATGCCGGGAGCCTGAGCAATTACCTGCACTGTACGGAAGCCGGGAATCGAAGTCGGTTTGGTTGAGCGGTAACCGAGGGTGTACTGGCTGCGGACGTCGCGGGCCACTTCAGCCGCAATCTGGTCAATCTCTTCCATGGACTTGGGAAAGAAGGCCATACCGCCGGTTTCCGTCGAGAGCATCTCGAGCGCATGGCGCGCATGGCGTACCTCGGCGCGGCTCATCTCGTCACCAAAGAGCAGGCCGATCGAGTAGATAACGGGACCGGAAAGCTCCTGCACCCGGCGGATAGTCTGCTCGAGGTTGAGCGTGGAGGCATTGTCCTCACCGTCGGTAATGAGTACTAAAACCTGCTTGGGACGCTTGCCGTCGTTGACCAGCTTATCGGCGGAGGCGACCACGGCGTCGTAAAGCGCGGTGCCGCCACGGGAGTCGATGTGGGACAGGCCGTCGCGAAGTTTGCCGATGTCATTGGTGAAGTCGGAGTCGATGAAAGCCTCATCAGAGAAATTGACGACAAAGGCTTCATCCTGAGGATTCGAGGCCTGGATCAGGTCGAGCGAGGCCTTGTTGACCGACGGGCGTTTGCGGTACATGGAGCCGGAGTTGTCGATGACCAGACCGATCGAGACAGGGAGATCGGTGTGCTGGAAGCTGATCAGGTTCTGCTTGACGCCGTCTTCGTAGACAGTGAAGTCGTCTTTGGTGAGATTCTGCACGAGTTGGTTGCCGTTGAGGACAGTAGCGTTGAGCACCACCTCCTCAACGTCTGTGCGCAACACATAGCCGCTTCCTTCCTTTGGAAGCGGGGCTGCGGCTGGAGACGAGCCCTCGGGCGAGCGGACAGGGTCGGAATCGGCGGGAAAGTGCGGGGCCTGGCCAGCAGCGACAGGCGTAGCAGGTTGCTGACCCGCTGAGGCATGGGCTGGTTGAGGTACAAGAATGAGCGCCGCTCCGGCTAACAGGGCTGCGCAAAGGACGTTATTGTAAAGGCGCATAGTAGCCGGTGCGGGCATAGACCGTAAGCGGAGGTAGTCCTGGAGGAGGATTGACCTTCACCTTTACTTTACGCCACTTGCCGTCGCGGGTGCGGTCTTTGGGCCGATAACCGATTACATACTGGTTGCGAAGCTCGGTAGAAATCTTTTCGGCGATGTCGCTCATTTCGTCCACATCATCCACTCGGAACATGCGGCCACCAGTCGAGTCGCTCAGGTCCTCGAGAAGCTGCGGGCCGGTACGCTCCTCAGGGGTAGGCGCGTAGGGGTCAAAGATACCTATGGAGTAAATCTCCACATCGGACTCCCGAACCTGCGAGCGGACTTCGCCCTCGGTATAACGGGAACGATTGTCGCCGCCATCAGAGACAACAAGCAATGCCTTGCGCTCGTGGTGCGCATCCTTCATCTTGGCCACGCCGTAGTAGATGGCGTCGAGAAGCGCGGTGCGATGGCCACTCTGCACGGTGGCCAGGCGGGCCTGGATGTCTTCGACGGAACCGGTGAAGTCCTCAATGAGTTCGGGACGGTCGTTAAAGCCGATAACAAAAAACTCGTCCTGGGGATTTGCTGTTTTGATGAACTGCAGGATGGCTTGTTTAGCACGGACCAGCTTGGAGCTCATGGAGCCGGAGAGATCGAAGATAATGCCGATGGATACCGGAGCGTCTTCTGAGGCGAAGCTCGAGATGCTCTGCTCTCCGTTGTTTTCATAGACCTGAAAGTCATTCTTTTCGAGGCCGGTAACGAGGCGGTTCATAGGGTCGGTGATGGTGACGGGGACAAGAACCAGATCGACATCCATACGGATGAAGGAACCGGGATGAACTTTGAGCGCGTTTATACCGGTCTGCGCAGGAGCCTCAGCACCCTTCGGTTCTGAGGCAGGAGCAGCAGTCCCTGGCGGCGGCTGAACATGGACCTTATTGAGCTGATCGTCCTGAGCATGGACTGCAGTAAGTGCGAGACAGAATGCCAGACTACGGATCAGACTGCCTTTGCTCGCCCATCGGCGGACCTGCCGCACTTTGCTGCCTCCACTCGCCGCTACGCTCTGGAGGGGACCCCTGATCATAGCCAAACACCTTGAGATTGACCGCGATAGTACCACGATTCTCTCACTCCTGGTGTAACCAGATTGTAATCGCGTTCCCGTATCCCGGTATCTGCCGGTGCTCCTTTATCCTATCGGACGCTGGGATACAATCGAGCGTGAGCAATTCAGCGTCCGGAATTCGATTGGGCGGCATGCGGACGCTCAAATTTTCCATTGCTTGAACGCGGAGCTCGACCTTTCCGATGGCTCGCATTTATCCGTTTCGCGCCTGGCGATACAATCCGTCAGCCGTTCGTCTCAATGACGTGGTGACCCAGCCCTACGACAAGATTTCGCCTGCGATGCAACAGGCTTATCACCAGCGCAGCCCCTATAACCTGGTGCGGATCATCCTTGGGCTGCCTGAACTCTTCGATGCCGAACGCGGAGAGAGTGTCTATACGAGGGCGGCAACGGACTTCAAGGCCTGGCGCGAGGAAGGCGTGCTGGTGCAGGAAAAAGATCCCTGCGTATTTGCCTATGAGCAACGGTTTACAGTGCCGGGCACGCAGACAGTCAAAGAGCGCCGTGGGTTCATCGCGCTGGGTAAACTGCACGATTATGCGGAGCATGTAGTCTTTCGCCACGAGCAGACCCTGGCCAAGCCGAAGAGCGACAGGCTGAACCTGCTCAGGGCGACGCGGGCGCACTTCGGACAGATATTCATGCTCTACTCCGACCCGGCGAAGACGGTGGAAGCGATTCTCTACGACGGGAATAGCACGCCTGACGCTGAGGTTACGGACGAGTATGGCGTGGTGCACCGCGTGTGGCGAGTGAGCGATCCTGCGACTATCCGGCTGCTGACAACGGCGATGGACGATAAGAAGCTGATTATTGCCGACGGGCATCACCGCTACGAGACGGCTCTCAATTATGGGCGCGAGTGGATTCATGAGCACGGGACAGCGCAGGCCAAACCAGAGACGAGCGCGACACAACTGCCGCAGCCGCCTTATCCCGAAGCTGCGGTAATGATGACTTTTGTGAACATGGATGCGGACGGGCTGGTGATTTTGCCAACGCATCGCGTGGTGCATGGGCTCGCAGACTTTTACGTGAATGCGTTTCTAAAAGCTGCTGGAGAGTTCTTTACTGTCGATTCCCTGCCTCCCTATGACGCACAGCAGTTTATCGAGACGCTGCAGCAGCAGAGCGGGACAGCATTTGTTGCGGTGACGCGCGGCGGGGATTATCTGCTGCGCTCGAAGCCGGAGGCTTCTGAGGCACTCAATGCGATTCCCGAACGGCTACGGCAGCTAGATCTTACGCATCTGCATGCACTGGTGCTCGACAGGCTGCTGGGGCTGGACGCGGAAAAGGTGCGCGAGCAGACCAATATCCACTATCTGCGCGACGCAGCCGAGGCTGTGGACCAGGTGCGCCGCGGCGAAGCGGACATCGCCTTCCTGACCAACCCTGTAACCATGGAACAGCTTCGCGAAGTGGCATTTGCAGGCGATGTGATGCCACAGAAGTCCACCGATTTCTATCCCAAGCTGCTGAGCGGCCTTGCCATCTATGCGCTGGAGTAGGACGATGGCATGGCACCGCACTCAGGGAGCGGCGCTCGCGCTGGCGGCTGCTGCGATGGGCCTGCCGGGATCAGCTCAGACTCCTGTGGCACCAACGCCTCACTTCGTTGTAGTGCTTGACGCAGCACACGGCGGCAACGACTCGGGCGGACACAGCAGTGACTGGATGGAGAAGAACTTTACTTTGGCGTTGAGTGTAAGGCTGCGTTCGCTTCTTTCAGCGCGTGGCATTCAGGTAGTGACGACACGTGAGTCAGATGCGACACTGGACGCCGGGCAGCGGGACGAAATTGCCAACCATGCCAACGCACAGGCCTGCGTAAGCCTGCACGGCACACTGACCGGAACCGGCGTGCATCTGTTTGCCTCGTCGTTTGCGCCAGTAGCGCCGGCGCGATTTATACCGTGGAAGACCGCGCAGGCTGCATGGGTAACGCGCAGCGTGGCGTTTGAAGGAGTGGTCAACTCCGCATTGCAGCAATCGGGGCTGCAGGTGACGGTTGGGCGCACCGCTCTGCCTGTAATGGACAGCATGACATGCCCAGCGATCGCGGCGGAGGTTGGGCCAGACAAGGGATCGACCGGAACTCCAGCCGAGAGCCTGAACGATGCAAATTACCAGGCGCGTGTAGCAGATGCCCTGGCGGCTGCGATTGTAGAGTGGCGCTCGGAAGGACCGCGTCTCGACGGATCAGGCACGGGGGCCGGCCAGCCGTGATTCCTCGATACCAGACTGTGCTGTTCTTCCTGCTACTGGCCGCTTCCATCGTGATGGGCGCGGTGCTGTGGCAACTCCGCAACCGCGAACATCAGCGGCTGCTGGCAGGCGAGCAGTCGACGCCAACGCAAGCGCCGGAGGTAGCTCCGGCGGTGCAGGCGACCCTAATGGTGGCAAGCGACTCAGACGATACGCTGATGACGCAGGAGCTTTCTCTACCGCTACCGCAGAGTCCGAACGAGCGAGCGCGGGCCATTCTGGGTAAGCTCCTTGACCTTTATGCAGCGCAGGATGCAGGGCATCCGGTACCGGGTGGAGCGAGTTCGGTGCTACAGGTGTTTCTGATGCCGGCAAATGCCAGCAGGAAAGGCAACGCGGTGAGTACCGGTAATACAGTGGATCAGCAGAGGGTGATGATTCCGGATGCGGGAACACCGGCAGCGCCTGCGAACGATACGCAGAGCGGTCCAGAACTGGCCGTGGTGAACCTGTCAGGAACCTTTGCGGGAAACCATCCCTCGGGGATCGAGACTGAGAGCCTGACGGTGCTTTCGATCTGCGCAACGCTGCATGCGAACCTGCCGCAGGTGATGGAGGTGCGTTTCCTGGTGGATGGGCAGCCGCGCGATACGCTGGCGGGTCATGCCGACCTGATGCGAACCTATCTGACTGCTGAAGCGATGCCAGCACAAGGAGCGCAGCCTTGAGCGAAACCAGCAAGCCGCCAGTGATCGGCGTTTTCGACTCGGGCTTCGGCGGGCTCACTGTGCTGCGAGCGCTCATTGATCGGCTTCCGCAAGCGCGGTATGCGTTTCTGGGCGATACCGCACGGCTGCCCTATGGATCGAAGTCGAGGCGCACGGTCGCGCGCTATGCAGCGCAGAGCGCGCAGTTCCTGGTGAACGAGCAGGGCGCCGAATACATGGTGATTGCCTGCAATACAGCGAGCGCACTGGCTCTGGATGCGATTCAGGATGCGGTGCCGGTGCCGGTGCTGGGCGTGATCGAGCCGGGCGCGTCAGCGGCGCAGGGAGCCTCGGCAAGCGGTGATGTACTGGTGATTGCGACCGATGCCACTGTGCAGAGCCACGCCTATGCGGCGGCATGCCAGGCGCAAGGGCTGCGCGCGATCGAGAAGGCGTGTCCTCTGCTGGTGCCTCTGGTCGAGGAGGGATGGACTGCGCATCCGGTAACGGCGGAGGTGATCCGCATTTACCTCGATGAGCTGCGCGTGCAGGCAGAAGCCGAGGGATTCAAACCGGATACGCTTGTGCTGGGATGCACGCACTATCCGCTGCTGCGACGGCTGATTGAGCGGGTGCTTGCGGATAGTGGAGCAAGTGGCATTCGCGTGATCGATTCAGCGGAATCAACAGCCGAGACAGCGGTAAAGCTATTCAACGGACGTGCGGCTGCAAAGCCTGAAGATTCCACAGTTCAGACCGAGATTCGCTGCTTTGCAACCGATTCGGTAGAGAAGTTCGAGAGGTTGGGATCGCGGTTTCTGGAGCGGCCGGTGGGGCATGTGGAACTGATCGATCTGGGCGGCTGATCTCGAAGGTTGATTGCAGGGGTTTGGCCAGCCCCTGCTGTTCCCTGGGCGTGATTCCAGGTTCGAAATCGCTTCCCTGGAATTCATGGCCGGAGTAGAATCCCTCTACAACAGCGTTTCCTTCCACCCACAATACGTCGCGGAAACGCGGAGGGGCCTCGTGACACCATTTCGACAGGCGTGATATGGGGGTCTTATGAGCGAAGAAAAACCTCAATCAACCGTGAAGCTTGGCCTCTGGCTCACCTTTGCCGCTTTTCTGCTGATCATCCTGGTCTTCAAAAATCACATCTCTGAGATTCACTTCGACACTCAGGGCGTTAGCGCCAAGATGATGAATCAGCAGGATGCAAAGAATCTCTCACCGGAAGACCGAAAGAGCGGTTCTGATGAGCTGACCCAGCGCGTGACGACACTGGAAAATGAGGCCAGGGCACACTCCGACCAGGGTGCGCAGCCCCAGCAGCCCCAACCGGCGCAGATAACCGACGCTACGTATGACACGCCTTCCACTGACCAGGCATCCACGCCCGCAACAGGCAGCCAGCAGACCGCGCTACCGAATATCGCCGGGTACTGGATGAGCCCGATAGGGCTGACATACCAGGTAAACCAGTACGGTAACTATGTGGCGATCTCGGAGATTAATTCAGGAGTCGTGGAGGCTGTGGCTACCGGCCAGATTGCAGGGTGGAGTTTCAGCCTGCCCAGCTATAACCTTGCGGGACGATCGGGCGTTCTTTCTCTTCAGGTTTCAGCAGACCAGCGGCAGATGAGCGGCCAGTATCAGGATTCACTGACCGGCGTGGCTGTGCCGATTCAGATGTCCCGATAGAACATGAATCTACTTTGCGCATCTTGCGATACCTGCTCCTCATGCGGCTGCTATCCTAAGAGACGGTCCGGGCTCGGATCTTCTTATTGACTGCCGGACATCAAGTTGCAGAGCAGAGGAGCAGCGCAGGCATGACCGATCTTTCAGGCAAGGCGGCCGTTATCTTCGGGCTGGCCAATAAACGTTCCATTGCGTGGGGCATCGCACAAAAACTGCACGGAGCCGGCGCAACGCTGGCCATCTGCTATCAGAACGAGCGCATGAAGGCCGAGGCTGAGGACCTGATCAACGATTTGCCCGGCGCGAGCGGTTTTCAGTGCGATGTATCGAGCGATGCGGAGATTGAGACTCTTTTTGCGGCGCTCAAGGAGAAATATGGCAAGCTCGACATTCTGGTGCACGCCGTAGCCTACGCGCCTGCTGAGGACCTGAAAGGTGAGTTCATCAACACCAGCCGCGAGGGATTCCGTATTGCACACGATGTGAGCGTGTACTCGCTGATCGCAGTGAGCCGCGCAGCTGCTCCGCTGATGACCGATCGCGGCAGCATCATGACGCTGAGTTATTACGCTGCAGAAAAAGTGGTGCCACACTACAACGTGATGGCTCTGGCCAAGGCGTCGCTCGAATCGTGCGTGCGCTATCTGGCTTATGAACTTGGTCCCAAGGGCATACGCGTAAACGCGATCTCTGCAGGCCCAATCAAGACGCTGGCGGCGCGCGGCATTGGAGCGTTGGGCGACATGATGAAGGCCCATGCCGATCGCTCTCCTCTGCACCGCAATGTAGATCAGAGCGAAGTCGGCGGGACTGCGCTGTATTTGGCCAGCGACCTTGCGAGCGCGGTTACAGGCGAAACGATCTACGTGGACTGCGGTTACAACATCATGGGTTTCTGAGCTCTAGCCATGGCGCACCCACGATAAGCCGACATTGCATACAGCCCTGAGGCGTTCGGCGAGCTGACCGGTGTGATGCTGGATGTGGCCGATGTTGTAGAAGTGCAGTTCGAGGCGGTTGAAGGGCAGCCAGTCAAAGCCTGAAGGGCCTTCGAGCGGCGGCTTTGGCACCTTGTCTTCGATTTCAGCAGAGCAGATCGCGAGGTAGTCGAGCAGGTCGGCTTTTGAGTAGGGCTCAACTGCCGCGAGTTCTTTGGCCGATGAGCCGAGGAGCCGGCACACTGCACGATGCTTATGCCATGGAGTGAATTCAGCCTCTGATGCGTTTACATACAGGTGGGCATAAAAGAGTGCGTGATAGGTGACATGCCAGTAGCGGTTGCGATAATCCGCAGCCAGCCAGAAATCGTCGGGACATAGTTCGATGGTGCTGCGCAGCATGGCGAGCGATGCGCGGTACTGGCTGAGTATGGATTGAACAGCGGCGGAGTCTTCCATGGAGACCAGCATAACCGTAGCGAGCGGCTATCCTATCCGCTGGAAGCCTATATGAACTGGGTCAGGCAAAGCTGGCGGTTGCCAGACGCGCAGAAACCAGATTGCGGCCATGCTCCTTGGCGTCGTACATGGCCTCGTCGGCAAGCTGCATCATTCCTTCGAAGCCGCAGGCTGGATCGAGCTGAGCTACACCGGCGCTGATTGTGAATCTGATCGGACCAGATTCAAAGGGCACTTCGAGAGCCTCGATGGCCTGCCTTATCCGTTCGGCAGCGATAACACCGGAAGAGGCAGGTGTATCAGGGAGCAGAATGGCAAACTCTTCGCCGCCAGTACGTGCAAGCAGGTCCTGCACGCGCAACATGCTTTTCACCTTGTGCACCAGAGCTTGCAGAACATGATCGCCGGCAAGATGCCCACGCGTGTCATTGAGCCGCTTGAAGTTGTCGATATCGATCATGATCATGCACAACGGGTAGCCGAACCGGATGCAGCGCGCGGTTTCGCGCAGAGCTGCCTCTTCCATCGCGCGGCGATTCAACGCACCGGTAAGAGCATCTGTGCGCGCCTGCACAGCGAGTTCCCTCTGCAGCTCCGTAACCAGGAACCAGATTGCGCACATCACCATGAAGGTAGCGAGAAAGGCCATACCGGCCAGCGAATAGAGCCAGCGCGGATCAGTATGCGCATCGACGGTCTCCCATGGGCGCATATACCGGAAATTTGTGAGAACAGCACGATAGCCGGCCACACCCATATCGCCGAACATGATCGCCGCCGTAACATGCGAGACCGCGGCAAACGGGCCGCTCCCATAGCGCAGCAGCATCCATCCCGATACGGCGCAAAGAGCAACAAACGGAATATTCATTACATTGCCGCTATAGGCGATATGGCCGAGAAACATCACCGTGTACGCCGCAAGGAGCGCCAGCAATGCAAGCCACGGCCACCGCATCTTGAATGGTTTCCGCACCACGAACCAGTAAAGGCCCACGAACTGCAGGAAAAAGGAGACCAGATAAAGCTCATTGGCCAGCATGCCGCTCAATACGGCAGGCACCTTGCCTTCGAGGCCCTGCAGAATTAACTTGGCCAGACCGACAACCATGCTGCCGGCAAACCATCGCATCCCCTTTACGCTGCGATTATGCCAGGCAAGAAGGGTGATGCAGATGGTGAACACCATCACTGAGGCGATGTTGGTAAAGAAATATGTGCCGTAGTCCATGGTGCAAATACGCTTCTGCCGACCGTCTCCATGAAGCTGCAGACGCCAGCCATATTGATTCCCGATGAACTTAGATTTGGAGCCATTATATGCCGTGGACTGAATACCATATAGGCCATCGTTTCAACACTTTAGGTTATTAGATCTACAACCTTTCGGTTAACCGGAGAGTCCACTGCGGCAGTTCTCCGATTTGACCTGAGCGATGGAGCAGATTGGTTCGGAGGCTTTCAGGTTTTCGAGGTGGCGTAGCCAGCCGCCAGGCGTAGCCGAAGCTTCTCTTTGATTGGCACGCTCGCAAAAGCCGCGTCCAAAGCCATTCGGTTTGTATGCAGGAACTCATCTGTTCCCCACCCGAAAACACGGTGCAGGCCTTCATATTCACCGGTGAGTGTGGCAGGCGTGATCATGCGCGAGTCTGTGTTCACACTCAGTGGAACGCCGGCGCGATAGAGGCGGTCGATAGGATGGTCTCCCCACTCTGCAATCGATTGAATAATCTGCACGTTCGACGAGGGACAAAGCTCGATATGGATCTTCTCGCGGCGCAAATGGTCGACGAGAGCCTGATCCTCGTAGCTGCGGGTGCCGTGGCCGATGCGATGTGGATCGAGGAGCCGCAGAGTCTGCCAGACGCTTTCGGGACCGCAGGCCTCGCCGGCGTGCGCGGTACGATGCAGGCCATGGTCGCGCGCATAGCGGTAAGCATCGATGTGCGCATCGAGTGGAAAACCGGCTTCGTCACCAGCAATGTCAAGCGCCACGATGCGGCTTGAACGAAAGTGCTCGACGAGTTGCGCAGTACTCATGCTCTGTTCTGCAGTGAAGTGACGCAACGTGCAGAGAATCACACCGGCTTCAATGCCAGCAGCAGAACTCGATCGATCGACTGCGCGCTCGACTATGTCTACAACGCGCTCGGGCGTCAGGCCGTTCAACGTGTGCAGATGCGGGGCGAAGCGGATTTCAGCGTAGACGACACTGTCTTCGGCGAGTTGTTCAAAGAGATCTTCGACAACCAGACGCAGGGAATCTTCGGTCTGCATGAGGCGAAAGCCCATTGGAGCGCGGGAGAGGAAGTCTGCAAGGTTGGTGCAGCGCGCAGGGCCGACGTAGTCGCGCTGATACTCCTCGCGCGTGACGCCGGGAGCCAGACGCGCGACGGCTTTATAGCTCAGCGAGCAGTCGAGATGCAGATGAAGCTCGAGCTTGGGGAAAGAGCGAATGTCCATGGGTTGAGATTAGATGATTCGGGTTGCAGTTCGCGCTTTCTTAGGCCGGGCATCCGGATTGGCATGAATTGCGCTCCGGCTTCAACATACAGCGCACCCGCATCCCTCACCTCGCCATGCACGCTGGCCTTCAGTGAGAAGAATCGGCACGGCTGCGAGAGCGGCGATACTGTCGACCCACGCGATATGCCAGACAGCGTTGACAGCCAGACCTGCCAGAGTAACGGCAGCAAGCCACGCGCAGGTGGCAGACTGCATTGCATCTGCGGCTAGTGCGCGATTGTCGAGGAATCGTGCTTCGCGGCGCTTGAGCCATGTCAGCAACGGCATAAAAACGAGTGCGAGCGCTGTGACAGCCATTCCAAGGCGACTGGTCTCGACCGCACCGTGCCAGGAAAGGATGGCTATGCATACGACGACGATGGCCAGCAGAAAGAGCAAAATCGCGGCGGCACGCTCAGCATGAACTTTACTTAAAGGGAATCTCGGCAGAAACTGCAGCAGCACAACTGCAGCTGAAAGCAGTTCGACAAGGCTGTCCAAGCCGAAGGCCAGCAGAGCCACACTGTGCGCATCGGCAGCCGCATAAAGAGAGCCTGCGCACTCAAAGAGCATCCAGACAATTGTTATGGACTGGAGCCAGGCCACACGGCGCAGAGGATGTGGGCGCGGAGCGCATGATCCACAACAGGCAGTTGCTTCACTGTGATCGCGCATGTGCGCTGCTCCCTTCTCTCACATTGCCAGGATTTCAGTCCAGACAGCAGGCTCAACTGGCAAGCCAAGCTTGCGATTTTCAGCGCGGATGCGTAGCGTCGCTTCACCTGGGTAGCGGACCTGCTTGCCTTCCATTGCAGGTTTCGCGCTATGGAGCGATGCGACGATGGCGTCGGCGATCTCGACAGTCTTCGGCTCGGGGCCAAAAGCAGATGGATTCATGGCAAGAAACATCTGCGAGATGCTGCTTTCGAAGACCGGGTCATGCGAGAGCTGGTGTGTTGCGTTGCCCAGAGTCATCATGGCAGCGATCATGTCGAGGAGGACGGAGAGACCGGAGCCTTTCCAATAGCCGATGGGCAACGGACGCCACGATTGCTCGATTGCGCCGGGGTCGCGCGTGAGATTGCCATTGCTGTCGAACCCGCCGTCGACGGGCAGCATTTCTCCACGCTTGCGGTAGCTTTCAAGCTGTCCGTAAGAGAATTGCGACATTGCCATATCGAGAACGACGTGGCCACCGGGACGCGGCACAGCAATGACTAAAGGGTTGTTGCCGATGATGCGCTCGGCTCCGCCCCACGGCGGCAGGTTGGGCATGGTGTTGGTCCAGCAGATACCAATGAATCCGGCTTCTGCGGCCTGCCAACCGTAAGTGCCGGCGCGCATCCAGTGATTGGTGTCGGCGAGTGCAACGCAGCCTATGCCATGCTCGCGGCTTAGTGCAAGCGCGCGATCCATCATGGCATACGCGTTGAGATTACCGGGGCCGCGCTGGCCATTCCAGCGCTCGAGCGCGCCCAACGCGGCGATGCGCCTGGGCTCCGCATCGACGACTACGCTGCCGTTGCGGATGGTTGCGACAAAACGAGGGAACCGGTTAATGCCGTGGGTATAAACGCCATCGCAGGTGGTCTCAGCGAACAGACGCGCGCAGGCACCGGCGCGGTCTGCAGTGAAACCAAGTTTGTGCAGGACAGCGGCCAGCGTTTCCTGCACTTCTTCAAAGGGAATGCGGTGCATGAAATGGATTAGAACAGATGGTTGTGTTGGACGGTCAAGGGTGGCCGGATTTGTGCTTGAGCAAAAAAACAGGCTGGGGAGGGATTCGCGTTTTCCAAGGTCCCGGAGGCTGGACCCGGGGCACCCCTTTTCGTGCTCAAACAAGAAAACGAATCAAGAGCTGACTTGCCAGCGCGCTACTCTTTCAACGTGACAGTGATCTTGCGTGCATCGCCGCCTTCGGAGGTAATGACAATCTCTCCGGTAGCACGTTTGCGGATGCTTTTGAACTTTTCTCCCCATTCGACGAGCACAAGTGCGTCTGGCGTGAGCAGTTCTTCAAGACCGAGAGTCTCAAGCTGGCGCTCACTCTCGAGGCGATAAACGTCGAGGTGGTAGAGCTTCACAGGCCTGCCATCGCGCGAACCATCGTACTCATGAATCAGCGTGAACGTAGGGCTGGTGACCTCGTCAGGCTCGGCGGCATCGAGAGCCTGCGCGATTCCCTTCACCAAAGTGGTTTTTCCGGTGCCCAAGTCGCCACGCAGCAGCAGAAGCTGCGGCGGATTGAGCAGGCGTACGAGTTTGCGGCCTACTTCGATTGTGTCCGCACTACTCTGCGTGGTGAACTGGTGAATCCGGCCTTCCGCGGGAGGTGCGGCGTTAGTCATCGGTGAGCCTCACGTGCGGGACTGCCAGAGTAATAACCGGCAGGCAGCCCCTGTAACCAAACATAACCGTTCGCAGCGTTCGAGTAAAAGCGAAAAGCCTGTGAAAGATGCGCAAGACTGTCTGTGGCCAGCAGGGTGTGCTCGTCGCCAGCGCGCACGGCCAGGTCCGCGGCCAGACCGTGGAGATACACAGCAGCCTCAACGGCGCGGGCAGGATCGGAAGGATACTGTGCCAGCAGGCCGGCGATAAGGCCGGTCAGCAAATCGCCACTGCCACCCTTGGCCATGGCAGGATTGCCGGAGGTGTTCACGGCAACGCGGCCATCAGGATGCACAATGAGAGTGCGCGCACCCTTGAGAACCAGCGTAACGCCATTACGTTGCGCAAAGTTGCGCGCCACCTCCAGGCGGTTTGCCTGAACTTCAGCAGTGGTGATGTTGGCCAGACGCGCCATTTCGCCAGGATGAGGAGTGAGAACAAGCGTTCGTCTACCTTTCTGGGTCAGTTTGCCAAGCAGCACAGGTTTGGCTGCCAGGATGTTGAGCGCATCAGCGTCGAGAACTGCGGGAAGCTCAGTGGAAGCGAGTAGGCCAGTGGTGAATTTGACCGTTTCGGGGCTCTGACCAAGGCCGGGGCCGACGGCCAGTACTGTCTTTCCCGCGATCAGCGCAGACAGGTGATCGGAGCTAAGATTCTTCTCTGAGATATGGCCTGCAGCAGAGGCCACAAGTGGCATGGTCATTAGTTCCGGCGCGATGGTGGCTACGACCGGAAGCGCGGGTGCGGGCACAGCCGCCGTTACCAGGCCGGCGCCAGCACGGAGCGCGGCCAGCGCAGCCATGGCGGGCGCCCCGGCCTTGCCTCCAGCCGGTCCGAAGGTACCGCCCAACACAAGAACATGTCCGAAGTTGCCTTTATTAGCAGCAGCTTTGCGAGGTGCGTGCGTAAGTACGGCGGCAGATCCAGCCCACTCCAAATTGAGTGCCGAAAGGATGGCTTCGTCAGGCGAACCAATAGGAGCTACAACAACAGGCTGATGCCAGGCACGAGTCAGTTCACCGAAGACATGCGCCGGCTTGGGCGCAGTGAAGGTAACAACGGCATCGGCGGGAAAGACGCGATCCGTCGAGGTGGCGCTGGTTGCATCGGCAAGCCAGCCTGAGGGTAGATCGACGGCCAGAATCGGAGCGCGGCTGGAACCGATCCACTCGAGCGCCGCCAGCGCGAGGCCCTTGAGCGGCGGCTTGAAGCCGGTTCCAACGAGCGCATCAAGAATCAGGTCGGCAGCGAGCGCTTCCTTGTGCTGGTCGAGCTCATGCGCCGAGGTGACAATGTGGACGCAGCAGCGCATCGGGTCGGTTAACTCACGCCAGGCAATTGCGGCATCACCTTCCAGAGCATCAGGCTTACCCAAAAGGATCGTAGTGACACGCAGGCCTTCGCGCGCGAGCAGGCGGGCGGCCATCATGCCGTCGCCGCCGTTATTGCCGCGTCCGCAGAGTACGGTGACACGCCGGGCGCGCGGAAACTGCTCGCGCGCCACTGTGGCGACGGCACCGGCAGCGGAGCGCATCAGGTTGATCGACGGAACACCGAAGCGCTCAGTGGTCTCGCGGTCACAGGCCTGCATCTCGGCGGCAGAGAGAATGCGCATCGCATTCATGGTACGACGGAAAGGGCTGACGGAGATCAGAGATCATGCATCAGGAGCCAGAAAATAAGCGACATGGCTTATTCAGCTGCTGAGCAAAGATTCTGCTTAGCGCACGAGGCGGGCTTCAAGGGGCGCGGCTGCGCCCGAGCGGGTGAGCGTGCAGATGGACCGGGTATCACAGCGGAAGTGGATGGCAACGGGAAAGACCTGCCAGCCGTGAGCAGCAAGCAGAGCGTCTCTGCCGATGTAAAACGTCTTTCCTGAACTGGTCTGCACGCTGCCGCGCGAAGGATTGTCGGAGACGATCACGTCGTCGCCTTCAATGGGCGCAGCAAGTGGAACGCTCCTGGGAATGAGAGCCCGCGCGCGCATCTCAGCAACGCGGTGGCGTTCGTCGGCGAGAACAGTTTCCAGGTGCCTCAGCCAGTCACCTTGTTCGGCAATGATTGGATAATTCGAGGAAAAATCCCAACCTTCAAGGCGCTTGTAGTCTTTCACCGGGCAGTTCAGCGGGCCACTGATAATGATCTCGGCAATTTTTCCGCTTGCCGACACCACATTCTGCACGGTGTCTCCGTCGAAGGTCTTTTGCGGCAGGACCGTAGTGGGATGGTCAGGATCGGCCAGTGGCTGCTGGTTGAAGGGCAGGAGAATTTGTTTCTGGCAAACAATGCTAGAAGCGTCTTTGAACCGGATCGTAACCGAGAGCGGGTGTGGAGGATCATCGGCCACGGCCGAGAAGCCGGCTAGCTGCGTTGTTGAAATTGGATCGATCCGCAGCTCATAGGCAGCTGACCCCAGCCAGCGCGCTACCAGCCGGCCCTGTAGACCTGCACCGGTAATATTGCTTGTGCCGAGATCGATGTAAGCAGGAGGTTCATCATCGCGCATCACAACCCAGGCGATAACCGCCATGATGAGCACCACAGCCAAGCCACCGGCGAGCGCCAGAAGCAGCGTCCTATTCTTCTCAAGCACAACCTGAGTGGGCGTTGGGGGAGGAGGCGGCGGAGGCGGAGGAATTTCGGCACGGAACGAGTAGAGATCCGCTTCGCTCGCCTTTTGGGCGGCGGGCACAACCTCATATGTACTGACCGGCACTGCCGGCTGCTCTGGAGGATTGCTGCCCGCTTCCCCCTGCTTGTTGGCGTCGCTCATGACGCATCACCCGCTTACACGATGTCAGGAACCCCAGCCCGGTGTGACACTTGCCATTGAATCACGTACGGAGCACCGCATCAACTGGGTGGGCATACGACTGTGGTAACAAACCGTATTCGGGGCGCAATTATTTTCCTTCAGGCTAAGAAAACGTGTCGTGCGAATACTTGTTGGAGAGAGGCTGCAAGGCAGTACTTAGTGACCGGCTGCGGTCTGGATGAGGAGCCACGCGTTGAGCACTGCAATAAGGATAGCGGTAAACCACGAGAGCGCTTTCAGCCAGCGGGTGTTGGCGAATTCACCCATTCTGGCGCGGCTGCTGGTAAACAGGACCAGCGGAATCACAGCAAAGCTCAGCTGAAGCGAGAGAATGACCTGGCTTAGGATGAGCAGCTTTTCGGTTCCCTGCTCGCCGGTAATGGCTACTACGACGATGGTGGGCACGATGGCTAACGAACGCGTGATGAGCCGGCGCAGCCAGGGCGCGAGCCTGATGTTGACGAAGCCTTCCATGACCACCTGGCCTGCAAGCGTGCCGGTAATGGAGGAGTTCTGGCCAGAGGCGAGCAGAGCGATGGCAAAAAGCGTACTGGCGCCTGCGGCACCTACCAGCGGACTGAGCAGTTTGTAAGCGTCCTGGATGGCGGCGACGTCGAAGTGTCCGCTGCGATGGAAGACTGCGGAGGCGACGATGAGGATGGCGGCGTTGACAAACAGCGCGATGGTGAGCGCGAAAGCAGAGTCGATATTGGCCATGCGGATGGCTTCGCGTTTGCCATTCGGGGTGCGCTCGTAACGGCGGCTCTGCACGATGGAGGAGTGCAGATAGAGGTTGTGTGGCATGACTGTTGCACCCAGGATGCCGATCGCGATGTAGAGCATGTCGGGATTGGCAACGATGGAGGGCGACGGCACGAACAGAGAGCGCAGAGCGGGCCAGCAGTCGGGGCGGGAGAAGAACATCTGCACACCGAAGAGAATGATGATGGTGCCGATGAGCGCAATGACGAGAGCTTCGACGTAGCGGAAGCCCCAGCGCTGCAGCAGCAGGATGAGCAGAACATCGAGACCGGTGATGAGCACGCCATAGAAGAGTGGGATGTGAAAGAGCAGTTCGAGCGCAATGGCTGAACCGATGACCTCAGCCAGATCGCACGCGGCAATAGCGACCTCTGCAAGAATCCAGAGAGCGAAACTGACCTTAGGACCGTACTCTTCGTGGCAGAGCTGTGCCAGGTCACGCTCAGTGGCAATGCCCAGCTTGAGCGAGAGGCTTTGCAGAAGAATAGCCATCAGGTTCGAGGCCATAACGACGAACAGCAGCGTGTAGCCGAAGCGCGATCCGCCCGCAATATCCGTGGCCCAGTTGCCGGGATCCATATAGCCGACTGCGATCAGGAAACCGGGGCCCAGAAATCCCAGCAGGCGGCGCCAGGAGTAGGGCGAGCGCGAGACGGCCACCGTCGAATGAACTTCGGGTAGGGAGGGCTGCACGCCGGCCAGCTGAGTGATCGTTTCAGTGGGCATAAGGTATTGAAGAGGCCGGGACAGCTCCTCTAAACCAAGTATGCCACAAGTTGTTAATCGCAGTTAATAAATTTAATTACATTAAATTACTGAGAATTGACTGGGCGCAACCAGACAGCTTCAGCGGCTGGACGGCCGAGGATTGATTTTCCTGTATCGAGTTCAATCTGAACGGTTTGATCATAATTCTGGCTAAGCACGCGCAGGCTTTGTCCGGGGCCGATGCCGGCTTTATGCAGGAACAGGAGCAGCTTGGGGTCTCGTTCCTGAAGGCTGGTGACGGTGTAGCGGCGGCCTTCAGCGGCTTCAGAGAGCTGTGTCTCGCCACGGCGCCTGCGATCAGCCGGACGCACGGGCAGAACGGCATTGCCGTGTGGGCAGGCGCCGCCCTCGCCGAGTTTTTCCTTCAACTTGGCTTCAAAGGCCGGTGAGACTGCGTGTTCGAGGCGCTCGGCTTCTTCGTGAATCTCGTGCCACTCCATACCGAAGAGCTCGCTCAGCATGCGCTCAATGAGGTGATGGCGCAGCGCCGTGCGATAGGCGGTCTCACGGCCTGAGGCAGTGAGGCGAACGATGCCGTCAGCGCCGACTTCTACATAGCCGTCGCGCTTGAGCCGTTTAAGGGCCATGGTGACGGCAGGAGCGGAGACTTCGAGCCAGTGAGCAAGGACGGCAGGGATGACTTCGCGGCCCTCGGCTTCGGCCTCAAGGATGGCCTTGAGGTAGTTCTCCTTCGAGACATTGATGGAGTCTTTCATGGAAGCAACGTGTGTTTAGTTTATATGAGCGAACATTTCACATGGTCCCCACCGGATCAGACTCCGGCGCAAAAGAGAACCCAGGATTTCGTCCGATGCAAGCGGACATCATCCTGGGTTCTTTTCTTTAACTTCTTACGGGAGCTTTTTACTTTACCCAGACCTTGGGTTCGACCGATAGACCGGGGCGAAGCTCGTGGTTGGGGTCTTCCTTGGCAAGCTCAGTGAAGTCGATGCGCACTGGAACGCGCTGCACGACCTTCACGTAGTTGCCAGTCGCGTTCTCAGGCGGGAAGAGCGAGAGCACGGAGCCGGTGGCGCCGCCAATCTGCGTCACCTTGCCGTCGTAGTCCTTGCCTGTCGAGTCGACGTGAATCTGTACCTTCTGGCCAGTCTGCATGTGGCGCAGCTGGGTTTCCTTGAAGTTGGCGGTGATCCAGAGATCGTCAAGCGAGACCAGCGTAAGCAGGTTCTGGCCGACGGAGACGTTCTGGTTGATCTCGACGCTCTTGCGGGTGATGATGCCGGCTTCAGGAGCAACGATTTTGGTGTAGCTCAGGTTGAGCTTAGCCTGATCGAGCTGTGCCTGCGCCTGTTCTACCTGCGCCTGAGCCTGCTTGGCGCGAGCATCCTGCGCAGCCACCTGCTGCGGTCCGGTGAGTGCGTACTTGTAGGAAGCCTCTGCTTGCGTTTCGCGATCATGAGCCACGTGCACGCCATCTGAAGCGGCTTGCGCGGAGGCCTGCGCATCGGCCAGCGCCGCCTTGGTGGAGTCAGCTGCGGCAACAGCCGCGTCAAACTGCTGCTTGCTGATGACATCCTTCTCGACGAGCGGCTTGTAGCGTTCGAGGTCGGCCTGAGCTTTGACTGCGTTCGCCTGGGCCTGCGCCACGCGCGCCTGAGCGGCTGCGAGCTGTTGCTCGGCTTGCGAAACGGCCGCATGCGCGCCACTCAGGTCGGCAGTAGCCGAACGCAGATTGCTGCCGGTGTTAGCAGTCGTAATAGGCACGTTGACGTTCGCGGCAGCGGCAGCAGCCCTGGCACTGTCGAGAGCGGCCTGTGCCTGCTCAACGGCAACCTCGAAGTCGCGCGGGTCGAGCTCAGCGATGGGATCGCCCTTGTTTACAAACTGGTTTTCGTTGACATCGACGTGGATAACCTGACCGGCGATGCGTGAGCTCACCTGGATCAGGTGGCCGTTCACCTGGGCATCGTCGGTGTCTTCGGTGTACGTCGAGCGCCACCAGAGTCCGATGGCAACCAGAACGAGAACCGCGAGCACCGCAACGATCAATCCCCTGCGGCGTTTAGGCGGTTCCGCGATCTCGGTTTCTGCGCCCGGTTCGTTTGAAAGACTATCGGCCACGATTACTTCCCTCCCATGTAACTCTTGTAGTTCTCCCCGGCTCCCAGAGCGCGGGCCAAGCTCAGCTTGGCCACGTTGTCGCGGTAGAGACTGGCGACATACTGATCATTGGCTTGAGCCACCGATTGCTGTGCCTGGCTCACAGCCAGGTTGTCGCTTACCCCGTTTTTGTACCGCTCCTGTGCTTCTCTGAGAGCTTCATTGGCCAGATCCACGCTGGATCGGGCCACCTGAACCTGTTGCTGCGCCGACTGTATGTCGAGCAGCGCATCGCGCACGTCGGCGTCGACCTGCGCATTCTTATCGCTCAACTGGGCCTTGGTGGTATCCAGCTGAGCCTGTGCCTGCTGCGCTTCGCCGCGCAGTGCAAACTCCTTGAAGACCGGGACGCTGAGCGTTGCGCTTGCATCCACGGTGCCGTGCGAGTGCGCAAGCGTAGTGCCGATGTCGCCATAGTCGGCGTTGATTTTGACGGTAGGCAAGCGATCTGCCGTGGCGGCCTTGCGCTGCTCCTCGGCAGCCTTCTCCTGCTCAACCAGTGCGGCCAGGTCTTTGCGGTTGGCGTGGGCCTGCTTAATGAGCGCATCGACGTCGAGCTGATCAAATTCCGCATAGGGCGCCTGATCCGTGAGCGTGAACTGCTGTGCGAGTGGCAGGCCAATGACCCGCGCCAAGGCCAGCCTGTCTTTTTCGAGCGCGTTCTGCGCAGCGATTAATTGCTGCTCCTGCGACTGGTAATCGACACGGGCACGGAGTTCGTCCAGCTCTGGCGCCGTGCCAGCCTGGTGATTGGCTATGGCCTGATCGAGCGAGACTTTCGATGTGGCTACCTGAGCCTGAGCACTGGCGACCTGCGTCTCGTCAGCCAGCACCAGTAGATAAGCATTGCCAACGGTGAGCACAACCATGTCGCGCGCATCCTGCGCAGACAACTGTGCAGAGGCGAAGTTGTGGCGGTCTGAGAGATAGGTGCGCAGCGAGTTCACGTTCACCAGCGACCAACTCAGTGAGGCGCGCACATCCGTATAGCCGAACGGTCCGATGATCGTTGGTAAACCCGGAAGGCGAAGACCCTGAGCAGGCAGGTCCACCTGCTGCACCGATTCCTTGGCGTTGAAATCCACGCTGGGCAGAAGCGATTGCAACTGGCTCAGACGCTGCGCACGAGCCGCATCGGCCTGCGTACCGGTAAGGATGATGCCGAGATTTGCTTTCAGGCCGCGCTGGATGGCATCGTCAAGTGACAGCCCAATGGGCTGCGGAGAAACCTCGCCGGTGACTATGCTGCCCTGAAAAGAGCTGGCTGTGGGACCGGCCGGCTGCGGGGCCGACTGGCCTGTGGCTACCGTGGGAACCATAATCGCCAGGCTCAAAAGAAAACCGGCCGCGCGGGCGCAAAATTCGTTCTGGATGGTGTATCTGTACAAGTTCAACTTGGCTCAACTCGCGGCGAATGCCTCGCCTGGAAATGGCTGTTAAAGAATGGATGCGCGACGAACGTTATGCGCTTCTTAAATGTAGTAGATCGTTCTGTTCAAAAACAGTTCGGGAGCCGGCATTTGTACTCCGACCGGGCAAAAATTATCGCTTCTCAGCGGGTGGTAGATGCGTGAAGAAGCTGCGAAGCCAGCGAGCAAAGCCCCTGGCGAAAGACCTCGCGTACCGACGCAGGAGTCCAGCCGGCGGCTACCGGGCCGCTGTGCTCAACCAGCAGCGAGGCGGCTTCATTCGCGGTGAGTCCAGCAACGGCGCGGAGGGCAAAGACAGTGCGCAGCACTACGGGCAGCTCAGCGAGCCACTTGCGGATACGGTCGCGGTCAGGGCCGCTCAGCAGGCGCTCAAGCTCGGCTGCGGAGACGCCTACGGAGTCGAGTTCGTCGTCTTCAATGCAGGTAACGGGACCAGACGATCCCTCGGGGGCGGCAAGGCTCTCTGGATCGCGGCTTGCGAGAAGATCGAGCGCGGCACTGCACAGGGCCAGACGGCTGGCTTTACGCGCCTGCAGCGCATTGTCGGTAGAGGAGACGTCTGCCGTAGCCACCGCGGTTTCGATCACGCGGATGCTGTCCTCGCCCTCGCCCACGAGCATGGACGCGAGATTGTAGAGGCCGGCCGCAATCAGGTCGAACATGGCATCCATGCCTTCCAGCGCACGGTCAACGGTTACGCTGTCTTTTGGATGACCGTCGA
This sequence comes from Occallatibacter sp., assembly GCA_035546015.1. GTDB lineage: Bacteria > Acidobacteriota > Terriglobia > Terriglobales > Acidobacteriaceae > Telmatobacter. The sequence goes on from DASZXD010000291.1 coordinate 26,167, forward strand.
GAAGGCCATGCACGCGACTCGCAAATTCCTCTGCCCCAGCCGGGATGGGCTGCGGCGGAATCAGACTGGAGTGTGGAGCTGCCGCTTTTTCAGGCATAGGAAAACTCCTCTCTGCGCGGATTCGTGCAGGTAAGCCTCTACTTTATCGTCGAGCCCCGGGGGGTATGGCGTCAACCGCCGGGCTGTGGACAGCGACAATTCATGCTGCCTCGGCACCTGAACGGGAGAAAATGCTTTCTGCAAGGACGGGAACTCACACTCTTCTCGATTACGGCAATCTGGATCATGCACCTCCGCGGCTTTTTCGCAGGCCGTTAACACTGCTTTGCGGGCGGATGCTGTATCTGTTCAGGATGTAACAAATTTGTTTGCTGGCGCGATGGGAAATGCCAGCCCCCAGGGAAACGCTGTAGACTGCCAACACGGCTCACGGATCTGAACCATGGCCAGAAATACACAAAAGCCCAAGCTCTTCAACGGCCGGGACCACTCCTGGATGCAATTTAACAGGCGTGTGCTGGAAGAGGCCGAAGATCCCTCCAATCCGCTGCTCGAACGCGTCAAATTTCTGGCCATCACCGGCTCGAATCTCGATGAATATGTGGAGATTCGCCAGGCAGGCTTGCTGCAGCGCATTGAGGACGGCTATCGTGAGCCGGGCTACGACGGACTGCGGCCGGACGAGTCGCTGGCTACGCTCACGGCGGATATCCACGAATTTGTGGCTGCGCAATACCGCTGCTGGAACGATCATCTGCTGCCCGAGCTGCGCAAACACAATGTGCGTCTCCTCGAGTGGGACGAACTGAGCGAACAGGCACGCACTTTTGCGCGGGATTACTTCCAGCGCGAGGTCGATCCGCTGCTGACGCCAATCTCGATCGATCCGGCGCATCCGTTTCCGCGTGTGCTGAACAAGGCTCTGTGCCTGGCTCTGCTGCTGCGCGCCAAGCGGCGCAGTTCGGGGCCGCAGGTGCTGGGTGTTGTGACGGTTCCGCGTGCGTTGCACCGGTTCGTAAGGCTGCCTTCAGTGGAAGGTTCCTATGACTATTTACTGCTGCAGGACCTGATTGCTCAGCATCTGACCGGCATGTATCGCGGCTATGAAGTGCTGGCGCATACAGCATTTCGGGTGACGCGCAATTCGAACCTTTACTTCGAGGAAGAAGAAGCACGGTCGTTACTTGAGACGATCCGCGTGGAACTGCACAACCGCCGCAAAGGCGACGCGGTGCGGCTGGAGATCGAGACAGGCGCCGATCCGGAGATTGTGGAGCGGCTGCGCGTGAACTTCGAACTGGACAGCGACCAGGTAATCCGCTGCGATGGCCCGGTAAATCTTTCGCGTGTGATGTTCTTCTGCGACGATGTGAAACGGCCCGATCTGAAGTTCCAGCCATTCACAGCCAAGCCGCTGCTGCTGAGCCGCAAATCGACGGGAATCTTCGATGAGCTACGGCATCACGACATTTTGCTGCACCATCCGTACGACTCCTACGATCCGGTGGTCGAGTTCATCCAACAGGGGGCGCAAGACCCTGCAGTTGTGACGATGAAGCAGACACTCTATCGCACGAGCCACGACTCGCCGATGTTCCAGGCGCTTACCGAAGCCGGTGCCACCAAGGAAGCAACACTAGTCGTCGAACTGATGGCGCGGTTCGATGAGGCATCGAATATACGCTGGGCGCGGAGCATGGAAGACGCAGGTGTACAGGTGTTCCATGGCGTAGTGGGATTAAAAACACATTGCAAGCTGGCCATGCTTGTGCGCCGTGATGAGGATGGGCAAACGAGGCGTTATTGCCATCTGGGCACAGGCAACTACAACCCTGTCACAGCACGCTTCTATACCGATCTCAGCCTGCTCACTTGCGATCCGCAGATCAGTGAGCGCGTGCACATGGTGTTCAACTATCTGACCGCACATGCCGAGGTAGACGACTATAGCCCTCTGCTGGTGGCACCGCTGACCATGGCTGAGAGCTTCCTGCGGCTGATCCGGCGCGAGGCCGAACACGCGCAGGCAGGGCGGCCAGCACACATCGTGGCCAAGATGAATGCCTTACTCGAGCCATCTGTGATCGAGGCGCTGTATCAGGCGTCGCAGGCCGGAGTGGAGATCGACCTGATTGTCCGCGGTCTTTCGATTCTGCGGCCCGGCGTTAAGGGGCTTTCGGAGAGCATTCGCGTGCGATCCATTGTTGGCCGGTTCCTGGAGCACTCTCGAATCTTCCATTTTGCCAATGGCGGCAACGATGAGATCTACTTAGGCTCTGCCGACTGGATGCCGCGCAACCTCTTCGAGCGCTGCGAAGTTGTGTTTCCGGTGCGCGATCCGGCAGCAATTGCACGGATTCACGACGAGATTCTGCCGGCTTATCTGGCCGACAATGTGAAGGCGCGGCTGCAGCAGCCGGATGGCGGCTATGTGCGCGCGAGCAAGCTATACAAAGATGCACCCGTGTTCTCAAGCCAGGATTTCCTGATGCAACTGGCCGAGGGCAAGACAGATCTCGATGCGCTTCCGAAGCTGCATCGGGCCGCCGCGCCTGCGAAAGAGAACGCCGTGGAGAAGCGTGCACCGCAGGTAAAGGCGTCGCACAAGAAGGCTAACGCGGCAGACTGAGCGCGCGATTTCTCTTACAATGGAAGCAGTGCCGCTCACGCTTCCTCAACTTCCGGCGCAAGATTTATCGAGCTCAAGCACCGCTCACAACAGCCCGCAGCGTTTATCTGCGGGGCGGGAGCCGCTTATGCTGCGGCCGCTCGCGCTGTGGCACCTGGCCAGTTTGGACGCGCCTAGTGTCGCTATTGTGTGGTCACTTGGCTTTGCGTGGGCCTTGGGCGTGCGGTTGGCGGCATGGGTTCCGCCTCTGCTTGCACTCACAGTTTGGGCCGTGTATGTCTTCGATCGACTGCTCGATGCGCGCGGTGCGCTGCGTACGGAAGAGATGAGCCGGCTGCGCGAACGGCATTATTTTCACTGGCGGCACAGGCGTATTCTCTTTCCGGCGGCGGTGCTAGCCGCTTGCGCTGCTGCGGGATTGATTTTCGTCTTCATGCCGATGGCAGCACGGGAACGCGATTCGGTGCTCGCTGCTGCATCGCTGGCCTACTTTGTACGCGTGCACTCAAAAAACAGAGCCAATCCATTCGTTTCTGCACTGCTGACCAAAGAGCTATTGGTGGGCGTGCTTTTCACCATTGGCTGCGCGCTGCCTGCTTTCGGAGCTCTGCGAGTTGCGCACGCTGCATTGTGGCCGCTTGTGAGTGCCGCAGCATTCTTCTCGCCGCTGGCTTGGCTCAACTGCCACGCGATCGACAAATGGGAATCTAATAGGCCAAGGCGATTGCGCGCAAACAGCGGTTTTACATCGGCGTATGCCCTGGCTGCGGCCGGAGTTCTGCTGGCTTTGCCTGTGTCTCTGTTCCATGCGCGCGCAGGAGCGCTGCTGGCTGCAGGAGCGGTGAGTGCGCTGCTGCTTGCGCTGCTGGACCGGCACCATAAAAAACTAAACCCGGTAACTCTGCGCGCAGCAGCAGATCTTGTGTTGCTGGCTCCTGCTCCGCTGCTTGTACTGGCGTGGCTGATACGATGACTCCGGCAGCTCACTCCGTGGTGCGAAACGAAGGCGCACAGCAAAAATCGAAGGTTGCAAACTTCAATCGGCTGGCGCGGCTCTATCGCTGGATGGAATATGCAAGCTTTGGCCCCTGGCTCTGGTGGTGCCGCTGCACCTTTCTTAACGAGTTGACAGACTGCAGGCGCGCAGCAATTTTCGGCGATGGCGACGGACGCTTTACGGCGCGGCTGCTGTCCGTAAATCAGGTCGTCGAAGTTGATGCCGTGGACGCGAGCGAAGCAATGCTGCACTCTCTGATGAGCCGCGCGAGCAGCAATGCCGGCCGCGTGCGTGTGCACTGCTCAGATGTGCGCCAGTGGCAGCCGGCATCGCCGTCATACGATCTGATCGTCACGCACTTTTTTCTCGATTGCCTTACTACGGGTGAGGTACGTGCACTCGCTGCGCAAATGCACCGCTCAGTGGTACCTGGCGCGCAATGGATCGTTTCAGAGTTCGTAGAGCCTAGTGGTAAGGTGAAGCACGTTGTTGCGCGTGCGATCATCTGGCTGCTTTACCGGGCCTTTGGGTTGCTTACCGGTCTTGAGGTTCGCGCATTGCCGGATCTTCACACAGCGATGCGCGAAGCAGGCTTTGTACTGGAAAAGAGGCGTGCGTGGCTGGGTGGACTATTGATCAGCGAATTGTGGCGAGCTCAGCGCCAGGCGAACCACTAAAGCTGCATGGCTGCCTGGCACGAGTTGCCTACTTGGGGTCCGCGTCAGAGCCCGCGTCGGATCCAGCAGCGACATCACTCTCGCCGGCTGTGGGAACATGCGGCAGCAGGCGGTAACCATCGCGCGTGCGGATGTGATACTTCTGCAGATCTTTGCCCACCAGTTGTACCTTGATCGTGCGCCATCCGTGATTCGGGTTGGCTTGTGGATAGTAACTGAGGGTGTAAAGGTGCGAGAGATCTTCGCGGATGGAGCTGAAGGCCTGCTGCTCCTGACGCCAGTTGCTGGCAAAGTAGGCACGGCCACCGGTGGCTTTGCTCATGCGCACAAACGCGGCTGCCGAAACGGGTTCGGCCTGGGCCTGGCGAGTGCTGATGATGTAGATGATGGTTCCCGTGGATTGCGCCAGTTCCGCAACATCCTCAGGCGGAACAGAGCTGGCATTGTCGGGGCCATTCGAAAACACGACAATAGCTTTTCTTCCTTTGAGCCGCGCCGCATCTTCCACGGTGAGAAGCAGCGAGTTGTAAAGAGCCGCGTCGTCACCGGCCACGGTGCTGCGCACGCCACTGACGACCCGATAGCGGTCCGTGGTGAGGAGGGCGGCACGCGAAAGATTGCGGCTGTAAGAATAAAACGCAATCCGGCTGGCCTCATCCATGGAGCGAACGAATTCCGCGATTGCATCCTGCGCGTAGACAAACTGGCGATACATGTAGTTGCTGGTATCGAACAGAATGAATACGTTGGCCCCAGCGACATGCGCAACCTGCACACCACCTGCGGTGGTGGAAATCATGGGCTGGTCAGGGGCGGGCGGTTCCGCAGAAGCAGTCGCGGAAGCAGCCGGCTGCGCTGCTGTTGGTGCACTATTGTCCTCGGCGGGGCTCGGCGCTGCGGTGGCATCGCGGATCGTTTCACTGCCCTCCTCGAACGTGGCAATGTGCTGCGGAATCTTATCTTCAGTGACGACGAAATCAGAAGGGTGCAGGCCGGAGATGTAATTTCCCTTGTGGTCGGTCACGGCAACGTTGAGTTGAACCAGCACGACGTTGACGCGAAAGCTTGTCGAATCATCCTGGGCCGCAGGTCTCTTGGGGTCGGCACCCACCAGCACCAACAACGCTGAACAGATGCCGAAAACAGCAAACGATCTTTTTTTCATGGTCACTCCGATGCTTTCCTTCTATCGCCGTATCCTTATTGCCCCGATGCCGTATCTGATGGCTGCACCGCAATTCTGCCGTGTTTAAATTCGTCACCTGTCTCTTGCATGGCGCGCAGCAATGCTGGCCAGTCATCTATGTTGGTTGCGAAGATCTTCACAATCATGCGTCGTGTCAACTCCGGCACCAGGATGTTAAGCATGACCGGAGAGTAGCCCATCTCGTCGGCGAGGCGGGCCCAATACAGATTGGTCGACTCCCACGATTCGCCGAAGAGCCGACTCGTGTACCCACCGGAAACCGGAAACAGGCCGGTGTTGACCAGCATGCAGGAGTCACTCTGCTCCATGGCTGGATGCGGCACACCAAATTCCTTCGATAGCCGCTCTGGATCGGTTTCTGCGGGATGAGCGCGAACGAGCGCGTCAAGCTCGCGGCCTGCGGGCCCCCATACCGACGTCTGGTCTGGAAATCTGTGCCGGAACTCCGCGGCCAGGTAGAAAGTGCTTGCGGGCAGCACTTCTGCAGTCAGTGAGGATGAGCGGCTAGGGTCGCGCAGAACCTCGTCGATGCGATCAAGCCGTCCCGGCGTGATGTGATCGGCAAGAATGGCTTCCACCTTGGCGCGCAGGTCTGCATTGGCGGCTGAACTGGTCAATAGTTCTTCTCCGGCGCGCTGGTAAAGAGCGGCAGCGTGCATCTCTGTGGCACTTACGCTCCACCAGCGCGGCAGCACAGCACCCACCAGAAGCTGCGGCACTGTCTCTTTCCAGATGAGCGCCTGCACATTCTCCGGAGCGATGAAATCCTGTTCTACCGAAGCCAGTGCATAGGGCAAATCGGCGAGTGAGCCCATCAAATAGGCGCCGCCTCCTGCAGTAACGCCGATACCGATAAGTTCCGGCGCACCCCATATCTGTTGCACGCCCTGCACAGACACGGTTGAAAAGTCGTGAGATCGGACAAAGAGCGGGTTGTTGTGCAGCACCTGCGCGCCGGGCGGCTCATAGTAGGCATAGTTGAGACCGACGAGCGTATCGCGCAGGAACGGCGTTATGCGGCCGCGCGCGGCCTCAAGCTGCACAGCGGAGCCCGGCGTGCGGATGACGCTGGTAAGGTCCGTGCGAACCTGCAGCTCGGCATGGCGGTTGGTATAGATGATGGGCGACCACGAGGTCTTTTCACCCTCAGTAAAGATGGGCCGCGGCAGCTCGAACTCGCGCAGGTTACCGGCAAGCTGGATGAGACTGTCGCCCACAGGGGCTCCATGCGCCAGATCATTCAGGCCGTCGTACAAACCGTACAGCGTATCGAGCGAGACCAGACGCTGATCCTCCAACACTGTGCGGATTCTGCGTGCGAGCTCCTGATGCACGCGGCGGCCATCGTCTGTCTGCTGCTGCGGACCGGCGAGTAGATCGATGATCTGATCTTGGGTGAGATTGGGGCTTCCAGAAACGGCGAGCAGAGTGGCGTTCAGCGATCCGCGGGCTGCCTCAAAGAGCTGTTGCGAAGAGGAGATGGATGCAAAGGGATGAATCGCGCTTTGCCACGATGAGTTGAGCGCTGCGGCAGGAATCTGTCCCTGTCTTGCGAAGATCTGCCAGAGTCCTACATCGGCCTGGAATGAACCCAATGCATTCGCACGGATCGCCGTGTTTGAGATTTTGTCTACGCTGTCTGCCGCATTGATAAAGGTCGTTATCGAAGTATCGTCCAGCGCCGGAAACTCTGAGAAGATGGCATACCAGCTGTAAAACCGCACAAAATTATTGGCCAGCAGATGCACACTGTCGTTGGAGAGCTGCTTCATAGCAGGCCGGCCAGCGTCAATTGCGCTTAGCTGGAGATAAATCTGTAGAGGTCCAACGTCGGTTTCGACATCCGATGCAGCAACCAGTTGCTCAAGCAGTTGCGTGGGACTGCCAATGTTGCGAGCGCGGCGACTCCAATCGCGGATGCTAAGCATTTTGGCGTTGCGGGTAAATATGTCGCGCCAATCTGCCAGATCGCCAGGAACGTAGGGTTCGCCGCTCTCCTGCCACCTGAGCCTGGTAAAAAGCAGCAGCAGTTCAGCGTTTTTCGGAAAGACTCCTGCTGATGCACTATCATTGCCACCCGACAACCGGTAAGCATCGTATAAGAGCTTGAGACGACCGCCCTGCACGAGGTGTGCCTGCTGCTCCGGACTGACGCGCGCCAGCGCATCGAAATAAGCAGCCAACCAGCCTTTGTCTTTGGAGAGCAGCCTGACAGTGAAATCTGCGGGCGAGTGAGGGCTTGCACCAACGAGTTCATGCCAGTCTCGTTCCTCGTTTACGCCGCCAGGCACAGCAACTACGCCAGAGCGGATCGAAATCTGGCCGCCGTAGAAGTCGAAGACAGGAGCAACCAGCAATAACCTTCTCAGACCGGGCGATTGGGCCAGAAAAAGCCGTGTCTCCGGATCGCAGCGGTCCATTGCTGCGTAGAGACGGTCAACCTGGGAGTCGTGCAACAGGAGATCTAGCAGGTTGTTATCACTGCTCTTCCTCTTCAAGAGGCTCACAGCCATCCAATCTTTCTCGGTAAAGAGGATTGGAACGCGCGTTCCCGGAAAGTTATAGGTAAACTCCGTCTGTTTTTCGAGTGCCTGTTCCAGAGATGTAAGCGGAAAACCCGAGTCGACAGTAAGGAATGCGCGCTCTGCGTTGGAGGTGACAAGCGCGGTGTTACCCGGTTCACAGGGGTGCTCAAACTCGTAGCCAAGTACCTGAATAACACGCTGGGCGTCGCCGCAGCCCTTGATGTGGATCACGCCATCGGCGCCAGCCAGCGCCTGCAACTGTCGCGCAAACTGCACATAGCGTGTCAACAGAACCAGAAACTCGGTGTCATGGCCGTTCTCGTGGCCCCACAAAGTGATATTGCGTGCCAGCATGGGGAGCACTTCGTTGGACTGAACCTGCTGGCTGATGCCGGCCATGCGCAGGAACGAACGCAGCGGTCCCGGAATGACGATGGTTTCAGCCGGCGGCGCAGAAACGCCCGCTGAATCTACATCCGCATGTAGTGCAACAAAATCAGCCGGGGAGCGTCCAAGTGAGCGAGCGAAGAGGTTGTTGGAAAGACACACCGCACCTGCAGCAAGCACGGCGAGAGAACGAAGAGGGAGTCCCATTGCGATACCCCTTCTGATCCGTTGTCGTCCTAAAAGGACGGTGAAACTACCCGCTATCTGGCGGGTGAGGACGCTGGCGCGAGCCCGTGATGAATCAATGCCGATTTGTTTTGAAACACGTGGAAACGACCCTGCAAGCTACTACAGCCGCCACCGAATCCGGTGTATCTGAGGTCTTTGCGTGAGGGATTTCGCAGAAGACTGACAGGAGGCCACTCGAACCGGTGGGCCATTGTCGCAAATCCCCAATCAACCGGCAAGTCTTTCTCTTGTCACGATTTTGGGCGGCTCAAAAACACCAGAGCTCAGATCTAGATCTTGGCTCAAGCCGTGAATGATAAACGTTTTCTTTGCAGTTATTTAGATTGCTCTTTCCCGATAGGCTCCAGAACCGGCATAACACCGGCACATCAATGAAGCCCGTGTGAATTGTCACGGATTTGTCATGGAATGGGCCGAATCAATTCAAGAAACATACGCAAAAGCATGCCATTTCGCGGTGAAAACTCAGCAGCAGAGCCGTCTATGTCTATGCCCAATCGGCCTTATGGCCGCAAGCGAAGGCTCGACGTGCGAACCACAAGATGCGGCGCGACAAGTTGGCTTTTAGGCCGGCGCAACGTCTTGTCCTGGGTGAGTTTGAGCGCCAGGGCCGCTGCCGCTTTCCCGATGCTCTGGCTACCCTGGTCAACTGAGGAGAGCGGGACGCGCAAGAGGTCGGAGTAAGAGAGATTGCCGCAACCCACAACGGCCACGTCTTCTGGAATGCGGAGACCGGCATCGAGGATAGCGCGCATAGTACCCAACGCAGCAGGATCGTTAAAGCAGAAGATACCGTCGGGGCGTGTCTTGCCGGAGAGCAGTTTTTGCGTGGCGTCGTATCCGCCGCGTTCGCCAAGGTGGTCGCCAGAAGCGCCGATGGAAACGATGTGGCCGGGCAACGGGGCCATCTGCGCCGCGGACAGTGCCTGGTGGTAGCCTTCCAGACGACCGATGGCGGTGCTGATCTCCGGCCCGCGCACGTGGGCAATACGCTGACATCCCTGCTCGATGAGATGCGTAGTGGCCAGCATACCTACAGCGCGATCGTCGACTCCGACGAAGTTGCACTCGAGGCCGGAAAACTGGCGATCGAGAAGGATGTAAGGAACCTTCTGATCCTCGATACGGCGAAAGCTTTCGGCAGTCCACTGCGAAGAGGCGACTACCAGTACATCGACACGCCGGGCAAGCAATTGAGCAATCTCTTCTTTCTCCAACTCGGGGTCTTCGTCAGACGACGAGATGAAGAGGCTATAACCCTTCTTTCGCACTTCCACAGAGATGGCTTTGGCTACCTGGGCGAAGAAGGGGTGTAGCAGATCGGGAACAACAAGGCCAATAGTCCATGTTTGACCGGTGATGAGCGAACGGGCGGCGAGGTTGGGCTGGTAGTTGAGTTGCTTCATCCGTTCCAGTACACGCTTACGTGTCTCTTCGCCGATATCGGGGTGGTCGCGCAGCACCTTGGAGACGGTAACCACAGACAGGCCAAGGTCATGGGCAATATCCTTTAAGCGCACGGCCATGTTTCGATCGCCTCCTTCTACGGCGCGAAGTTTATCGCGCAGGCCTGTCGAATGCAGTTTACATGGCGGCGGGCAGGTATCGCAGTTGGGCGGGGATCGTCTGAAATGGACACGCAAGATCGTGATCGGCGGTTAGACCATAAAATATTCCTCCTGACTCACATGCGGCTCCGCAATACGCTTGACATCCGAGTGGAGCGAACCATAGTCTCGATTCGTTACAGTTATCGATTACTTTCTCATTTGGAGGCTAAATATGGCGGAGGTTAATGGCTCCTGGCAGCCTGCGGAGGACGCCGTAGACCCATCTCTCGTTCCGCAGAGACGGCTTGCCACGGGGGCTGCCATGCCCGCAATCGGGCTTGGCACTTTCGGCTCCGATCACGCGCCGCACGCAGCGGTAGCGGAGGCGGTAAAATCAGCGGCTGCGATAGGTTACCGTCATTTCGACTGCGCATCTGTTTACGGCAACGAAGAGCTGATCGGCCAATCGTTCGAAGAGATTTTTTCGCATGGCCTGGACCGCGGCAAGGTCTGGATCACTTCCAAGTTGTGGAATGACAAGCACGGCGAAGACGACGTGATCGCTTCGTGCGAAAAATCGCTGGCTGACCTCCGGTTGAAGTATTTGGACCTCTATCTTATCCACTGGCCATTTCCCAACCATCATCCGCCGCACTGCGACGTAAGCGCACGCAATCCAAATGCGGTTCCCTATATTCACGAGAACTACATGCGTACGTGGAGAAAGATGGAAGAATTGGTGGACCGCGGGCTTGTACGGCACATCGGCACGTCCAACATGACAATCCCGAAGATGAAGCTGGTGCTGCGCGATGCCCGCATTAAGCCGTCTGTGAATGAGATGGAGCTTCATCCTCACTTTCAGCAAGCGGAGTTCGTTGCATATCTGAAAGAGAATGCCGTAGAGCCTGTCGCCTATTCGCCGCTGGGGTCGCCGGCACGGCCGGAACGCGACCGGACGCCTGAAGATACTTCGCCTCTCGAGGACCCGACCATTTTGAAGATTGCCGAGCGGATGGGTGTACATCCGGCCGCTGTGTGCGTCAAGTGGGCTGTGCAGCGTGGCACAACGCCAATTCCCTTCTCCACCAATCGCCGCAATTATCTGGCCAACCTTCGCGCCGTAGCCGGCAATCCGCTGAATGAAGAGGACATGCAGGCCATCGCGAAGATCGACCGCAACTGCCGGCTTATTAAAGGCCAGGTATTTCTGTGGAAGGACAATCAGTCCTGGGAAGATCTGTGGGATATGAATGGTGAGATTACGCCGGCGTAAGTGAGACGCGCATCGAAAATGGAGACGAAAGAATGACAACGACAATGCGAGCGGCCTACCTGCCGGGCAACAGCACGGTAGAGATGCGCGATGTGGCGGTACCATCGCCGGGCCACGGCGAAGTTTTGCTTCAGGTAAAGTCCTCGACGATCTGCGGGTCGGACATCCGGTGCATCTACCACGAGCATCTGGGCAAAGGGCCTGAGGGCTATCAAGGGGTAATCGCCGGCCACGAGCCGGCAGGGCTGATTGTGGAAACCGGACCTGGATGCCGCCGGTTCAAGGCCGGCGACCGAGTTATTGTCTATCACATCTCGGGGTGCGGCGTGTGCAACGATTGCCGGCGCGGCTACATGATCTCGTGCAGCAGCGCACAATATCGCCGGGCGTATGGCTGGCAACGCGACGGCGGCATGGCGGAGTTCATGATTGCTGAAGAGAAGGACCTGATTGCACTGCCTGATGAGCTCTCGTATGCAGACGGAGCACAAGTGGCGTGCGGATTTGGCACGGTCTACGAAGGGCTGGAAAAGATTGGCATCAGCGGCAACGATGCTGTACTGATTACAGGCCTCGGACCGGTGGGACTTGCAGCGGGTGCGCTCTGCCGCAAGCTGGGAGCACAAAAAATCATCGGCATCGACATTTCGAAAGAACGGCTCGACCTGGCACTCAGGCTCGGGCTTTGTGATGTGGTGCTGGCTTCGAGTCCGGACAACGAGGCGCAGGTGCGCGAGCTGACCGCCGGGAACGGTGTGGAACGGGCCGTAGACTGCTCGGCCAACGCGGAGGCGCGGGCCACGGCAATTCGCGCCACGCGCAAGTGGGGCAAGATGGTGATGATTGGCGAAGGCGGCACAGTCACCTTCAACCCGTCACCCGACATAATCCACGACCAGAAGACCATCTACGGCTCATGGGTGACCTCGACATGGAAGATGGAGGAACTTGTAGAACGGCTGGTGCGCTGGGAACTGCATCCGGAAGAGATCATCACACACCGTTTTGCGCTGGAGCACGCGGATGAGGCGTATGCGTTGATGGCCTCAGGCAAATGCGGCAAGGTTGCAGTGTGCCCAAGTGGAGAGTAGAGATGGCGACGACTATCGATTTGCGAGATACACAATCATTTACATGGGAGCAGGAACTAGCGAGCCGGCTGCCGCTCTTTGGGCATCGCAATTGGATTGTGGTTGCCGACTCGGCTTACCCTGCGCAGTCAAAGCCCGGCATTGAGACCATCGTTGCTGGCGGTGATCACGTTGAAGCTGTAAAGAGAGTGCTCGAACAGATTGGCGCAAGCACGCACGTGCGCGCCAATGTCTACGTCGACTCCGAGCTTGACCATGTACCGGAGAACGACGCACCGGGAATTGGAGAATGCAGAAGACGGCTGCACGCGCTGCTCACAGCCGCAAATCTGAAGCAGCTCGCCCATGAGCAGATTATCGCCAAGCTCGATGCGTGCGCACAGGTGTTCCGCGTGCTGATTATCAAGACCGATCTTGCGCTCCCTTACACTTCGGTTTTCTTTGAACTCGACTGCGGCTACTGGAGCGCGGAGGCAGAACAGCGGCTGCGCAAGGCGATACAACAATCGTAGCAATTACGCCCTTTCGCGATTGGATATGCCGGAAGCGGCCTATTCGGATGTCGATGGCTGCTGAACAACCTTGACGCAGCGGAATCCGATATTGGCGGTTGAGCTGTCGGGCGTGTTCTTTGTACGCGCCCCGACGCGGTAGCGATTGCAGTAAGAAGCGTGGCAGAGGAAGGAGCCGCCTTTCATCACTTTGTTGTCACCCCTGGCCGGTCCGGTTGGGTCGTGCTGTGCCGGTGCGGCAGCAAATGATGTGGTGAACCAGTCCGCGCACCATTCCCACACATTGCCCGTAATGGAGTAAAGACCGTATCCGTTGGGTGGGAAGGCATCTACCGGGCATGTGCCGGTGTAGCCATCTTCTCCGGTGTCGCGAGTTGGGAAACGGCCCTGCCAGATATTGCACATATGCTTGCCATCCGGCAGGAGCTCGTCGCCCCACGAATAAAGCTTCTGCTCCAGGCCGCCGCGGGCCGCGTACTCCCACTGCGCTTCGGTGGGCAAGCTCTTGCCGGCCCATCGCGCATAGGCCGCGGCATCGTTCCACGAAACGTGCACAACAGGGTAATTATCTCGGCCCTTGAGATCGGAATCAGGGCCTTCTGGATGCTTCCAGCAGGCTCCGCGTACCTTGCACCACCAGGGTGCGGCAGCCACGGTGTCTTCAACTAAAACTTTGAAGCGGCTCTGCGGAATATGCGCCCAAAAGACGAAGGACCAGTTGAATCGCTCTGCCTCAGATTTGTAGCCGGTATCGTCTACGAAGGCGCGGAAGTCGGCGTTAGTCACCGGGAAAATATCGATGGCAAAAGGTGAAATAACTACAGGGCGTACGGGGCCTTCGCCATCGGCGGGAAAGCCGCCAGCGTAGTCGGTGCCCATGAGGAATGTTCCGCCGGGTAACGCGACCATGGGACGGGCAGCATCGGCCGTAGCTTTTGCAGCAGGCTCTACTGCTGCGCTGCAGCAGCACTGCGGTTCCACGCCTCGGTCTGCGGCAGGCGCGCAGCAGCCCTTTTGCGTGATGGAATCTGCCTGCTCGTTTTGCTCAAGATCAGGATTAGAGTTCTGCGCTGTCATCCTCTCCATTATTACTCTGCGGACGCTGGGTTAAGATGGCTGGCATATGGAACAACGAGTGCTGCCACGCCAACGGGCAAGAATGACAAAAGTGAAAATACGCGCCGGTGCAAAGAGAGGCAAGCTGCGCGCTTACTGCATGACTATCACCTGCGCTCTCGCGCTGCACACCGCGGTCTGCGCGCAAGCAAACTCTGGCAACGCAACGAAGCCTGCAACAGGATGGGCGATTGCGATTCACGGTGGCGCGGGGGAGAGCGAGTGGGAACACATGGATGCGGCAACTGCCGCGGCGTATCGCTCATCTCTGGCAAAGGCGCTGGCTGCGGGGTCAGACGTGCTCAAGCGCAGCGGTTCGGCACTCGATGCGGTAGAAGCCGCGGTGGAAGTGCTTGAGGACGATCCACTGTTCAATGCCGGGCGCGGCGCAGCCTTTGCCGCTGACGGAACCAACGAGATGGATGCGGCTCTGATGGATGGCGCTACGCTGGCTGCAGGTTCGGTTGCAGATGTACATTTCACGCGGCATCCGATTGCGCTGGCGCGTGCAGTAATGGAGCATACACCTTACGTAATGATGGTGGGCGAGGGTGCGGATGCGTTCGCCCGGACGCAAGGCATTGAACAGCAACCATCTTCGTTCTTCTTCACCGAGATGCGCTGGCATGAGTTTGAGTCAGTGATGAAGGCGAGTGGGCAGCAGATTCCACCACCGCCGAAGGGTGTCCCACTGGGGAGCGATGGGCCAGGCGCGGCCGCGCTGCCTATCTTTGAACATCGCTTCGGCACGGTAGGCGCGGTCGCGCGCGACAACGCAGGACATCTGGCCGCAGCCACCTCCACTGGAGGCATGCAGGGCAAGCTGCCGGGGCGTGTGGGCGATTCGCCGCTGATTGGCGCAGGCACGTATGCGAGTGACCGCTCGTGCGCTGTGTCAGGCACCGGCGTGGGCGAGTATTTCATTCGGCTCACATTAGCACGCGAAGTATGCACACTTGTGGAAGAGGGCAAGACACCGCAACATGCTGCAGACGAGATGATTCACCATCAATTGCCCGCGCTGAAAGGCGGTGAAGGCGGTGTAATTGTAGTTGCGCCTGCGGGCTATCCTGTCTGGAGTTCAAATACGCTAGGGATGTTCCGTGCGCGTGAAGAAGAAGGACACGCGCCTGAGGTCTATGTGAAATAGTGTTTTCAAGCAGCACAATCTTCGGGATCATCGTCAATAAGCTGACGTTTTACTAGCCCTAAAAACATGGTCAACATGATGCTGAAATGCTCCACCGCGGCAGCCGCCTATGTCCGGCTGCCGCGGTGTGTTGGGTTGCCATTATTCGCAGATCGTTACTCGCTGATTTGCGAAGCCACGGCAAGGTTATTCGTGACGCTGAAGACTCCGGGAACGCTGTTAGCCCGCATGTAAGCCAACTGGCGGTCCATGTCATTCAGCACTACGCCGGCGAGCTCGACGTTGCCGTTCACCACGACGATGCGGATAGGAGCCTGCGGATCAAGAGCGTACTTACGCAGGCTGGAATCGGCATAGACTGCGCGAGCCACACGGATGCGCAGGCTGTCATCCATGATCGAAACCGGTGCAACTGAAATCTCATCCACCACATCCTTCACGCCAGCTGTGGTTGAAATGATCGCCAATGCCGAGTCGCGATCCGGATAGTCGCGCACATTGCCGGTGATGGTCACAACTCCCTGCTCAACGGCAACGCCCAGATTGTTGAAGACGATGCCATAGCCGATTCGGTCATAGCGGAGCTTGTTTGATAGATTCTCGCGCACTTCGCTGTCGGAGATGGCCGGACCGCCAACCTGAACATGGTTGCGAACGCCGTCAACACTCTTGACCTTGCGAACGCGCTTTTCTGCATTCACCTTGTCAATGTATAGCGGCACCGTCCCACTGATAGTGACAATGCCATCCTCTACCTGCGCCGTCACCGAGCGGAAGGTATCTTTCTTTTCGAGCTGAGTCGCGACGAGGGCCTGAATCTCTTTGTCCTGCTGGACCTGACGCGAGTTGTTAGTTTGAGCGGCGGCCAGGGCGGGCAGCGCCATTCCGGCCAAAAGAAACATGGCAGTGAAAACCTTCTTTTTCATTTCTCTCTCCTTTTCCCTGGGGAGTGTGTGTGGCGCGCGGCTGTTGGCCACCGCGTGCGACGGGTGAATGCGCCCTGCCAACCGGCAGAAGATCGTCCGCTGCAGCCCAGGCCATTCCATTTCGATCGGGCCTGGGCCGCGGGTTGAAGTTAAGTCAGACGTTAGTCGTGTGCCAGAATCGCAAGACCGGCTTTGTGCCCCTTGAGCTGCGCGTCTCCGTAGTCACCAGCCGCATCGGCAACCTGCACGAGAACCTGCGCCTGCTTGTCGATGTTCTTGACCAGCTGGGCATATTCGGAGTCAAGCATGACCGGCTGACGGGTGCCTGCAGAGCTGCGGTTGAGTGCGGCCGCATTCATATTCGCGACCAGGTTTGCAGCTGAGACGCGCATCCTCTCAATCGCATGCTGATTCCACTCAGGCAGGCTGGGCTGAAGTTCAGCGAGCCGCGTCAGCGTGGGCTGCAGCTGCTCGTTGATATGCACCGCAATGGTGTGCAGCTTGTACTGGTGTGACCAGTTCGAGAGCGAGTTGCTCTTCTGCATCACGCTCAACTGCTCAGACTCGAGCTGGATCTTGCGCGCTGTAGTCTCCAGATGTTTCGTGAGTTGGATCGCCTCTTTGCGATGTTTGGCTTGGTCGCTTGTTCCGCCGGCCATTAGCGTGCCGGGCAGCAACAGAGCGAGGCTGAGTGCGAAGACGGTGTGGTGAACGAAGTTTTGCATTGTCCCTCTCCCTTCTGCCCTCGTTTTCGTATCGGGCATGCCCCTATATATGCAGCACGCGTGCCAAACTTAAGTTATTGAAAATAAACATAATGTGGAATTTTTCGCGTTCGAGGTCTTGAACAGTGGCGTCTTTATGTTCAAATCTTTGAACAGGGAGCTGGAAATGAGCCCGGCGCGCTTGCGTGCCAGACTTTCCGGCTGATGCAATTTCTTTGATCTGCTGAGGCGAATGTGCTGAACGCTGTCATTCACCAGTCGTCGCCAGAGTCGCCGGATTTTCTCTCATTCCGGCGCCAGGAAAGGGTCTTTGCCGGACTGAACCTGGGTCTGCTCGTCTTCCTATGCTTCACCCAGTTTCTGTGGTCGCAATATCTGGGCGCGCCGCATCGTCAGGTGCTGACGCTTCTGGGTGTAGGTATTGTTGCCAATCTGAGCGAGATGATCTGGCTGAATCACAGACAACAAATCAGCGTAGCTGCAATCGAGCGGCTCACCTGGGCCATGATTGCGATCCACCTGGCCATTGCCTTCGGCATTGCATCTTATTCCTACAAGAAAGATGTGCAGTATTTTGCGCTGATGATCCCTGCCATTCTGCAGGCGGCGTTCCGGCTCTCGCTGGCTTCTGCGGTTCTTACAGTAGCAGTGAGCGACGGCCTCATCTTCTTCTGGGTGTGGAACTACTTTCGCGTGCACCCGCCTGTCGACCCGAATCAGTATGTTGAAGCGGGCACGGTCGCACTTATCTACGCGGTCATGGGTCTGTTGGTGTGGACGCTTGTGGATCATCTGCGCAAAAAGCAGAATGAGCTGTCGCGAAGCCTTGCGGAGTTAGAACAGGCTGAGGCCAAGCTCCTTGCAGAAGAAAAACTTGCTGCAGTGGGCCGCTTTTCGAGCGCTATTGCGCACGAGATTCGTAACCCTGTAGCGATGATCTCGAGCGCGCTGGCCACGGCTGCAAGTCGCGAGCCCGGCTCTGCAGAGAGCCGCGAGATGTACGAGATTGCGACAAAGGAGTCGTCCCGGCTGGAGCAACTCACGACGGACTTTCTTGTTTATGCACGTCCTCGCCTGCCTGCCAAGGTGTTGAGCGATGTGGCCGATTCGGTTGGGTATATCGCCGAAATCTGCAGGCCGCGCGCGGCGGAAAAGAACGTCGAGGTCAGCTGCAACTGTGAAGAAGCTCTGTGGGCGGAGGTTGACGGAGGACAACTGCAGCAGGCGCTGCTCAACCTGGCGATGAATGCCGTAGAAGCGTCACTACCGGGTGCGAACGTCTATTTGCGTGGACGGCGCGAGGGCATGCAGGTGCACATCGAAATTGAAAATGCAAATGGACCGATTCCCGCTACAACGGTCGCGCGGATATACGAACCGTTTTTCACCACTAAACCGACCGGCACCGGCCTCGGCCTCGCGATCGCGCGCAACATTGCGCTCGCCAATGGCGGTGACCTGGCGCTTGCACGCAATGAGGCTGACTCTATCTGCTTTGTCCTCTCACTACCGTTGAGCGTCTAGGAGGAACGCACCTCTTGAGCAAGATTCTGATTGTCGACGATGAAAGCAATATGCGGAAGATACTGGCCGCAAATCTGGCTATGGATCGGCACATGGTTACGGAGGCTTCCGGCGTTATGCAGGCGGTGGGCTATCTGGCAGTAAATCGCTACGACGCCGTGATCACTGACCAGAAGATGCCTGACGGCGAAGGGCTGGATATTCTGGCCCGCGCACGAGAGATCGATCCCGCAGTGGCTGTGGTGCTGCTCACCGCATTTGCCACTGTGGAACTCGCTGTCGAAAGCATGCGACAGGGTGCGTTTGACTTTATCACCAAGCCGTTTCAGCCAGACGTGGTGCGAGCCACTGCACGCCGCGCCTGCGAACACACACAGTTGCTCAGAGAAAACGACCTGTTGCGGCTTACCGTCGACAGGCTCGAAGGCAGCCGGGAGATCTTTGGCAGTAGCCCCGCAACCGTAGCCGTGCGGCAGATGATTGCTCGCGTAGCGCCTACCAATGCCACAGTATTGATCACTGGTGAAACCGGAACCGGCAAGGAACTGGTTGCGCGCGCCATCCATAAGAGCAGCCCACGTGCGGAGAGGCCGTTTGTAGCTGTGAACTGTGCAGCATTCACTGAAACACTGCTCGAAAGCGAGCTTTTCGGACATGAGAAGGGCGCATTCACAGGAGCCGACCGCATGCGGCAGGGCCTGTTCGAGGCCGCGCATGAAGGCACGCTGTTTTTGGACGAGGCCGGCGAGATGTCACAGTCCACGCAGGCCAAGCTGCTGCGCGTTCTGGCTGAAGGCAAAATTCTGCGCGTGGGCTCAACAAAACCGCGCGATGTGGATGTGCGGGTTGTGGTGGCGACACACCGCAACCTTGAAGAGCGCGTAAAAGAGGGAGCATTTCGCCAGGATCTTTACTACCGCATGGCAGTCGTGCCGATCCATCTTGCGCCGCTGCGCGAAAGAACGGATGACATTCCGGGCCTGTGCGAGCTGTTTTGCCGGCAGGCTTCACGCGATCTGAAGGTACCAGTCCGCCCCATCCGGCCCGAGGCAATTGCAAAGCTCAAAAGCTACGATTTCCCCGGCAACATCCGCGAACTGCGTAACCTCATCGAGCGAGCGCTGATTCTCTCCGCCGGATCCGAGATCGGTCCAGAAGATTTTCCCACGGGTAGGAGAAGCAGCCAGGCTCCGGCATCCGATGCTATCTACTCCCAGTGGATCGATTCGCTGCCGGAGTCACTCTCGATGCGCGAACTACTCGATGATATAGAAAAACGTCTGATCATGAGAGCACTCAGCTCGAGCGGAGCCGTACAAGCCGAAGCCGCACGGCGCCTGCAACTTTCGCGAAGCGATCTGGCTTACAAATTAACGAAATTCGATATCAAGCCTTCTGCTTAGTCCAAGGTAAAGCTGATTTTTCGCCTGCTGATTATTTCCAGACGAATGTTGCCTGGTCGCGGTCTTTACGCACCTTATCTGCAGGAAAGACCTGGCCGTGCATGACGACGAAGACTCCGGATTGCAATAGACGCGCAGCGAGCAGACTCTCGGTCAGGTTCTGCAAGCCGTCGCTGCCTTCGAATCCAAGCGGCGTCATCGCGCCGGTAAGAATGATGGGAGTTTCAAGATTGAGAAATGCCTTTTGAATCTCAAGACCAGACTCGACCATGGTGTCTGTGCCGTGTGAGATAACGATCGGGCAACCTGCCGGCAGCAGCCTTCCAATTTCATTCACCAGACCTGCGCGGTCTTCCGCAGTCATCTCCAGACTGTCCTTGTTCATCAACTCCACGACACGCACGTCACAATCGGGCAGGCGGAGCCGCGTAAGATACTGGCCGATTTTGCTGGCAGTGTTCAGCACCGCTCCCGACTGCTCTGAGTATCTCTTTTCGATTGTCCCGCCGGTCGTGATGAGATAGATGGTCTGCATGCCCCTATTTCATCACTGCGACACGATTCTCAAGAACAAAAAATCATTTTATGCGATCACGCCAAACAGGATTTGTAAACGCGCCATCGCCCGCAACATCCCAGACGGCAAACCGAGCCCATGTCCAGCCCGGAGTTTCGGCGTCCCACGAATATTGATGATCGTCAAACGCCGGCGTCGATTGAAGGTCAATCATCGTGTGGTGGGTCGTGGTTCCATCGCCCCAGACAATTTCAGCAAGCCGCAGGGGAAACGTAGAAGTTACCCTGGCCGATACCTTGACTCCCTGATCGCTGTCCGCCGTGATGGAGAAAGATGGCAGAAGAACTTCCCCTGTGGTAATGAAGCCGTCTCCCTTCTTGATCGCTTCAAAAATGCGGTCGTATTGGTCGAAAGAAGGCAACGCGGGAAGACGCAGGTAATTGATATTCATATGCCCATAGAGCTCATCGGCAGTGCTGATCTGGAATACGTCAACCTCGCCGATCATGTGCTTATGCAGACCGAGATTGTTCAAATCATCGAGCACTTTGAATGCGCGCTCACCCAAACGCGGAGACGAAAGATCTGAAGGCATCGCCTTCCATCCGGTGCCCAGATAGCTCGGATCGCGGAAAAAATGTGTGTCGAGAATTTTGTCGGGATAGCCAGTGGACCCTTTCGTGCGCGGATGAGTCTCATAGACCAAGCCGTTTTCCTGCTTGATCATCTTCCACATCTCATCGGCGTTGTGAACTCTGTAGACCTTACCGTAGGTTTTGTCTGTGCTCTCAAAAGGCTGGTCAGGCTTGCGATCCTGAAACCAGAAGACGGGATGCGGAAAGGCGAGTCCCCAGTGGCCGCCAAGATAGATGTCCGCCTCATCGCCGGGAATGAGCAGATAGCTGCTGTCTGACTGTGCACGGCATGCCTTGTAGTATTCATCGAGTTCGTGCAGCCGCAATCCGGTCAAATCCGCCGGATGACCATCGCCATGAAAATCCATGATCATCGCGGAGTCGATGCCGACGGCTTTCATCGCCGGCTTGAAAGGAGGAACCCAATCGAGCCCGTGCACCATGGCTTGCACCGTATAAGCAAGATGCCAGTGCGGCTCGAAGGTGACGAAGCCGTCAAGATGCACAAAACGATCGCCGTGTGTAAATTCGAGCACATGCTTGAGCGTTGAGCTGGCCTCTTCCGGCTCCAGCAGCAAAAAAAGGCTCATCTCCTGCTTTGTGCCTGGAGGAGCATTCATCCAGGGATCGATGGTCGTGTCGTCATCAGGATATTGATGAATTCCGAGTCCGACGCGTCCACGCCAGGAGCTGTACCACAGATAACCCTGATTCGTGGTGTAGTCGCGCGCCATGAAGTACCGATGCGGGGGAGGAAAGACGGCGATGCTGCCGGCACCCATGCGGACGGCAACAGTGCGGTAGCGTGCCGTGAGCGAATGGCGATCCGACCCATAAGGCGGCACGATCTCCTCAAGTTTTCCGTCCGTATCGTAGTAGGAAAAATGGGAGGCCATGTTGCCACCGGGTGTTTCGTCCTGCCGGGCCGTCATCTCGAATCCCGCATCGTAGAAATAGGCAGTATCTGGCTCGGTTGCACTCACTATTGCTGCTTGCTGAATGAGTGGAGTCCCAGGGTAAAACGTGTAACGTAGTGAGCCGCCGAAGATGCCAATCTTCAGCCCGTCGAAAGTTACTTCCACCCGGTTGCCAACGGTCTGTGCAATAGCCGATGTTGGATGAAATTCCGCGAGGAACTGCCGTGTACCGGCTGGGTTCGCGGGCGGAAAATCGAAGAAGGCATCCCAGCCCCCTGTGCGCTTTCCTGTAGTGCAGCGATAATACGGCCACGCCGATTGAACAATGCTCTTTCCATCGGCAGAGATGGAAGCGATTAGCGGCTTGCTCGAATCGAGCGAGAATTGTGCCTGCCATTGGCGATTCGAGGCATCTTTCCAGTCGACAGCAAGCGTCTCGCCTGAGATCGCAACCGCTATCGGACCTGGCTTGACGGCCGAAATGTCAGCAGAGATGGGCGCAGCATAAACACTACGAAGCGAAACACCAAGCAACAACGCAACGAACAGCCTCTTCATCGAAGCGACTCCTGTTTTGGCCTGGCATTCCGTTTCAGCACATGGCAGAGTCTCGATTCAAACTTCTTCTCGATCGAGGAAGTGCTGCCTGACATTTGCTGCATCGCTCAATTTGTTGGAGAAGCTATCTGAGCTGCACGTGACTTAACCAGACCTGTGGCATTGGGCTTAGGCACCGAATCTAGCTATGGGGTCTCATTCGCCTTGCCCATTGCAATGCAGCAATGCTGCCATACGTCTCGACACTCAGGCAAACTGAGCCCTGCTTGTGACGGTCGCTCGAAGAACGTCGCCGCTCTTC
Source organism: Occallatibacter sp. (assembly GCA_035546015.1). Taxonomy (GTDB): domain Bacteria; phylum Acidobacteriota; class Terriglobia; order Terriglobales; family Acidobacteriaceae; genus Telmatobacter. The sequence continues at coordinate 49,039 of DASZXD010000291.1, forward strand.
ACTGCCTGAGAGGCTGTTTTACCTTGACTACAAAATAAGTAAAGGACGCTCCGGATGCGAGAATGAGTTGATGCGGGATATTGGGATCGATATGAACGACTGATCCTGCCTTTAGTTGCTGCGTTGTCCCGTCGACTACCGAGCTGCCACGCATCTCTCCCGGAGCAACGGTGCGAGCGCCCGCGAGGTGCCCGCCGCTGACCAGAGATGCTTCGCCGGAAAGAACGACAAAGATGTCGCTCCACTGCTTATGCTCCTCGGCCTCTCCCGTCTTTGTGCGCGTGGTAATGGTCGTGGTGTGATTGCCGTAGAGCCCCACCGGCTGGCTATAGATACCGTCGTCGCGCATAGCAGCCTTGGATTGGGTCAGACTGCTCCACCGCGCTATCTGCGACGGGCTGTCGACCTCAGCCGCGGTGAAAGGCGAACCCTTGAGCGATGCCACGCCTAATTTGCGGAAGGCATGGATGCGGTGGAATGTGAGGTAGTTCGCGTTGTGAAAGCTGTTGGCCCCGCCAGTGTCATCGTCGAAAGCTGTGCGGGAGGCAACAACGATATCGCTCCCATCGAATTGCCAGTCAACATACTGGAAGGCGTGAAAAGAAGAATCAGGATGATGAAGGACGATCGACCGTGGCGTCCAGCGCACGAGATCGGGAGAACTTGAAATGACCAACGTGTTTCTCACTCCGGACGGCGACCCGACGGATAGAGCGTAGCCTGGCAACGCGGGATTCGACAGCGCCCAATACAGTTTGGATACGGGATCGAAGCGAATGGTGAACTTGGTTGCTCCACCGGGAAAGTCGACAAATCGATCGAGCGCAAGTGTCGTTCCGGTCAGTTTGAGCATCGCCGCACGCTGCAGATTGTCCACACGCAGGACGTCGAGCACTGAACCGTCAGGCGCAATTACCGCGTTGCCTTCGAGCCACGTGTTGCCCTCTGCATCCGCTGGAAATGACACGCGATTGGAGAAGCTCCAACTGGAAGGCTTCGTGAGATCGCTGCCGACATTGGCCCACATTACGAAAGCCTGAAAGAAACCCCATGGACCGGTGGGATGATGTTCAAAGGCGCGATAGATTTTGCCTTTGGTGACCACCACAGGCACTGGAGCCGTGTGGTAACCGGTATCGCTGGTGAGATAGTGCGCCTCGCTCCACGATTGGCCGTTATCTGCCGATGTACGGATCACGATGTGGCCATATTGCGCGGCTGTCCCCATCAGATAGATGAGCTTTCCATCCGTGAAAAGATTTGACCAGAACTGATCGCTGAGCGTAGCGGTCTGTTTCCAGGTCTTGCCGCGATCTTCTGAAACGAAGATTTTCGATTCAGCGGACTCGTTCTCAGTTGATCCGGGCCCGAAGAGGTCGTGAGAAGCAATGTAGTTCCCATTGGGAGCAATCAGGATCGATGGCGAACCAATATATTCCTTGGTCGGCGCAGGCTGGTGGTCAATCACGGCACCGGGAACCTGATCGGCCTTGGCACCTGCAACGAAGGCAAGGAGAACCGCCACAACTCCCCAAAATCTCTGCATAAACAGACCACTCCACAAAAAGAACTGCGGCCCAGTCTAAACCGAGCCGCGGGTTAATGGCTTAGAACCAGAGTTTGCCGCTCACCTGCACGGTACGAGCCGCCTGTGCGGAGGTGATCTGCCCGAATGTGCTGGCGCCTTGTTGACCGTTTGGCGGCAGGAAATTGGCATGATTGGCGCAGTTGAAGCACTCTCCGCGCAGTTCAAACCGGGTTTGCTCGCCGAGCGGAATGGGAATGTCACGATGCAGGTTGAGATCGAGATTGAACCATGCGGGTCCCTGCAGATTCGGCGAACGTGGCGAGGTCCCAAAATGCAGTGGCGCCGGCGCTGCAAATGCTGCAGTGTTGAACCATTGCTTGAGAGTGCGCTGGCTGCCGGAGAGAGATGGATCCCCCGTCAGATTCGGACGCATCAACTGGCTGAACGTGCCAGAGGTGTTGTTTGCCGAACGAATCCAGACCTGCTGACCTGATTGGATGGAGTAGATGCCGGCGAGCTGCCAGTTGCCGATAATCTGTGAGATGACTCCCGTCTGCGCATAAGCACGGCCGGGGCCGAATGGCAGATCATATACGCCGGCCACCACAAGCCGCGTGGGGATGTTCGCGAGGCTGATGCCACGCTCGGCCTTCATGTTGTATTGGTCCTGCGGAAACAGGCCGCTGAAGTTGTCGTCCTGCACATCGATGAACTTAGACCACGTGAAGGCTGCACGCAGCATAAGGCCGTTCGCATACCGTTTTTCCACCTGCGTGAGCAGCGCGTTGTAGCTGGTGCTTTGCCCTTCAAGAAAGTATCCAATGTTTGCGTAATTCGGATATGGGCGCATGCTCTGCGTGCCGCCGCCCGCAGCCTGCACCTGGGCAATCGGAATCTGGTTGTACTGCACGTTCTCATAGAGATGGCGGCCGGCGCTGCTCGTGAATCCAGCCTGGACCAGCACCTGACCCGGCAACTGGCGCTGCAGATCAAATGAGATCTGCTGGTAGTAGGGCACGTGCGCGTTCATGTCGTCATGATAGTGATTCAGGTTATATCCGGTTGAATCCAGTGGGATCGGCGGAGTCTGCGAGAGAAGCACT
>DASZXD010000292.1:0-12363 GCA_035546015.1 Occallatibacter sp.
AGCGGCGCATATCACGGCGATCAGTCACGCGCTGCAGGAGGAGGGATTTCGGTTTGAGCGGATTCAGTAAAGGCAGCTTTCAGCTGTCAGCCTTCAGCTTTTAGCTCGGCAGTGACGTATTGGGAGGGGCCTTCTCAGGTCGCATTCGCCGCGGCGGACGAGGCCTGGGCACCGTTTCTTCCATCTCTGACAATTGTGCTTTCCCACCCTAGCGTCAAAAAACAAAAACGCCGCGAGGATGGGGCACCCTATTTCTTGCTCTGGCTGAAATCCTAAAGGCAGCCGCAGGTCCTTCGACTTCGTCCGCCACGGCGGACTCCGCTCAGGATGACAAGGTTGTGAGACTGTTCAGTGCTTTTACATCGTCACGCTGTTGTTCATCTGTGTGATCTCGGGGACATTGCCGCCGCACTCTACGGTTACGGTTGCTCCTTTCAGGCTGGCGTTGGCGGGGATGGAAAGTGTGACCTGCGCGGTTTTCGGAACCAAGTCTGTTGGGGCTTTGAGCGCGGGGACATCGGCGGTGGCGATGGTTTTGCCGCTCGGGTCGCGGACGACGACCTTCGATGCGGGTGCGTCGATGGCTCCTACGCTGTGGACGGTGACGGTCATGGTCTTGCCGTCCACCTTCACGTCTTCAGGATCGATGCCGAGGTCGGGGCGGGACCAGTATGGCGTGCCTTTGCTGGCGAGTCTGAGCTCGATGACGGTTGTGGTGCGCGGCGGGAAGGTGACTTCGAGGCTCTTGCTGCGCTCGAAGGCGACTGTGCGCGTGGTGGCATTCTCGACCGGCGCATCGGCTGAGGGCGCAGCGTTGCCGATGCTCTTCTGCGTGCCCTGCGTGATGGTCCACTGGCCCGGGTCGATCTCCCAGCCGGTCATCTGCGCAGGGACGGGAACTGGATCGAGGTTGTAAGCGACGATCTTTACGTGGTCGGGCGTGGCTTCTGGAACGAGGATGGCGACGCTTTGATCATTTGCGGGAGCGTTGAAGCGCCAGCTTACGGCGTTGCCGGGATAGCAGTAGTTGCGCATGAGCGCGACGCCGCCGAGGCGCGAGCGCTGCAGTTCGCCGTTGTTGAAGTAGACGCGGTCGATCCAGACACTGCCCTGGCGGTTGATGAACTCGCGCTCGTGCGCGGTCTGGAGCTGCGAGGCGTAGACCTTATTGAGATAGGATGTGTCGCCGGTGGCCTGCCAGGCGAGCTGCCAGAGAGTTTCGTTGGGCTGCGCCATGCCTGCGGTGCCTCTGACGCTGCTGGCCGCGGCGACGAGCGGATCGGTCGCTGATTTGCGCAGGTTGAGCATGTCGAGCGCGTCGGAGTTGATGAGCCCGAGCGATTCGATCGGCGCATCGACGAATGGCTTGACGTATCTGGGATCGCCGGTCCAGCGGTAGGCGGCCCAGAGGATGAACCACGGGCGCATGCCGGTGGGCTTGTCCTGGTCGGATTTGAAGTTGACCTCAGCGTGCAGCGTGTATTTGCCGTCAGGGCCGGGCTTGTAGTGCGCGAGCAGGCCGTCGGCGAGTTCTAGGATCATCTTCCGCGTTTCAGGCGAGCCGTTGAAGAGCACCAGCGAGAGAGCGGGATGGAAGACCATATAAGAGGCTTCCTTGGACCATCCCCACACGCCGCCTTCAGCCATTTTGGCGCCGCTGAAATACGATGACCGCACATGGCGGTGGCCGGCGGCGTTGATGCCGGTGAGCCACTCGAGGCGCTTTGCGGTGACCATGGCGCGTTCAATCTGCCTGGGGCTGCCGAAGTCGAGCAGCATGGATTCGCCGAGGACGTTGAGGCCGTCTTCGTAGCTGTGCAGCTCATCGGTCTGGATGGTGGCGAGGCCATTGGTGAACATGTGCTGCGCATACATGGCGTCCATCTCTTTCCAGAGCGACGCCTTGATCTTGTCGGGCGTGGATCCCATCATGGCGAGGCCCGGCCACCACTCGGTGAAGTCGGAGTCGTCGGAGAGTCCGCCGCCGAACTCTCCGTTGGAGATCTGGCGGTTGTCGATGTACCAGTTGATGAGGCTCTTGAGCTCGCCGAGATCCTGCGCCTGCAGGTAAGCCCACTGCGGCACGCCTGCGGGGGCCTGCGGAAGAATGAATGGCGGGCGCGCCTGCTCATGATTCATTTCATGCCAGTAGTCGCGCGCGAGCTCGTTCTGCGGATCGACGCGGAGCAGGTCAGTGATGTCGCCGTCGATGCGGTTGAAGAGATTGAGGCGGCGCGAACTGACGGACTCTTCAGTGAGATTGGCGAACTCATCGCGCACCTGGGTGAGGCGATCGGCGACGTGTTCTTTGAGCGCGTCTTTGTAGGGTTTGAAGATGAGGCGCAGCTGGGCGCCTTCAAGCGCAGCGGTGTTGAAATCAGCGCTTTGCGCGGCGATGGTGATGTAGAGGCTGCGGCCGTTGGGCAGAATGCGGTCGCGGGTGTCGAGCCACAGGGTGTGCGGCGCGCCGGGCTTCACGGCGAAGGTGAAGTAGAGCATGTTGCGCATGGGCCAGAGCGGGTCTTTGATCTGAATGTTCAGGGGGATGACGCCGTCGGCGTTGGGCTTGAGGTTGAGCGCGGGCAGATCGATGGCGATGCCGTCGAGGCCGCCGTCCATATTTTCCCAGCCATAGGTTGCGCCGTGGCCTTCAGCGACCATCTGCGAGCGGAAGTCGGCGGGAATGAGGATGTGGACGATGGGCAGGCCGGATTGCGTGCCTTTGCGCTTTGTTCCAGGAGCGCCGGCCGGCATGGCCATCATGGTCATGCGCTCGTCAGGCGGAAAGCGGCCCTCGATGTACTTCACGAGCGGGAGCGTGGATGGATTGTTGTCTGGCGCGATGGAGGCGGTAAGTCTGTAGCGCAGCGTGTCGACGCCGGTGGGCTCAGCGCCAGAGTGCACATAGTAAGCGGAGAACTCGCCGATGGGCTGCTCCTGCTCGGCGTTGGTGAAGCGCAGCTTGCCGCCGGTGACGGGCGCGTCGAGTTCGTGATACGTCGCTTCCTGGCCGATGGGGCGCTCGAAGAGCGTGCGTTCTTCGTCTGCGGCTTTCTCGTTGTTGTGCGTGAGCAATGACCAGTTGCCCCACGCGCCGCCTTCGATCTCGAGATGGTTCCATGGTTCGCTGGGCATGTCGAAGGTGACCTGCTTGCCTGAGAGCGAGTAGCAATCCCAGTCGGGCAGCTCGAAGTAGTCGTCGCGGCCGATGAGGCGGGAGCGGTTGTAGACTCCGGGCCATGTGGTTTCGCGAATGCCGTCGGTGGCCTTCCACCACCAGCGGTCGAGATCGTAGACATTGTGGATTTCGACTTTGCGGATGGTTGTGATTGAGGCGTCGAGGACGACGGGATCGTCGCCGGGGCGGTTCCAGCCGTATTTGAGATTCCACTCCTGCTGCCAGTCTGTCGCATGACCAGAGCCGGAGTCGTAGCGGCCTTCCGCGGGCACCACGGGCGCTGCTGGCTTGTTGGGTGAAGGACCTGCTGCGACAGTGCGATCGAGAGCCGGGATGTTCTGCGGAATCTGATTTTGCGCAAGCCCGGCGATGTTGTCATCGGAAAGTGCGCGGTCATAGATGCGCAGCTCGTCGATGTCGCCGCCGCGGTCGTAGCTGTACGAGCTCTCGACGCCGGTGGGACCGATGATGCGCGAGTGCGGGCCGAACTGGTCGAGTGCGGTATCAAAGAGGCCGGTGGCTTCTTTCGCCGCCATGAGCTTGCCGTTGACGTAGAAACGGATGCCGCTGGTCTCGTCCCATGCGAGGGCGAGATGCAACCACTCGTCGGGCTTTGGGATGTCAGGCAGCTTGACGGAGACGCGAGTGCGGCCGAGGTTGACGTCAGTGATGAAGGCATCGAAGCCGTGACCGTTCCAGTCAATGCGCATCCAGACCATGTCCCAGCTGGAGTGGTCGGCAAAGCCCACACGAAAGACGGGGAAGGCGGTTTCGTCGAGCGGGTCGCGCGAGCGCCAGAAGAACGAGAGCGTGCCGCGTTGCGAGTAGATGTTGCCGGGCGCCCAGTAGGAGAGAAGCTGCGTGTTGCCACACTGGATATAGGAGCCCTGCTTGCCGTCGGGAAGAATCTTTATGTCTTTCGCGTAGTTGGGCACAGGGTTGCCGCCGGCGGCGTAGTCGGCGTTGAGGCCGTGGTCACCGGAGAGGTAGAAGAGCAGGCCGGGTTCGGATGCGTGCGGATTGAGCGGCAGGATCGAGGCGGTTGGGGGCGGCGCGTATTCGAGCGGGATTTGTGCGGTTGCGGCGGTGGAGAGAAGAAGTGCGATAGACAGGCAAGACAGTGCGTAGGCGCGCAAGCAATGCATGATGTGAGGCCCCCGAATGAGTTGCAATATGGCCGGATGCGAGTGCGTTCGCAGCGTGCGCGAACTGGTCAGACCACCACACGGCATTGTCTGCGCGTCCTGCGGCATTTGGCAACCGCGGATTGGGGCGGAGTCTCATGGAGTGGTGCGGCGCGGTATGCTGATGCGGAGCCTGTGCGGAGGTTGACCGATGAAGGCTGCGGTTTTGTACGGTCCGCGAGATATTCGCGTGGAAGCATTCCAGAATCCGGAATTGAAGCCGGGCATGGTGCTGCTGCGCAGCCGGCAGGTGGGCATCTGCGGGTCAGATCAGCATTATTACGAGCATGGCTACTGCGCCGCATTTGTGCCGGACAGGCCGTTTGTGCTGGGGCATGAGGTGATGGCCGAGGTGGCCGCAGTTGCCGACGATGTGGACACGGTGCGCGTTGGACAGCGCGTAGCAGTGAATCCGGCACGGTCCTGTGGATTTTGCGAAGCGTGCAAGGCCGGGCGTGGGAATTTGTGCCGCAAGACGATCATGCTGGGCAGCGCCAGCACGACGCCGCCTACGAATGGCGGACTGGCGGAGTTTGTTACGGTGCGTGCCGATCAATGTCACGTGTTGCCGAACGATGTTGACGAGGCCCTCGGCGCGATGATGGAGCCCTTTGCCGTGGCGCTGCACGCGGTGAAGCGTGCCGGAACTGTCTCAGGCAGGCGAGTGCTGGTGACGGGCGCGGGCGCGATTGGGTTGCTGGCTGCGATCACGGCGCGTGCGTATGGCGCGGCTCCGGTGGCGATCAGCGATCTTGTGCCCGAGCGGCGTGCGAAGGCGGAAGAACTGGGCATCGACGCGGTGCTCGATCCGGCTGCTGCGGATTTTGCGGAGCGTGCGCGCGAACTGAGCGGCGAGGGGTTCGATGTGGTGCTGGAGGCCTCAGGCGCGCCGCCGGCTCTGCGCAGCGCGTTTGATCTGGTGCGGCCGGGTGGAACGATAGTGCAGATCGGCACGCTGGGAACGGCGGATATTCCGCTGCCGGCGAACAAGCTGATGAACAAGGAGATCAACCTTGTTGGCTCCATGCGCTACGGGAATGTATTTGACGAGGCGATACGGCTTGTGGCGGCAGGACGCGTGAATCTGCAGCCGCTGATCAATGCGGTGTATCCGCTGGAGGACGCGGCAAAGGCGTTTGAGTTTGCAGCGGACAAGGCGCGGTCGTTCAAGGTGCAGATCGCGATTTGATCGCGCGGGTTAGAGCGTTGCTTTCCCAGGTCCGAAAATCCGGACCTGGGGCACCCATTTTCGTGCTTAGTTGAGAAGGTCTGATTGAGTGATGTGGTTTCCCACCCATGAATCAAAAAGCGATTCATGGATGGGGCACCCATTTTCTTGCATGAAGTAAGGGATCGCTTACATTGCTTCGGGGCTTTCGATGCCGAGCAGTGCGAGTGTTTTGACGAGCTCGCGCAGCGTGATTGCGGCTGTGGCCAGCAGGAATGTTTTCTTGCTCGCGTCTTCTTCGGTGAGGATGTGGTGGTTGTGGTAGAAGGTGGCAAACTCCTGCGCGAGCTGGAAGGCATGCTTGGCGAGATAAGCGGGCTCCGAGGCAGCGATACATTGATCCAGTACAAGAGAAAAACGGCCGGCGCGCAGCCAGAGCGACCAGATGTCCTCATTCTCTTCGCCGCTGAGCCAAGTCTGCAGGCTCGCCGACTCGCTGACCTGCTGACTTGCCAACTCCGCGAACTCCGCTAGCACCGCTTCCGGCGTCGTTTCGCCTTTGCGGAAGATGTTGCGGATGCGGACGGCAGCGTACTGAATGTACGGGCCGGTTTCGCCTTCAAAGCTGAGCGCGTCTTTGAAGTCAAAGGCGATGACCGAGTTGCGCGTGTACTTGAGCATGAAGTAGCGCAGGGCGCCGATGGCGATCTGCTCGGCGATTTTGCGGCGGACGGTCTCGGGGCTTGCGGCCTGCTTTTCGTCCACCAGCGGCTGAACGGCGTCGATGAGCTTGTCGATGAGGTCGTCTGCCTTTACGCCGAAGCCCTTGCGGCCGCTGACTTCAATGTAGGTTTTTTTCTTGTCCTCATCGGAGACGTCATAATCCAGATCTTCAGCGCAGCGCGGCGTGAGCGCGACCATCTCATAGCTGAAGTGGGTGTAGTGATCGGCTTCGGCGGTGTGGCCCATGCCACGCAGCGCCTGGATCACATTGGCCTGCGGGTCGGACTGGCGCGAGTCAATGACGTTGTAGATGGCGCTGGCGCCGCCGAAGTGCGGATGCTCCGCTTCGCCGTGCTCGGTCGAGATCCAGCACTCGTGATTGGGATAGGTGAAGAACGGCTTGTAGCCGAAGTCGCGGCCCAGCAGGCCGAACTTCCAGAGGTGATAGGCGATGTCTTTGCCGACGTAGGTGACGGTTCCGTTGGAGCGGACGATGACTTTTGCATCCTCGTCGGTCTCGCCGTCCGAGGTCTCCGCGCCGGGGCGGGTCATGACCCAGCAGCCTTTGTTCTTGCCTTCGCTTTCGAAGTAAAGCACGCCGGATTGCTTGAGCTGCTCGAAGGCGGCTTCCCAGAATTTGAGGTGAAGGATCTCACTCTCGCGCGGCAGGAAGTCGTATTCGATGCCGAGGCGCAGCATGGTTTCGAGATGGCGGCGCAGAACTGCGGTTGAGATCAATTCAGCGACTTCAGCAGTTTCGTTGTTACCCTGTTCTATTTCATGCAGCGTGGCGTAACGTAGTTTTTTCCGCGCTTCGTTTTCTTCGTCTGTGCCGCTTGTGTACCACTGAGAGGTGCGGGCGTAGAGGTCCCAGCAGTAGTAGTCGATGGCGACGGCGTAGCTGCCGGTCTCGGCGAAGCGCGTTTCGCAATCGGCGATGAGTGCGCGGATATCGGCGGCGGATTTATTTTCAAGATGGAGGAAGCCAACGACGACGTCCGCGACCTGGACGCCGGTGTTGTCGATGTAGTTCTGCACGTCGACCTTGTGACCGGCGGCGCGAAGCAGGCGGACGAAGGTGTCGCCGAGGATGGCGTTGCGCAGGTGGCCGATGTGCGCGGCTTTGTTGGGATTGATGCTGGTGTGCTCTACCAGCACGTGGTCGCGCGCGGCAGAAGGACCGCCTACATCCCGGACGATCAAATCGACGGCTGCGGTGCGGTCGATGCGGGCGTTGATGTAGCCGGCGCCTGCGACTTCAAAGCCGGTGAAGCCATCAACGGCGCCGAGCGCGGAGACGATCTCCTGGGCGATGATCCTGGGCGCCTTGCGCAGGGTGCGCGCCAGTTGCAGCGCGATGGGCGTAGCGATTTCACCGAAGCGCAGGTCGGGTGGGGTTTCGAGAGGGATGTTCTCGACTGTGAGATCGTATTTTTCTTTGAGAATGGCGCGGATGTGTGCGCCGAGCCTTTGCTGAAGTTCCAGAACCACGCGGATGGCCTCAAAAATCCTTGATTTTCAAGGTGATTTTAACATCCGGGACTTTGCCGATCCGCTCTACTCCCGCTTCGCGGATGTTTGTTGCCGCACGGGCCGCTCGCGCTCGGCCTGCACGGTCAGAGCGGGCAAGTCGAGTCTGGTGCGCATGGTCTGTTGGAGCAACAGAATGGAGAATGGGTCGAGCGTGGTTTTTGCTTCATAGCGCACATGGAGAACCGGCCCGTCGGGAGATATCCCAAACTCCCACGAGTGCAACGGCGTTGTGGCAGGCCATACACCATCGAGAGCGGGTTTTACCTGCGCAAGCACGTCTGACTGAAGGGAACTTAGGGCAGGTGGTTTGGGTGGAACGGGCGGCGGCGGCGCATTGAGGCGGTCGAGCAGATCAGTCAACTCGCTGCGGCTCGCCACCTCCTGAACGGCGATGCTGGCATTACCTCCGGTGCGCTGCTCAATAAGTTCGCGAGCTTTTTCGATGCGCTCGGCCGACACCGGCTGAGTGGACATGATGGAAATGGCGACCCTGCCGGGCTCATAGCGGACATTTTGTGCAACGAGAGCCTCCGGGGTAATAAGATCGCCGATTGCGTCACGTACAGCACCTCGCGCAATGGCCTCGTTTTTCACCTGGATCAGGCCGACGCGAAGCGGGAAAAAGACAATCGCCAGGAGAATGAGTAGGGTGAGCATCCGCCAGCGGAGGCTTCCCCTGAGGTTGAGCAGTTTGTGCCAGGACGAATTCTGAAGCGATCGGTATAGGGTCTCCTTTTCGGCGCGCGCCGGCGCCGACTCTCCGATGCGGCTGCGCAGCGCCGAGGCGTCCATGCCGACCAGGAGAAATACAGCGAAGGCGCTGCTGACGATGGCGACCAGGTTGGTGAGAAAAAGCAGGCTGGCGCCATACATAATTTCGAGATTGAAAGCGCTGCCCATGCCGAAGCCCACGACGCACAGCGGCGGCATGAGGGCTACCGCAATGGCCACGCCCGGCAGCGCCATTACACCGCTGCCCGCACCGCCGCGGCACACTACGATGGAACCTGCAAGGCCGGATAAGACAGCGATTCCAAGATCGAGCAGATTGGGATGGATGCGTGAGAGGATCTCCTGCGTGACGGTATGAAATGGCAGCAGCCACACGAGTATGCCCGCAAGGGCCGACGAAGCCACAATGCTCAACAGGAGATTGAGGACCGATTTCAGCAGAAGGTATGAGTCGCCAACGGCGAGGGCCAGTCCGGTTGAAAGGATGGGCCCCATGAGCGGCGAAATGAGCATGGCGCCAATGATGACTGCCGGACTGTTCTGCACCAGACCCAGGGTGGCGATTCCAGCGGAGAGCACGACTTCGCTCCAGTAACTGAGACTGGCAATTTGGGCAGAACTGTAGATCTGCGCATAGACGTCAGCTTTCCCTTGCAGGTCTATGCCCAATGCTTTCGCGATCTTTTCGCGGATCGTCAGTTGCATCCTTGCCTCCCGGGAGCATGTTTTGCCTCGAATGTGCTGTGATTACGTTAACTCCATGTGCCAACCCGTGGGCAACGGCAAGGGCCAAAGGAGCAGAATGCCGTAAGATGGAGAGAGGATTGCCGCTTCCGGCATCACCGCATTCAGCCATCTCTTTCATGACCAAGCCCGATTCCAATACCTCACGGTTTTACCTCACTACGCCTATCTATTACGTCAACGCGCGGCCACACTTGGGGCACGCCTACTCGACGATTGTGTGCGATGCGATTGCACGGCGGAAGCGCGCACTGGGCGTCGACACATGGTTTTTGACCGGCACCGACGAACACGGGCAGAAGATTGAGCGCAGTGCGAAGCAAGCGGGGTGCTCGCCACAGGAGTTTGCCACGCGGATTGCGGGCGAGTTTCGCGGGCTTTGGGACCGGCTGGGGCTGACGTACGACGATTTCATCCGGACGACGGAAGAACGGCACAAGCGCGGCGTGCAGAAGCTCTTTGCGATGCTACGGGACAAGGGATTCATCTACAAGGGATCGTATACGGGCCAGTATTGCGTCTCCGACGAGGCGTGGGTCGATGTTGCTCCGGGCGCGCCGTGTCCGGATTGCGGGCGCATTACGGAGACGGTAAGCGAGGAGAACTACTTCTTCAAGCTCTCGGCGTTTGAGAAGAAGCTGCTGGAGTTTTACGAGGCGAATCCGGGGTTCATGGGGCCGGAGTCGACGGCGCGCGAGGTGATCAGCTTTGTGCGCAGCGGGCTGAAAGATTTATCTGTGAGCCGGACGAGCTTTACCTGGGGCATTCCGGTGCCGGGCGACGAAAAGCACGTGGTGTATGTGTGGCTGGATGCGCTGGCCAATTACATCACGGCTCTTGGATATGGTTCGGAGGCTCCCGAGGATAAAGCCAGGTTTGCCAAATTCTGGCCGGCGGATATGCACCTGATCGGCAAGGAAATCAGCCGGTTCCATTGCGTATACTGGCCGGCGTTTCTGATGGCGGCGGGGATTGAGCCGCCGCGTTCGGTGCGCGCGAATGGATGGCTGCTCTTCGATCAGGGGAAGATGTCGAAGTCGCGCGGGAACATTGTGCGCGCGGAGACGGTGCACGAGGTGCTGGGTGCGGATGCGCTGCGGTACTTCCTGCTGCGCGAGATTCCCTTCGGGCAGGATGGAAATTTCTCGTTTGACGCGCTGGTGCAGCGGTACAACGGCGACCTGGCCAACGGCTACGGCAATCTGGTGAGCCGCGTGGTGAACATGGTGTACAAGTACTTCGGCGGGGTTGTGCCGGAGATGGGCGCGGAGACCGAAGCCGAAGCGGCACTGCGCGCAAGTACTGAGAGCGCGATTGCGGTGTTTGCACCCGTGTTTGATGAGCTGAATTTTTCTGAAGCGCTGAAGAGCCTGTGGGCGCTGGTGGCTGAGACAGATGGCTATCTGACGGCGAATGCCCCATGGAAAAAGCCGGCTGAGCGGGACGAAAGCGAGCATCAAAAGCTGCAGGCGCGCGTGCTGGCGACGGCTGCCGAGGCCATTCGCGTGATCACGGCGCTGGTGTATCCCATATTGCCCGATGCTGCGGCGAAGGTGTGGCGGCAGCTTGGGCAGGGCGAGATTGCCGATGCGGCGAAGCAGGCATTTTTGAAGAATCTTGCCTGGGGTGGTTTGAAGGCAGGAACGAAGTTTGGCGAGCCCGCGCCGCTGTTTCCGCGCGCGGAGAAGGATGCTGTGGAGCGTATGCAAAGTCTGGAAGAGAACAACAATCGCACGGCGGTCGAGGCGGCGAGCGGCAATGAAGGCAGGGGCGAGACGGTGTCGCCGGGGCCGGCGACAGCTTCGCCCTCCGTCACGCCGACGACGGCGACCAATGTGGCCGATGCACGTGCGAACGATGCGCTGACGCAGACATCGGTGACCGCGCCGGACGCGGCCAAGCCTCTGGAGACGGCGCCGGTTCATGCGGTTCCTGCAGAGATGGCGAGCAGCAGGCTGAGCACGCCGGCGGCACCGGAGAGCGCGGCTGCGGCTGCGGCAACGACCGAAACTACAGCGCATATTTCCATTGATGATTTTGCGAAAGTGGACCTGCGCGTGGCGCAGATTCTGGTGGCCGAGCGCGTGCCCAAGGCGGACAAGCTGCTGCGGCTCGAGGTTGATCTTGGTTACGAGAAGCGGCAGATTCTGGCCGGCATTGCGCAGCACTACGAGCCGGAGAAGCTAATCGGACGCAAGATCGTGATTGTGGCCAATCTGGCTCCGCGCAAGATGCGGGGGCTGGAGTCGAACGGGATGCTGCTGGCGGCATCGCTCGAGGGCGGGGCGCCGGTGCTGGCGGGATTTCTGGAAGAAGTTCCGCTGGGGGCGCGGCTGAAGTAGACCAAGAGCTACTGTCTTGTACATTACGGTGCAGATTGTTGTGGACCGCACAGCGTGGCTGTGCCCAGCGCTGGAGAGCCACTTTTGCTGATCGATTCTCATGCACATCTGGATAATGCGCGCTACGCGGACGACCGCGAGGCGATGCTCAAGCGCGCGTACGAGGCTGGCATTGGCGCGGTACTTTCCATCGGGATTGGCGAGGAGCCGGCGGAGATGGGGCAGGCACTGGCGATCTGCCGCGAGTTCAACGGAAGACCCAATATGCCGCGGCTCTATGCGAGCGCGGGGGTGTATCCGCACTCGACGACAGAGATGGACGATGCGATATTGGCGCAGCTCGACGGGCTGCTGGCCGAGCCGGAGGTAATTGCGTGCGGCGAGATAGGCCTCGACTACTATCACGAGGGCGCACCGCACGACGTGCAGCGGGCGGGACTGATTAAGCAGCTTGAAATTGCGGCGGTGCGGAAGCGGCCGATCCTGATTCATTGCCGGCCGAAAGACGGCGCGACGGACGCGTGGGAGCATCTTTTCGAGGTGCTGGAAGAGCACTGGAGGCCGACGGGACTGGGCGGCGTGATGCACTGCTTCAGCGGCGGATGGGATGAGGCGCAGCGGTCGCTCGATCTGGGGTTTCTGGTGTCGTTTGCGGGGAACCTGACGTATCCCAAGGCGCAGGATCTGCGGGACGTGGCGGCGCGGCTGCCGCTGGACGGCGTGCTGGTGGAGACGGATGCGCCGTGGCTGGCTCCGGCG
>DASZXD010000293.1:0-13204 GCA_035546015.1 Occallatibacter sp.
CACGATTTTTCTTCTACATCCGGAGGCAACTACGGCATTCCTTACGTAGTAGTCGACTCAAGCCAGACGCCGCTTGTGCCCATTTCAGTGGTGGACTATGCCAGCGAGAGCGATGTTGCCATGGCGCCTTTTCCTGTCACGGCGCCGATTGAGGGTGCGCCTGCGGACTGCGATGGATGGCCCGATACATACGTTGGCGACTCGCACGTGCTTGTGCTCGACCGCAACACCTGCTTTTTGTACGAAACCTTCAATACCCACCGCTGCAATGGCCAATGGAGCGCATCGTCTGAGACCATCTGGGATCTGCAGAATCATGAGCAGCGCCCCTGGGGATGGACCTCCGCCGATGCTGCAGGCCTGCCTATCTTTCCCGGGCTCGTTCGCTACGACGAAGTTGCATCAGGGGCGATCAATCATGCCATTCGCTTTACCATGCAGCAGACTAAAAACAATGCCAACGGCGGATATTTTGTTGAACCGGCCAGTCATGCGGCCGGGACCGTTTATGGCGTGAGCAATATTATGGGCATGCGCATCCGGCTCAAGGCGAGCTTCGATATATCGGGGTTTTCGGCGGCGAATCAAGTGATTCTGAAAGCGATGAAGAAATACGGCATGATTCTTGCCGATAATGGTGGCTACTTTTACTTTCAGGGCGTTGCCGATCCGCGCTGGAATGACGACGATCTTCACAATCTCGACTCCATTCAGTCTTCGAACTTTGAAGTAGTGCAGATGACGCCTGCGTTTCCAGGCTACGATGCCAACACTGCACCCAACGGAAATCCTCCCACCATCAACAGTTTCACTGCGACGCCTTCCACGGTTTCCTCCGGTGGTTCTGTGACCCTGAACTGGAGCACGGCCAACGACTCATATGACTTTATTGACATGCTCGGCGGAGTGCGCGGAGGCAGTGTTGTCGTGAGGCCGACAGCCACCACAACCTACACCTTGAATGCAACCAATCAGTACGGACGTTCGACCCGACAGGTGAAGGTCACTGTGCAATGATCCACATGCTGCGATAATCGGAAGAGGCACTCCTCATCTTCTGAAGGGCATTGTGTGAGCGATCTCGATCTTTACCAAAGTATGCTGGCTGTCGCGCTTGAAGAGGCGCGCGAAGGATTTGCCGAGGGGGGCATCCCCATCGGTGCCGCACTATTCAAGCGTACCGGCGAGCTTATCAGCCGTGGGCACAACCGGCGCGTGCAGCAGGGCGATCCCAGCGTGCATGGCGAGACGGATGCATTTCGCCGCGCGGGACGGCAGCGCAGCTATCGCAATCTGGTGATGGTCACTACACTGGCGCCGTGCTGGTATTGCAGCGGCCTGGTGCGGCAGTTTCGCATTGGCACACTGGTAGTAGGTGAGAGCCGTACTTTTGCCGGAGGCCTGGACTGGCTGCGCGAAAACGGCGTCAAGGTCATCGATCTCGACAGCAGCGAGTGCCGCGAACTACTTGAGAACTACATTGCAGCTTACCCTGACGTATGGAACGAAGACATCGGCGAGGAGTAAAAGCAGGGAATAGGGAGCCGCAAACAGGTTTTTGTGCTTGATACCTGTTTCGTTGTCATTGCAGGAATTTCAATGTGTAGGTTGTAGATAGGTCGACGATGCCCTGCAAAATCCCAAGCGACTTGAGCTGTTCATAACCTGTCTGCCAGCGTGCTGCGGTCATCTGGCCGGTTTGATCGGCAGCCGATCCGCCCTCTGAGCTGCCACTGACGAATCCGCCGTCCTTGAGAGCCTGCGTTGTATAGATTTCCTGTTGCGGATTCAAAGCTGGATTGAGTTTGAGTAGAAGGGCATTTGTCGGGCCGGGATTGCGCAAATACTCCTGCCAGCCGTGGATGCTGGCGCGTACAAACTTTGCCAGCACATCCGGGTGTTGCGCCGCATAGTCGCGAGTAGTGAACTGCACACGATAGGGATCATAACCCGAAGAACTGATGAGCAGAGTACGTACCTCTGCTCCGGCCTGCCTGGCAAAGAATGGCTCGCTGGTAACAAAAATCTGCTGCACGTAGTTGGGATCGGCAAGAAAATTCGCTATGGAAAGCGTGGCAGGAATCTGGCGCACGTTATGCAGGTTATAACGGTTCGTCACGTATTTGAGCCACGTGGCGCCCGTCTGTGCTGAGACAGTATGGCCATCGAGATCCTTGAAGTCATGGATCGGTGAGTCCTTGTGGACCATGATGGCCTGCGGATCGTGCTGCATGGTGGCTGCGATCGCAACCAGAGGGAGGCCATTGGAATCCCACTCGAGAACTTGGTCGCTCGATCCGAGCCCGATGTCCGCTTTGCCTGTGGAAACGAGCTGCGCAGCGCTGCCATATTGCGGCAACGGCAGCAACGTAACGTCGAGCCTTTCTGCTTTGTAGTAGCCGAGCATTTGCGCCGTGTAAAAGCCGCCATGCTCGGGCTGCGGATACCAGTCAAGCTGCAGCCGCACCGGAGTCAGTCCGCTGTTTTGTTCAGCCTTGTGGCTGTGGCAGCCGGTAAGGATCGATGCACTAATGGCGACGAAAACAACCGCGGCAGTGGGGAAGAGTCGAATTCGTTTCAACGGCGGCCTCGTGGGCTTGAAGACAAAAACATCCCTGCCCGGACGTTATCACGTCAGTTATAAAGACCCCGTTATTTTTCTTTGTTTTCCAAGCAGCGCAGCCAACTGAAGCAGCGACTCATCATTGTCCGGCGCCGCAGCGAGTTGCATACCGCCGGCCTTGCAGGGAATTGCGATTGCAGGGGCTCCTGCAAGACTTACTGGCGTGGTGTAGCGCAGCAGACGAGCACGCGTGCGGCTGTGATCGGCGCCAGCCGCGAGGCGAGTCGCCGGAGCGCAGGGCATCAGCAGTAATTCGTGCGTAGCAAAGAGCTCGTTCATGCGCGCGCGAAACTCGGCCAGTTGGGTACGCAGGCCGGCAATCTCCTGTGCAGTGATGCGCGCACCCCACTCAAGCCTTTCGCGAATCGGTTGCTGGAAGTGCTGGTAATGGCCTGCGTGCAGGCGTGCCGCCTCCCACGCCTGGATGGGCGCAAACAGATCTGTGCTTGCTCGCCACCACTCGGGATCAATCGGCTGGCCTTTGAGACCAAGAGCCTCAAAGTCACGCACTGCCGCATGCATACTTTCGATAACGGCGGGTTCGCAGTCGTGTAGAAAGCCGTCAGCAATATAGGCAAACCGTTTGAAGGCCACAGCAGGTTTGGCTGCTTCCGGTGCAAAAGGCGCGGCCAGCAGCGGTGCATCTTCGAGATCGCGAAACAGCCAGCCGATCGTGTCGAACGATTCCGCGAGATGCGCGCCGCCGCGCCAGTCTCCTCGGCCCAGTGTCGAGCGGTAGCCCGCAAGTCCGCACAGGATTGCAGGCACCCGGATGGACCCACCCGTGTCAGTGCCGATGGCCGCTACGGCGGAGCCTTCCAGCACGCTGGCCACTGCGCCGCTGGAAGAGCCTCCCGTAAGAGCGTTCGGGTCTCCAGGTTGAACACAGTCGCCATACTCTGGATTTTCACCGGTAATGCCGTAGGCCAACGGGTGGAGATGTGTTTTGCCGATGAGTACGGCTCCCGTGCCACGAAGCTGCTCAATCAGCCAGGAGTCTTTTGTCGCCTTGCCATTCAGGTCGCGATAAAAATGCACTCCACAGGTTGTGGGCGCACCGGCCAGATCAAAGCAGTCTTTCACCGATACCGGAAGTCCCCAGAGAGCTGCCCGGCCATCGCCAAATGGCCCACCCGTGCTGTGCGGCATGGCCCCCGCGTGCGCTGCTTCTGTGCGTGTCCACGCCGCATCCTGCCAAAGATACGTGTTGTGGCTGGCATTTTGGTTTGACCGTGCCAGTGCCTGTTCAGCCAGCTCAAGTGGCTGCAGCGTGCCGTCTGCAAGTGCCGGACGAAGTGTGCGTATCGACCACTGCGAAGGAGCCATAGAGAGATTGTATGGGCTCGATATGCATCTTCTTTAGCTCAAATTTTTCTTGCCCGCAGCCGTGCTGCCGCATGCTAATTTCAAGTATGGGAGTCAGCTTCAGCGCTCCGGCCCGCGCGGCCGGGAAACGCAATTATCCTCACGGCGAGTCCGTTTCAACCCTCGACACAGAGCGAATGCGCACACTGGTGGCCTTTACAGCCCGGTCCATGCGCACTCCGTCGCCGCGGCCGTTTGGCGCATCCATCATCCGCACGAAATCGGGAGAACTGCTGCTGCGTGCACTCAACGCTGTCCGGCAGGAGAACGATCCCAGCGCACACGCTGAGGTTCGCGCCATCCGTCTGGCCACCAAGCGGCTCAAGCAGGTTTCGCTGGCTGGTTACACGCTCTATACAACGTGCGAACCGTGCCCCATGTGCATGAGCGCCGCGTTGTGGGCGAGGCTCGACCGCGTGGTTTATGGAGCGACAATTGAAGATGCAAACCGCCACTGCAATCAGATTCAGATTCCGGCAACTGAGGTAACCGCGCGGAGCGACATGCAGTGCACGGTAGACGGGCCGCTGCTGCGCGACGAGTGTTATGCGCTATTTACGCATCCGCGGATGCTCAAAGCATTCCGCCTGTGGGCCACACGCAAACGGAAATAATTCGGAGAGAACTTCCACGTGCACGACGAACTTGCATCGGCGTTGTCTGAAGTCATCCACGACCAGACGCGCGTTCTGACCGCGCCGGCTGTGCTTGACCGCCTCTCGCACGATTTCTACTGGTACTCGCCGGTGCTGCGCCCGCGTCTCGCGGACAAGCGCGGCGATGTGGCCGTGCAGCCGGTGAGCGTGGAAGAGATTCTCGCGCTGCTGCGTTTTGCTGGCCAGCGGAAGATCCCTGTGACGGTGCGTGGCGCCGGCACAGGCAACTACGGTCAGTGTGTGCCGCTGGAAGGCGGCATAGTGCTCGACCTCGCGCTGATGGATAAACTTGAAGAGATCACGCTGGACGGTGTAGCAGTGTGCCAGCCTGGACTGCGCCTCGGTATGCTGGAGACTGAGGCGCGGAAGCAGGGTTGGGAACTGCGCATGTATCCCTCCACGCTGGTCAAAGCATCCGTAGGCGGTTTTCTTGGTGGTGGCTCGGGTGGCATCGGCTCGGTGATGCACGGCGGCCTGCGTGACTTTGACAATGTGCGCGCTTTTGAAGTGGTCACAATGGAAGAGACGCCGCGTGTGGTGCTGCACGAGGGCGCGGCAGTGCATGAGATTCTGCATGCATGGGGCACCAACGGCATTCTTACGCGCATATGGTTCGCGCTCGCACCCGCGATTGAGTGGATGCAGTTCACAGCGGCTTTCGACTCATATGACACGGCGTTTGATTTCACGGAATCGATTGCCGTGGGCGCGGAGTGGACCAAGCGGCTTGCAACTGTCTTTGAGTGGCCTATTCCGTCGTTCTTCTCACCCATCCGCCATATTGTCAGCGAAGGGAAAACTCTCGCGCTGCTCATGATCGAGAAGTCGCAGCTTGAGAAACTGCGCGCAGCCGCAATTGCAGCCGGAGGCGAGGCGACGTTTGCCGGTCCATACGAAGGTCCGCGCACCCAGCCCCTGCTGAGCGACTATACATGGAACCATACCACTCTCTGGGCTATGAAGTCTGATCCGGCTTATACGTATCTGCAATGCGGCTTTTCGCCGACTGAATGCAGAAGACAGTTTGCTCTCTTGCGCGAACGTTATGGCGACGAGATCCTGTTCCATATTGAATTTATGAAGAATGGCGACGGTGTCGTCATTCCGGGCGCTATCCCTGTCGTGCGCTTTACAACAGAGGAAAGATTGAACGATATGATCGCCTATTGTCGATCTATCGGCGTCTTCGTAGCCAATCCGCACGTGAATTACCTCGAAGACGGTGGAAGATTTCGCCCCGACAATATTCAGCTTCTTGCCAAGCAGAAGTATGATCCGCGCGGGCTGCTTAATCCTGGCAAGATGATCAGCTTTCACAAGCAAAAGGTGACAACGTGAAGACCTGGATCCCCGACGAGCGCAACTTTGCTTACCTCACCTGGAAGCAGGTGGACGCCCTGCCACGTGAAAAGACGCTGCTGGTGCTGCCCACTGCAGCCATTGAACAGCATGGGCATCATCTTCCGCTCGCAACCGACACACTGATCAATAATCTGTTGCTGGGGAAGGCGCTTGCGCTTGTACCATCCGATCTGCATATCTATGCGCTGCCACCCGTTTGCTATGGCAAGAGCAATGAGCACATCGGTTTTCCCGGAACACTCTCGGTTAGTGCGCAGACGTTTCTTGCCGTGGTGCGGGATCTGGGCGCGAGCATTGAGGCTGGCGGATTCAGGAAAGTTGTGCTTTATAACACGCACGGCGGCAACACATCCCTTGTCGATGTATTGGCTCGCGATCTACGCGCGGAGTTTGGCCTGCGCACCTTTTCGCTCTTTGGTTCACCCGGCGCAGAGCTCGATGGCGTGAGCAAGCAGGAGCGCATATACGGTTTTCACGCCGGTGAGATTGAGACAGCATATCTGCTCTACGCCATGCCTGCTCTCGTGCATACGGAAGAATATTCGGCTAACTACATAGCACGCGTTGACGACCCGGAGTTGCTCAAACCCGAAGGCTCCGCGGCGAACTTTGCATGGCTAACCAAAGATATAGCACCCAGCGGTGTGCTTGGTGATCCGTCGGCAGCAACAGCGGAAAATGGTGAGCGATGGTCGAATGAAGCCGCGGCACGCATCGCAGAGCTTCTCATTGCCATGTATAACTTTGAGCCAAGGCATGGAGCCTGAGCATGCCCGTTGATTCGATCGACTGCGGCAATGGTGTACGGCTCGAACGCGGCGTTACGTGCTTGTTGAGCGATGGCATCAAGCTGGTCTCCGATCATTACTATCCCGCAGGTGACGGCCCGTGGCCTACACTGCTGATGCGCCAGCCCTACGGTCGCGATATTGCATCGACGGTCGTTTATGCGCATCCGGTGTGGTTTGCGCGTCATGGTTATCACGTCGTTGTCCAGGATGTGCGTGGCCGAGGCGGCTCGGACGGTGATTTCTACCCTTTTCGCAGTGAAGGGCGTGACGGAGCGGAGACTATCGCATGGTTGCTTGAGCATGCCGCGTGCAATGGCCGCATCGGCATGTACGGGTTCTCCTATCAAGGGGCGACGCAACTGCTCGCCGCCGCCGAGCAGCCTGAAGGGCTTGTCTGCATTGCGCCGCACATGACTGCTGTCGACCTTTACCACGGCTGGTTTTATCATCACGGCGCGCTACGGCTGAGTTCGTCACTTGGCTGGGGCGTGCAAATGCTCCGTGAAGATGCGCGCAGGCGAGGACTGCGCGAAGCCAGCAATAAACTCGAACAGGCCTGGGCCAATATTCGCGCGCAGACGGCACATGCACCGTATGCGGAGCATCCTGCAATTACCGATCCTGCGCTGCCCAATTATGTGCGTGACTGGTTTTCGCATCGCGAACCGGGCGACTACTGGAGCGAACTGGACATCAGTACGCGCCTTGATCGCATTCAGGTTCCAGCGCTGCACATCTCTGGCTGGTTCGATACCTATCTCGATGGCTCAATTGCAGGCTATCTGGCACTGCGCGGCGGCGCGGGCAGCGACTTCGCGCGCGAAAGCCAATACCTCATCGCGGGCCCGTGGATTCACATCCCATGGGGCGACCGCGTAGGGGATGCGAATCTTGGCGAGACGGCCAATCTCGACACCGACACGATTCTGCTCCGCTGGTTCAATCACTGGCTGAAGGATTCAGCCGATTTTTCGGTAGAGCCACGCATTCGCTACTTCGCGCTCGGCGCGAATGACTGGCGCTCGGCAGATGGATGGCCACGGGATGTTGCATTTCCTCTCTATCTGCGGAGCGCGGGGAATGCCAACTCGTGTGGAGGCGACGGCTGGCTCGCGAATGATGCACCGGATACGAACGAGCCGCGCGACGTTTTTGTCTTTGATCCTGAGGTGCCAGTGCTCGCGCCGGGAGGGCCTCAGGCATTGAGCGGTCCATTCGATCAGGCAGCGCTGCAAATGGGCAACAACCTGCTCATCTATACATCTGAGCCAGTAATGCGTACGACGGAAGTATTCGGTCATCCACGCATAGCGCTTTACGCTGCGACCTCGGCGCCCTATGCGGACTTTACGGCGAAGATAACGCGTGTGATGCCGAGTGGTCGGGCCGAGTTTCTTTCTATCGGTATTGCGCGCAGCTCGTGGTTGTTTCGCAAGGCATCTTATAGAGCTGATGAGATACATCTCTGGGAGTTCACGCTTGAGCCGATCTGCTTTGTGCTTGCGCCAGGCGAGTGGATACGTCTGGAGATTGCAAGCTCTGCTTTCCCGCTCTACGACCGCAACCCATCAACAGACACTTTGCCGCAGCTTGCCGACAACTGGAACTGGGCTCGCTCTACACAGCAGATTCTACATACGGTCGAATATCCCTCCGCGCTTTATCTGCCCATCACAGGAGAACCGGGATGGTGACGCGAGGCGATGGCACGATCCCGGAGATTGCGCTCGACGGCGTCGGCAAGAAGTTTCGAGGCGCTGCCGCGGTGCTTCAAAACATCTCTCTTGACGTCGAGCGCGGAGAGTTTGTCACGTTTCTTGGGCCTTCGGGATGCGGCAAATCTACTCTGCTCAGGATTGTATCCGGGTTAACTCCGGTGAGTGAGGGCCGCGTCCAGGTGAATGGCATGACGCCGGAGAATGCACGCGAACTAATGAGCTTTATCTTTCAGGATGCAACACTGCTGCCCTGGCGCACAGTGGAAGCAAACGTTGGCCTCGGGCTTGAGCTTGACCGTGCCGCGCGTGATCTGCGACGAGAACGTGTTGAGCAAATGCTAGAACTTGTAGGCCTGGAGCATGTGGCAAAGCGTTATCCACGCCAGCTCTCGGGTGGCATGAAGATGCGCGCATCCATTGCGCGCGCGCTGGTGAGCGAGCCGAAGATTTTGCTTATGGATGAGCCTTTTGCTGCACTGGACGAGATGACCCGTGACCGGCTCAACGAAGAGTTGCTGCGGCTTTACGCAGAGCAAAAATGGACAGTGCTTTTTGTCACGCATTCCGTCGCCGAGGCGGTATTTCTTTCCACGCGCATTGTCGTACTCGCTGCGCATCCGGGCCGTGTGGCGCATGAGATTCCGGTTAGTCTTCCCTGGCCGCGCACAGCGGAGACACGTGAGTCCTCAGCGTTTGAAGAGGCGGTGACGCAGACCTCGCGTCTGTTGAGAGGAGTGTTTCAGGCATGAAAAAACGCTGGCTTGTCTTAAACAGCGCGATCGTCTTTGCGTGCCTGATCTTTCTCTGGGATCGTCTCGTTGTCTTTGGGCATCTGCCGCCGTACATTCTTCCCGGCCCGCTTGCCGTCGCGTCTGAACTGGGCGAGCGCTTTCCTTCGCTGCTGAACTCGCTCTGGATTACGACAATGGAAGCCGCTGGAGGGTTGCTTGCTAGCATTGTGGTCGGCATTGTGGTAGCCATGATCTTTGCGCAGTGGCGCTGGTTCCGCCAACTTATCTATCCCTATACGATTCTGTTGCAGACGGTGCCCATCGTGGCTATTGCGCCACTCATCATCAACTGGGTTGGAGCGGGCATCTTCGCAGTTACAGTCGTTACCTTCATCATCTGCCTGGCGCCCATCATCGCGAATACCACGCAGGGGCTAATCAGCGTTGACGAGAATCTGATTCATCTCTTCGTGATGCACAAGGCGTCGCCGGCGCAGATTCTCTTCAAACTGCGATTGCCACATGCACTGCCCAGTCTTTTTACGGGTATTCGCATATCAGCGGGCATCAGCGTAATCGGGGGGCTTACCGGCGAGCTATTTGCGGGCTCCACACGTGTTGGCGAAGGAGGCCTCGGCTATGCGATTCTCTATGCCAGTAATCAGATGGAGACAAGCTACCTGTTTGCGCTGGTGATTGCAGCCACGGCACTTGGATTTCTGTTTTTCTTTATCGTGATGTTTCTGGAATGGCTGGCGCTGCATAACTGGCATGAATCCAGCCGTGCGCAAATGGTGGAGTAAGGAGCGGGTGCAATGTTGAGAATGGAATCGGAATCCGGCTGGTGGCTCATTACGCATCCCGACCATGCGCGGCTGGCAGGCGCGTTTGCAACGGCGTGGGGCAATGCGCAGTTTCGCAGGCCTGAGCCGCGTACGCGCGTGTTGCACGGCATTGCCACGCATGACGACGGCTGGGCTGCGCGCGATGCGCGCCCGGCCATTACGCGCGAGGGTAAGCCTTCGGCTTTTTCGACAGAGCTGGTGGGGAAGTACTCGGCGTTTGAAGAGATCGATCTTAAAGAATATCTTGGAGTACGTGACTGCGCCGTGCGCATCATCGCGGAAAAAGACCCCTATGCAGGCTTACTGATCTCGATGCATACCTACAATCTGCTCACCGAACATGCGGACCGCTCGACGATTGCGCCGAACGATATCGGACTGCTCGATGCATTTCTCGAAACGCAGCGCTCGTATCAGACCGAGTTGCGTGCCGAGATTGCGATGGACGACTCTCTCTCCGGGATAGAAAAATCGGAGCAAACGATTATCGAGCATTTTCGCCTTTTGCAGGCGTGCGATAATCTTTCGCTGCTCACTTGCGTGGCCTTCGACAAGCCGGCGCATCTGCTGCATCCGCTGCCGCTCAATGACGGCTCAACATCGGAAGTGCAGGTCAATTCCATCGCGCCTCGCCATTTTCGGCTGAGTCCGTGGCCGTTTGGCGAAGAAAAGCTGACATTTTCTTTTCCTGCCCGGCATGTTTCGGGCAAAACATTCGGGTCTTCTATAGAGTTGGAAGCAGCATTCACAACTGCGCCGGAGCAGACGCTCACTGTTACGTTGAGCGCATAGGGTCTCTCGGATTTCGCGTTTGTGGGATGATGGCAAGAAAAAAGCGCTCGCCGCGGCGAGCGCTTTTCAAGTTAATGGGCTACGGTCAGAATGTAAGATGCAGAGACATTTGCACCTGCCGCGGTTCGCCGATGGTGTGCTTTACCAAGCCGAGTCCACTGGCGCTTGGGCAACTGTAGAAGGTGCCCTCTGGTGGATTGCCGCTGGCGCACTGAGCAGGCGTGGGAGCCACGGCTGTATACGAACTGGCTACCGTTGGCGCATTGTTGTAATCGGCGTTTTGCGTTACGTTATCTTCCGGAATGTCAAAGCTGCTGGTGTTGGTGATGTTGTAGACATCGAAAGTGTAGTGGAGGCTGTAGCGGTCGCTGATTTTGAGATCTTTGGTAAGCGACATGTCGGCGCGCTTCTGGAAGGCCTGACGGAAGATATTGCGCTGTCCCGTAGTGAACCCGGTCTCGAAATCATCTCCAACCGGCACACCATCAGTACCCGCGGTAACGAGCGGGAAAGTAAAGCAATTCGGATCCAACGCGCCTCCTGCCGCCTTGCGGCTCGGGTTATAGAACGCGCCGGAAGCGCCGGTGACTGCTTTCTTCGCAGTGCAGCCCGGTGCGAGTGGCACGATGGGATTTGTGATGCCGTCGAATGTGCTGTAGTACAGGCTGCCAACAGCACCCGAGTAGTCGATTACGCTATAAGGCTGACCGCTCTGGATAATGGCGATGCCAGTCAACGCCCAGTCATCGCCAATCTTGCCAGCAAGCGAACTTTCGTTGAAGAACTTCGGCAGATAGAAGCCGTAAGTGAAGTTGAGAACATGCGTGCGATCAAAGTCGGATGAGCCGTAGCCACTGCGCAGATCCAGAGGATTGCTGCCGTTGTAAAACAGGCCGAGAGCACTTTGTTCGTCTGTCGCGTGCGAGAAGGTGTACGAGACGCCGGCCTGGATTCCATGGCTAAGGCGCTTTTCAACGTGCGCCTGGAGCGCGTGATACGCGGAGATACCTTCGGCCGTGTACGACTCGGATTCTGAAGAGAAGCCGATGTAGGGAACACGCAGGTCGACGTTACCACCCTCATAGTTCTGCTGCATCTGGCCGTACTGGCAATTTTCTCCGGATGGATCGTTCACGCAAATAGGAAGATAGGTATTGGGGTCGAGGACAGTGTAACCGTAGCTGAAGTATTGCGTAGCAGGTCCGGTTGAGCCACCGGCGTGTGTCGGTTTTGACTGCGTGGCGATTTGTGCCTGGTTAAAGGGCACTGGAATGACCTGGTGACGGCCAAGGTTGCCCACATAGCCCACTTCCACCATCAGATCGTTGCGCGGCTGCCATTGCACATCGAGTGTGAAGTTGATGGAATAGGGAAGTTTGTTGGCACGATTGTAGATGCCCAGAGTGAAAGGCTGATCGCCGGCGATGATTGAGGCGGCATTGGGCAGGTAATTCACGAGGGTTGCCGCGCTGGGATTCTGCGGCCCTGGTCCGAGTGATGCGCCCCATGGTGTGGCGAGGTTGTAGTCGAGAGCATTGCCGTCTTGCGGAGAGAACGGCTCCAGACCGCAAATGGGGATGTAGAAGTTGTACAGGAAGCTCGTATTGCCATAAGGCGATGCGCTATATGGACAGTACTGTTGCGTGACGAAGGGTGGCGTTTGGCTCACGCCGAAAGGCCCACCGGCAACCTCGCCTGCAGCGTATCCGGGAGAGAAATATGTATAGAGCTCGCCACGGTCATAGTAGATACCGCTGCCGGCTCGTACGACCACCTTGTCGTGGAACATCCCAGGCTGCCATGCGATGCCGACGCGCGGTGCAATGCCCCACTGGCGACCGGTGAGTGTGGTGTTGCTGACGTCGGTGCCGCCATTGACAGCCTTAGCCGCGGAATTGTTGCCGGCGATGATGATGCCGGAAGTATTGATCTTATCCGAGCCGATGTCATAGCCATACGTTGCAGGGTCGAAGTTATAGATGCGGCCGTATTTTTCCGTCAGTCCGCCATTCCAGTCATAGCGCACACCTGCTGTAATGCTCAGATTTGGGCGAATCTGATACTTGTCCTGTAGATAGAGTCCGGTAGTGTTTGAACGGTAGTAGCGGTTGGCGTCGCCCTGAAGAAAGGTCGTGGCCACAAATCCATCCGTGGAGTAGGGCGAAACCCAGTTCATGGCGAATGTAGAGAAGTCAGGCGTGGAAACCATGCCCTTACCGGTGCGCAGGTCACGTATGTTGAGCTGCGTGTAAGACCAGCTTCCGCCAAACGTGATGGAATGCGATCCCTTGGTCCAGATTGCGTTGGCTGAAGGTTCGATG
>DASZXD010000294.1:0-13923 GCA_035546015.1 Occallatibacter sp.
GCCTCGCTGGTTGCCGAACAAAAGGCCTACGGCGGAAAGAATGCCATTATCCTCCTCAGTGACGCTCAGATGCAGGCGCCTTCCTCGAAGTTTCCGACCGGCAACGTCACCCCGTCTACTGCCGGATACAACGCGAGCGCATTGACTTCGACGGGCTACTATCCATCCACGAAGGACGAATGCCAGCAAGGAATCATGGCGGCGCAGACGATTCAAGCGGCCGGAACGACCATATTCTCGGTCGCCTTCGGATCGGAAAGCAGTGGCTGCACTACAACGAGCGGTGGAACCGATTCAGGTACTCCGATCGCGTCGGCCACCGCCGGCAATACCGCCATAAGCAGTATTTCGGATATTACTCCCTGCAATACAATGAAGAACATCGCTTCACCTACAACCAACGGAATATCGTATTTCTACGCGGATACGTCCGCCGGCAAACAAGGCTGCACAGATACTGCGCATACAGTGACAGAAGTTAACCAGATATTTTGGGCAATCTCGTCCTACTTCACAAGTCCGAGGTTGTTACCCAACAACGCGTCATAAACTTACTCAGCGATTTACCGGGCCGGGCCATGCAAAACCTATATAACGCGATCGAGACTCCGCTCACAGGCTCCAGACTTCGGGCGTCTCGCATGCGTTCCCAGGAACAGGAACTCCCCGGTTACGGGAGTTCCTGTTCGTGTTTTTGGGATCAGATAAAGGCGGCGCAGAGGCAGCGGCCGACAATGTACGCGAGCGATCTCCCGCAACATTTCGATCTACCGCTCCAATCTCTCGTCGCCGTACCTCCTCACGGCGCCGGTCATGGAGTTTGAATACAAACTTCAATAATCTGTGAGGACGATTTCATGAAAGGGACAATTCATCTATTTTTTCGAAGAGTACTAGCTGATCAGCAAGGACAGATTTTACCGTGGTTGGCTGTTGTATTGGTAGGCATGCTCGGAATGGCTGGGCTGTCGATCGATGTTGGCCGTGCCTATGTTCTTCGCAGCCAGCTCCAGAACTACGCGAACGCCGCGGCGCTGGCGGCTGCCGGGGAGGTCTACAACTCCTCTTCCACCGATAATGCGACGACAATCGCAACGAGTTATAGCGCTGGAAGCGGCGGCCACAATGTGAACTCCAGCCTCGGAACCGTGACCACTACCGTCACCACGGTATGTCTCAACATGCTCATGCCGAGTGGAACATCGTGTACCAGCAGCTCGCCGGCAAACGCTGTCAAAGTGAAGCAGACGGCTACCATGCCGACATACTTTATGAAGCTGTTCGGCTTCAACTCGCTCTCCGTCAGCTCGCAGGCCACAGCATCCATGCAGGGATCGGCGCATCCGTGGAACGTCGCAGTCATCGTGGACTCCACAGGTTCGATGAATACATCGGACAGCAACTGTGGGAGCGGCGTTACGGAGTTCCAATGCGCTCTCCAGGGCATCCAGGTCCTCTTGCAGGGCACCAATCCAAACTGCATCTCTGGCCAGGCAAATTGCGCGGACGGATATGATTTTCGCGTAGCTCTTTTCACATTTCCGAATGTGCTGACCTCTTACAATGGCGCTCTCCCTACAGTCAACGGTCATTCATTCGATTCACAAAGCCTGGACATCAACTGCGGAGGCACTCCGGGATCGTACAACGACTATACAAAGCAGCCATTGGCCGCTCCGTACACCTTGCCTAAGCCGGGCGCGACATTGCCTACCGACTCGGAGGGCCGTGTGTACATGACCTATACGCAGACTAGCACCGGCAAAAACTGGACCGCGAGCTACCAGATCACCCCATTTTTGAGCGACTATTGGGATCCTAGCAATACCAGCAGCGGCGGGCTGAATACCAGTTCCGACCTGGTGAAGGCGGTGGGATATAAAGACACCGATGGTTGTCTTACCTATACATTCGGAATCGACGGAGCCACTGGCGGCGGCAGCCATTTCGGCAATACCTATTTCGCCAGTTCCATCTACGAAGCTCAGGCAGCCCTTGCGCTCGAAAAGGCCGAGTACCCCGGCTCTCAGAGTGCGATTATCTTCCTTTCCGACGGCCAGGCAAACGCCAGCTATTACTCAAAGAACTCCAGTACCTATGGAACCGCAAACAGCACCAATCAATATGCCAAGGCGTATGAGTTCCCGGATGCACCATCTGGTAGCTTAGTGGGGCCGACAACCACCGCCTATCCGGTTCCCGCTTATTACACTCCGGCAACCGTCTCGTCTACGTCCCTCGGATATTCAACTCTCGGTGGAAATGGCAAGGGCTATTATCCCGATTGGTATGATCAGTGCCAGCAGGCGATTGCCGCAGCGCAATACGCACTCAACGCAACGGGGAATTATCAAGTGGATAGGGTGTATGCGGTGGCCTATGGCGCAGAGTCGTCGGGCTGCCACAACGGTTGGTCAGTTGGCGCCACCGATACAACGGGCGTGACCTCTGGAACAATGAATCAGTCGTTCTCCAGCAACAATGTCCTGCCCTGTACAACGATGGAAGATGTGGCCTCTGACTGGTCGTATTTCTATTCCGACAATCAGCAGCAGGGCAATGTAAATCTCGGCTGCACAGACGAGAACCATTCCGTCGTGGCTCTGAAAGATATCTTTGCCGCAATTGCAGCAACGTTTACGAACCCACGATTGTTACCCAATAACGCCCAATAGTGATGGCATCTGACACTGGCCCGGCAAGCAAAAAAACGCTTGCCGGGCTTTTCTTTGTCTGCCCGGTTTGGCTTGAGCATGGAATTCCACGGATTACACAGCAGCCCAAAGGATCTTACCCCCTGCAGAAAATGACCCGCGCGTGACGCATGCTATATCGGATGAGTGTTTTTCCCCTCGTTTCACGGTAGAAGAAAAACCTTACCGTGCACGAGGCTCAAGGCCCGTCTGAATTCCAGTCCATCGGTACAGATACAGGCCTTGCTTTGTATGTCGAAATCAAACGATAAAAACACAGCTGTGAAACTGTGAAGTGAGCAAATAAAAGAGTTACCCTCGAAATTCTCACAGATTCTGTGAAAATGTGACGAAATTGGTGTCAGTCTGCAGGCCCGAATTTCGCGCTTTTGAATCTCCATTACTCAAACTCTTCGGGAATAATCAGCAGCACTTCCACTCTGGCCACCTGGCCATTCTGCGATGCGGGCCGGAACTGCCAGTGTTCAAGCGACTCGAGCACGAATTTCGCCATGGGAAACTGTGACGGAAAAACGACGCTGAGAGTATCAAAGTGTCCGGTGTCGTTGACGAAGCCGTGAATCATCAGTGCATCTGAGTCGATACTGTCGTCTGGCAGATTGGGACGCACAATGCTGTATGGCCACGGAGCTTCGAGATGTCCAATGGCTCCGGCTTCAGAGGCCTCCGCAGAGCGCGGCAGCGAGTACTGCAGGATCCAGCTTTTAGCCAGCCCCACATGCAGATAGACCGTGTAGGCCATCCTGCCCTTCCATACATCGGCGACTTCGGGGAACTGGTCCTGGATTGAAGCGCCTATCACCACCGCACCGAAATGGCCATCTTTAGGCAAGGTAATTTGAGTAGCCGACACTTGATTGCCTAGAGGATCGGCGTTTGCATTTCCGCCCTGAGCCTGCAGGCCGGGTGCGGATCCGGCCCCGGACACAGGAGACGAAGCTCCGGCTCCACTCCCGGGAGCATTGCTGGCCGTCTGTGCGTTTGGCTGGGTTCCCTGGGATTTGCCCGCGCCTGACTTCGCAGATGCAGGACCATTACCTGCCGCTTTGTTGGCAGGATTGCCATTGCTCGCAGGTGTGGGGGTCTTTGCCTGTCCGGGTGAAAGCGAGAACACACCGGATGCATCGGTGGCCGAACTTTCGTTGACCGGCGGAAGCGCGACAGTGCCGTTTTTCATACGCACATCGGAGAGCGAGACGACCGCAGCGGGAGTCGGCTGTGCGGCTGGCTGGGAGACCGTTGCCGGTGTGGCCGGTGCCGGTTGTGGTGCACGGACCACGAGGGGTGTCGTTGTGCTGGGCACAATCAACTGCTTCAGGGAGGGCTGCGTGGCCGCGGAGATGGCAATGTTGGCCAGGTTCGGTTCATGGTTGGGTGGCCGGAGGGTGGGTATGACGCTTGCCGCCGGAGGCTTGGCAGGCAACGGTGCCACTATCTTGGTGACCGGTTTATCGGCCGGTGTCCAAAGTACGACCTGTGCTACAGGAGTTATTTGCTGAAGAGTAAGATCGGTGTGCAACTCCGGTTGAACCAAAGTCTGCAGTGCATGGTGCATATGAGGAATTTTGGGCAGCACCATGGCCTGTTCGGCCTGCCTGCCGCTCACCGCGGAAGACGGCATGTCGAGGCGTGGGCCGGGGTAGTCGATTTGCGAGGCAGACGAGCGATGGAGCTGCTGATCCGGCATCTTCAGGTCGAGCTGGCGCAACTGATACCGGTTCGACACAGCTATATGCGTAATGCGCGGCGTGTAGAGGATGGCAAACGCGATCAGAGCGATGAAAGTCCCGTGAATCAGGGCGGAAGCGGCGTAGGACAGCCGCGAATGGTTCAGGTCAGAGTGTTCCTGAAAGAGGGTAATCGTTAGGGGAGAGGTCATGAACGAGTGCTTCCCTCCGTAGCTCCGCCTGGTCCCGGACGCAAGCGGCAAAGGGAAACCGCAGGCCGGCGTCAGGAGTGATTGTATGGTCTTTCCCGAAATGCACCGGTGGCTGCATGCGCCAATTTGGGTTGAGACACGCGAATTCGGGAACAATTCCAGCTTATGCCAGCATGATTCATTTCGGGCGGGGCTCTCTTAGCTCTTTTGGTACCTTAGTGTACCGAAAAAGGGGGATACCCCCCTTACCACAGTCACAGGTATAGATATACTTAAATGACACTGATCCCACCTCTAGGTTCGATGTCGACGCGTTCCCCCGGTAGCAGGCGTGAATCGATGAGCCGTATACCAGGGCACGTCAATCCAAGCGGGGCATAGAAAGGTGGAGCTGGTCCTTTGTGACTGGCTCAAAGCATGCTGAGAGATGAACCGAAGACTTCTTACGATCCTTCTCATCGCATTCGTGGTTGCCAGTGCGTGCACCTTTCTGGTCTATCGCATACTGGGCCACATGATCGTGGCTTCCAAGCCAATACCGACCACGAAGGTGGTAGCGGCATCAACCGACATTAAGCTGGGGACGGTCCTGACGGCCGCCGATCTGACGACAACTCAGATTGCCGGTGCGCCACCCAAGGGCGCCATTCTCAAGCCTGAGGATGCGATTGGGCGCGGCGTCATCTCCAACATCTATCAGGGCGAACCGATAGTAGATAGTCGGCTGGCCCCGGCTGGCTCTGGCGGAGGCCTGGCGGCAACGATCCCGGATGGGATGAGAGCGTGCGCGGTCAAGGTTGACGAAGTGGTCGGCGTGGCTGGATTCGTTACGCCCGGCATGCGGGTGGACGTTCTGGCGTCTGGCACTCCGCCCGGCACGGCCGATCAGCAGGGTACCCAATCGAGGACGATCCTGCAGAATATTGAAGTACTTTCGGCAGGCACGGACATTCAGAAAGACGCGGAGGGCAAGCCGCAGCAGGTGCAGGTAGTGAACCTGCTGGTAACTCCGGAACAGGCCCAGACCCTGACGCTGGCCAGCAACCAGTTGAAGATCCAGCTCGTGCTGAGAAATCCGCTGGATACCAAGGTGGTGCAGGTTCCCACCACAGCGATGGGCGGTCTGTTTGCCAATCAAGCGCCTGCACCGCAGCACCGTGTGGTGAGAATCGCTCCCAAGCCAAAAGCCCCCGAGTATTCGATCCAGGTGATGAACGGGTCGACTACAACAGAGCAAAAATTCAACGCCTCGGAGGGACAGCATTGAGAGCCAAGACTGCAGTTTTAATAGCATGTTTTAGCGCGGTGTTCGTCTTTTGCGCCGGGCAGAACCTACGGGCACAGGCTTCCGCACCTTCTGCTGGTGCCAGTGCTCAGGATTCAACGAACGACCTTTCGGTAACTGTGGGCAAGACTGTTCTTGTCGACACGGCGCAGCCCATAGCCCGTGTAGCCCTCGGCACCGGTGAAGTTGCGCAGGCCTCGGCGGTAAGCCCTACCGAAATCATGGTGAACGGCAAGGCTGCTGGTGAAACCAGCCTAATTATTTGGGACATTCACGGCGGCCGCCAGTTCTTTAACGTCACTGTGCGCCCCATGGCCACCATATCGAATGACAACCTGGACGCGGTCCGGCGCGAGCTGCGCATGGAACTGCCGGGGCAGACGATCAAGATCAGCTACGACAACAACAGCGTGTTCTTGCGCGGCGACGTGAAAGACCTGATCAGCTCTGACCGGGCGGTCAAGATTGCTTCTACTGCCGGTAAGGTAGTGAACCTGCTGAATGTCGATGTACCCGCAACCGAACCGCAGATTCTGCTCAAGGTTCGATTCGCCAGCGTTGACCGTAGCGCGCTCAAGAATCTCGGCATCAATCTCTTTAATCTCGGAGCTGGCAACACGATCGGCGGGGTCAGCACGGGGCAGTTCAGCCCGCCCACTATCTCCGGGTCCCAGGGAGGGTCGACTTCTTCGTCCTTCGGAAGCACGGGAGCAACGGCCACGTTCTCCAATGAGCTGAACATTCTCGGCTTCTACCCGGGTCTCGGAATAGGCGCCAGCATTGAGGCTTTGCAGACCAGGGGCCTTGTAGAAGTGCTCGCGGCACCGAATCTGGTTGCTGCCAATGGTAAGGAGGCAAGCTTCCTCGCTGGCGGCGAGTATCCATACCCTGTGGTTCAGGGCACATCGGCCGGCGGCTCCACGGCTGTGACGATTGAATTCAAGGAATACGGTATTCGCCTCAACTTTATTCCGACCATCATGCCGCAGGGCACCATCCGCTTGCAGGTGGCACCTGAAGTCAGCTCTCTGGACTTTACCAATGCGGTCACACTTTCGGGATTCACGGTCCCGGCCATCACCTCGCGTAAGGTGAATACCGAAGTTGAGCTCAAGGACGGCCAGAGCTTCATGATCGGTGGACTGCTGAACAATACGGAAACCGAAAGCTTTCAGCGTGTACCGTACCTGAGCAACATTCCGATTCTGGGTAAGTTCTTCCAGTCGATGACCCGGACCAAAAACAACTCGGAGCTGATCGTTCTTGTCACGCCGGAGGTTGTTGCGCCGATTCCTGCGGGACAGCCGCTGCCAGAGCTTAAATACCCGGTCCAGTTCCTGCCGCCGAACTCCAACATTCCGTTGCATAACCCTGACGAGAAGACGCCTGAGAACACCATGGCGCCTGCTCCGACAAGCATCCCGGTCGAAAAAATGATCGAGAGCATGAAGCCCGAGAAACCGCTGATCATTGAAAGCAGCACTGGCGGATTTGGCATGGGTGGTCAGGCGATCAACCAAGGTGGTGGCACTGGTGCTGGAGCCGGAACCGCGCCGTCACAATAACGCTGGGAACGTCAGCTGTCGAGCAGTGTGAGGCAAAAGGATGAGCGCACTCCAAAAGATCGCAGATGGAGTGCGCTCTATCTTTAAGTCCACAAAGCCAGCTCTCCCGGAAGGACCGTTGCGCGCCGTAAATCCGGCGCGCAGCAGCATTTTGGCTACTCATCTCGAGGTCGCAGCTTCAGGCCCGAAGCGAAGAAAAGGCTTGCTGGGTCGTGACCGTTTAGTGCCAGGTGAAGGGCTGTGGATCGTTCCCTGCGAGTCGGTGCACACCTTCTTCATGCGGTTCCCAATCGACCTTGTCTATCTCGATCGCGAAAACCGGGTTCGAAAAGTGAGAAGCACCGTTGGAGCGTGGCGCATGTCAGTATGCTTTTCGGCGTACTCCGTCCTGGAACTGCCTGCGGGCACAGTTCGCGATACGAAGACACAGCGTGGCGATACGCTCGAGTTTTCTCCGGTGAGCGGGGAAGTTCAGGGCTCCACGAGCACGACCTAGTATCCAGTAGTCGCTTCTTTATTGAGTGATGCCCGCAGGCGACAGGTCACATTTTCCCTGCAGAGCGGTTAATATGCGTTACACCGGTTCAAGCCGGCGGCCCTTCAGCGAATAGCCGGCATGCACTCCCACATAGAAGATGCTCATGGTGAGCAGAATAATCGGGACAGGGAAGATGCGGACGTTCATAGATAAGTGGGCCTTGAAGACCACATCCAGCAGTATCCATAGAATATCGCCAGTCAGAATCAGTCCGACAACATTCACCAGCAGGCCAAGCCATTTGGCGATTGGACCTCCGACGGCCCAGAGCATTGCGCACGCTGGAATCGAAAGCAGTAGCAGCTTGGTGTCCTGCTGGCGATGATAGACGGGCAGCATCGCCAATGCCGCAGTGGCCGCAATTGCCAGCCATGGCCTGTATTGCTGCAGCCGGTAGCGTAGCGCAAAGGACAGCAGAGCGACAAAAGCTGCCGCAGTCGTCAGAGAACTGGCTGGGTTATAGAAGCTTGGGTCGTCCTTGAGATAGCTGAAGAGAATAGGCAGGCTCACCATCATGCCGAAGCCGTAGCGGCCCGTCGAGGCTGGTCCTGGATCGTTGAGGCCGCCACGGACCGAGAACGCCAGTATGTTGGAGTGCCACTCCTGCATCCAATTTGGAGCAACGTGGTTTACCCACAGCAGGCCCGGCAAGCCTATTGCCAGAACCGCGATCAGCGTTCGTATTGCGTGCTTACGATACGCACCTCCGGCAAGCAGAAGGAAGAGCCAGACCAGTCCAGCATCCTGTGGTTTGAGCGCTAGACTGACGGCAAGACACAACGCTCCTGCCACAGTCCACCGATCTCTGACGAAGCACCAGATGGCAATTGCGCACAAGGCTGTAGCGATGCCTGCGGCGTTGCTGAGAGCCACAACGTCTCCGCTATTGATGAGAAAGAAGGCCACGAGCAGGCCGGAGAGGACCGGCGCGTAGTCCGCTCCGAGATCCCAGATTAGAAACGAAGCAAAGCAGAGGCTTCCCATGGTTAAGGTCAGCCAGATCAGGTGCGCTGCTTGCCAGGGTAGCAGCGCAAACAGGCCAGTGATTGGAAACGCCGAAGGCAGATAGAGGTAGCGCGAGACAATCTGAAGAACTTTGGATGAGTCCAGCTGACTGTGACCTGCTTCAGCCTGGTAGACGTGCAAGACCTCATTTTCCTGGTAGGGGTCATGGTGCTGAATCAGGCAACGCGCTGGGTAGTAGAGCACCTTGAAGTCGATCATCGGCGTAGAAGAGGCTGTAACCATGCCGATGCTCAGTACCAGAAAAAGTGCACAGCCCATATACACGAGATAGTGGCTGTCACGGCGCCGCGCGGCAGACGAATGTGTCCGTGGATTTACGCCGGTTTGTGAAGCCGCTTCCGTAGACGTTTCCCGACTTGCTGGTGCACTTCCAGAACTGGGAGGAGTTTGCATCTTATGGCACCAGAATCTCACGCACGGCGACGACCGTTGGCGCCGCGAGTTGCCGAGTGTCTCGCTCGCGATAACCCGCAATGCCTACAGCCAGAAGTGTGAGGATCGCACTAATTCGTACCAGGATGGGATTGGCGATCAGAAAGGCATATCCAAACCGTACCGCCAGGCTCCAGCAACACGCAGCTCCCAGAAAAGCCAAGGAGCGTTTGTATTTGCCAAGACCCACAAGGGCCGCGAATGTGCCAAACGCAAAACCGGGAATGAGATCGATGACATAATGCTCACCGGTTGAGAGTGTCGCCATGCATGTTGCGGCGAGAAATGCGATGGCAACGCTGCGCCACAAACGGTTGGGTGACAGGATCACCAGCACAAGAGCGGTAGCCGCATGGAGAGAAGGAAACGCATTCGGCATCCCGGTGAGCTGAACAGGTGCCAGCGCAGGAACTTGAGGATGAAGCCATTGCGTGTCAAATGCATAGATGGGGCCGCACGCCGGCAACAACGCGTAGAGTGGCGGGCCTGCAGCCAATTCCGCGGCATAGGCCAGAATTACGTTGCCGCGTTGACGGTGATACCGGTTCACCAGGAACCAGCAGATCATCATGGGGATCATTGACTGGTAGATCACCCAAAGCGGAATCCGTATCGCTTGCAGCGTGCTGGCCAGAGTCACGCCCTGCACGCCCAGTGCGGTATCCACGTGGTAAAGGATGTAATCGAACTTCCAAGGGAAAAAGCTGCCCTCCGTCTTCATGAACACAGTCAGGAGGAACCCATAGAACAAGTTCAGAACCAGCGCAAAGACAAGCAGCGGACGTGTCTCGTCCTTGGGGTTCCTAAGCATCCATAAGACCGCGAGAAACAGCAGCAACGTTCCAACCAGCGCGGGATTTAAGAGAAGCGCAGAGATGAAATGCATACTGAACTCCGGTCGTCTGGCTGCAATTCCTAGAGAGTTGCTAGTCCGCGGCAGCCGTTGCCATGGCGGCATTCTCTCGGAGGTTTTGCGGTGCGCGCGCCAGCAAATACCATGCGAGCCATACCGGCGCCGACCATAAATAATAAGGAGAAGTGATTTTGACCCAAATCGATTGCAGAGCAAACAGCGCGAGAATAACGGTGAGTACTACAAGCAGCGAGCGCTTGCGCGTGGTGTATGCACCGTGAAGGACCGCCGGAATTGCCAGGCTCTGGTCGTATGGGAATGCATAAGGCGCGGCGATGAGCGAAACCAGGATAAGCAGATTGCCATTCTGCGCCCAATTCCAGACATGACGACGGCACCAGAAATAAACGAGCGCCCACAGGCTGGCCAGTGCAGCCGGCAGATATTGTATCCAGACTGAGTGGCGATCGATGAGGAAGCGCATCGAGTCGCTGAGGCAAGGCACGAACTCCTGCACCACTGCCGGTGAACGCATCAGCGCCGTATAGTGCGCAAACGCCGATGGGTCGACGAGCCATGTGAGCAGGAAACTCGCTGCCATAGCCATGACTGCGCCGGCTGCGATCTTGTAGCTGCGCGAAACTACAATCCATAGAGCCAGCACTACGGCAAGAGGCAGCAGCAGATGGGGCTTCATCGCACACAGCCACAATGCGGCTCCAGCACCGAAGGGACGAGTGTTGTGGAAGCGCAGGAAAAGAGTCAGGCCCAGCAGCGCCAGAATAGAGGTCTGACCCATGGTGAGGCAGATCAGAGCCGGTGTAAACGAAATTCCGAGCCAGTGGAGATGATTGGGCGGAGAGCCATTCATCTGGCGGATCAGATATACACTGACCAGCAGGCAGCCGAGTTGCATTAGCGACCAGAGGGCAGCCGCGATTCGAACTCCGAAGAAGCCCAGGGGATAAGCGAGCGGCAGACTCCAGGGTGGATTACGCATCAGCAGAACGCCATTGGCGGAAAGCCCTGAGGCATGTTCAATCTGTCTCACAGCGTTGGTGTCGTATGGGTCTGCATGTTGGACAAGCTGACGGCCGGTGGCATAGTATGCGACAAAGTCACGCGAGCCGGCCATTTTGCCGGCGAAGGGCACAACACACAGAAACAGAGCAGTGATGGCAAGCATCGCTCCGCTCAACAGCGCGATCGAGATATCAGCCAGATCGTAGTGTGGCCGCGCCGCAGCGGGATTGGTGTTGGTTGCCATAGCCGACATTGTATCGATCGGCACAAATGCAATGGATCGCCTGAGCGTAACATTACTATGCACTTTCGGGCCATACACATTCGTGTTATGTATACGAGGTCGTTCGAAAAGGCTGGCGAAGTGTAAACAGGCGTATACAGTGCTATATGCGCTAGGATTGAGTAATTTTACGTAAGTATCTGATTTTAATGAGGGGTGGTTCTTTCCAGGGATTGGCATGCCAGGTGCATAGAATTGGTCGCCCCGGCTGAGGCTGGGAAATCAAAACTGGAGAGAATACGCATGAATAACCTGTTTCTGAAGATGTACGTGAAGGCCCAGGACCTGATGAGCCGTGAGGAAGGTCAGGATCTGGTTGAGTACGCGCTGCTTATCACCCTGGTTGCCCTGGCTGCAGTTACCGGCATCAACAAGGTTGCCTCGGCCATCAACACGGTGTTCAGCAACATCAGCAACACGCTTGGATAGTCGTTGGCGGGAAACCGCCGGCTAGACCCACCCAGTACCTCAGCTCCTTCGCGGGGAACATCTGCAGCTTGGCTATTGCCTGCGCGATGTTCCCCCTGCAAGGTCATTGTTGATAGATTGTGCTGGCTGAGTCCGGATGGTCTTATGGAGCATGGATAGGAAGACGAGCAGGAACTGAAGTGCGCCATATCCTGGCTATAGATATATTCGGCGGATGGAGAGACTGCAGATGCACGATCAGTTCTTAAAACTAGAAATCAAGTTCTGGGAATTGATGTATGGCGAGGACGGCCAGGACTTGATCGAATATGGCATGATCGTGACGCTGATAGCACTTGCAGCTATCGGTGGCATACAACATTTTGCTTCAGCTGTTGCCACTCTGTTTAACAACATCGACTCATCTCTCAGCTAATTTCCTGGGAATTATACAAAGACAAAACCATCGCGTTACGGCCTTTGCTTAGCGAGGTTGTTCTGTTTTCTATTCAAGGCTCCATGGATCGTCGGTTGATGGTCCGAACACATCGCTGAAAAAACAGATCCGACCGTTCGTTTCCTCGCGCAACCCCATTGCCAGCGTAATATTGCAAGGAAACGAACTGCACAGATATGCTGCCTCCTTCCCCGTCTGAAAACACCGGCGCCCTGCTGATCGTCGAATGTGGCCTGACGGCATTCGCAGCTGCGCTCTCCTACGGCTGGCCGCGGCTGGGGGCAGGCTGGTTTGTGCGAATCGAGCGTCTCTTTGCGCGTCTTGCGCACCGGCGCGGCCTGTCTCTTGTGGTGGTTGGGCTTAGTGTTCTGGTGCTGCGTCTCGCGCTCCTGCCCATTTATGCAATCCCCATCCCTTTTGTCACTGACGACTTCAGCTTTATGCTCGCCGGCGACACATTCGCACTTGGCCGCCTGACGAATCCGACGCCGGTCATGTGGAAATACTTCGAAAGCATCCACATCACCATGGTGCCAACCTACCAGTCGATGTACTTTCCGGGCCAAGGACTCATTCTGGCCGCGGGAAAGGTTCTGCTGGGCAACCCATGGTTTGGTGTGTTGATTGTAAGCGCGGTGATGTGCGCTGCACTTTGCTGGATGCTGCAGGCCTGGTTGCCGCTGAACTGGGCGCTGCTGGGCGGGCTCATGGCAGTGATAAGGCTTGGCGTCTTCAGTTGCTGGACGAACACGTATCACGCTGCCGGTTCGCTTGCGGCTCTTGGAGGCGCGCTGGTGCTCGGCGGGCTGCCGCGTTTTCTTAAGACACCGCGTATGCGATTCGCGCTGCTGATCTCGCTTGGGGCATCGATACTGGCGATCACCCGCGCCTATGAAGGGCTGTTGCTCTGCCTGCCGGCGGCATTTGTGCTGATCCGCTGGCTGTTCAAGGGAGAGAACCGACCGAGTCTGGGAGTGCTGGCGCGCAGAGCGGTTTTGCCATTAGCAGTGTTGATCGCGGCCGTATCGTGGTTGGGTTACTACGATTACAAGGCCTTCGGCAAGCCCACAACGCTTCCATATACGATCGACCGCAACACCTACGCCATCACGCCCTACTTCATCTGGCAGCACCAGCGGCCTACACCGAACTACCGGCATGAGGTTATGCGCCAGTTTTATACCGACACCGAATATGCGTTCTTCGAGAAGCTGCACAGCTGGTCGGGGTTTGTTCCTCAGACGCTGATCAAGATCCAGTTTTCAGCCCAGTTCTATATCAGCTTTTCGCTATTGCCGCCACTCATCATGCTCCGCCGCGCCTTTAAGGATAGGCGCATCCGGTTTATCACGACCACCATTGGGGTCATGGTGGCCGGGCTGCTCATCGAGATATACCTGCTGCCACATTATGTGGCGCCGTTTACAGCGGCGTTTTATGTCATTGGGCTCCAGGCGATG
>DASZXD010000295.1:0-2120 GCA_035546015.1 Occallatibacter sp.
GGATGCGCGAGATCATACCACTTGATTCAGCAACAGGGAAGACTCAATGCGCCAGCAGATACACGCCCACGCATACCAACACAGCAGCAGCCCAGCGGCGGCGGTCGACATTTTCTTTTAGAAATATCTTGCCGGCTACGGCATTGGTGACCAGCGTGAGCGAGGCGGAGGCCGGGGCTACCAGGCTCAGAGGCAGATAGTTGAGCGC
Source organism: Occallatibacter sp. (assembly GCA_035546015.1). Taxonomy (GTDB): domain Bacteria; phylum Acidobacteriota; class Terriglobia; order Terriglobales; family Acidobacteriaceae; genus Telmatobacter. The sequence goes on from DASZXD010000295.1 coordinate 209, forward strand.
CAGCAGCAAGGCGAAGAAGGCCAACGCAAGAAAGAAGACTCCGGTAAAAAACAGTGGGCTGGTGATGACGGCGCGGATTGCTCCTTTCATGCCGGAGTGAGCGCGAATCTCGTCGAGGTCGCCGATAGACTTCATGGCAGCGGCGGTGAGCACTTCGCCGGTGGTGGAGAAGAGAATGATTGGCGCAATAAGCGCGGCAGAGAACCAGAAGCCAGGCTGTAATGCAGAGGAGGAAAGCGTCATCGCGTTTCGGCCTCCTCGATTGCAAGTGTGGCCGATACTGACACCGGGTGTTCTGTGCGCGCCGGGCCCTGCGCAATGAATCCGACGCCAACCGTGATCAGCGTGACACCAATCCACCGTTGCAGAGAAATCGTCTCGTGAAGCCAGAAGCGCGCCAGCAGTTCGACAATCATATTGCCGAGCGCAGTGGCCGGAAGCACGAAGGTGAGGTCAGCCCAGGAGAGCGCAGTAAGATAGCAGGCGAAGAAGCCGATGAGCAGCACAATGCCTGCTGCGACCCAGGGCGTGAATACGGCGGCGATGAGCGCACCGGCATGCGCGAGAGAGATTGAAGGTATGGCGGTCATGCCGCGGGAGAGGCAGGTGTCACCGAGCGGAGCGCACACTGCGACCAGGCCAAGGATGAGATATTGCCGCGGCGTCAATGTGGGATGCTCCATTGAGTGAATGATCCCTAAAGCTATAGACGGAGGTTCGGGTGTGCCGGTCGCTTTTTTCCTTGTTAGGCGAACCAGCGTTCTGCATTTGCAAGAAAGAAGGGCGGCGCAGTGCGCCGCCCGGTTGATCGAATCGGAGGCTGCTAGGCTCCTGCGCCGGCGGTCGCGGCCTTTTCAGCCTGCTGGCTGCGCTTGGCCTTGACCATCTTGTTGCGCTGGGAGCGAAGCTTGAGGAACGACTTGGCTTCCTGATAGAGGCGCGGAACGTCGCGGTTGACAATCGCCTTCCAGATGACGCGTGCCGCGGCCTTGGGCCGGAAGTAGTACTCGTCGTAGAAGCGGTGCACCATCTCCATGACGTAGTCGACGGGCAGGCCGGGGTACTCGATGTGCGCCATCTGGTGGCCGCCACCGTCTTCCATCTTTTCGTTGGTGATGAAACCGTTGGTCTTGGCGAATTCGTAGAACTCGGTACCGGGATAGGCGTGCGCGATGGAGACCTGGATGGTTTCCACGTCGAGTGATTTGGCGAAGTTGATTGTGTTGCGGATCGACTCTTTGGTTTCGCCAGGCAGGCCGAGGATAAAGTCACCATGAATCACCAGGCCCAGGTCGTGGCAATCCTTGGCGAAGGCGCGGGCACGCTCCACGGTTGCGCCCTTCTTGATGTTCTTGAGAATCTGCGGATCGCCGGACTCGAAGCCGACAATGAGCAGCCTGCAGCCCGCGTCCTTCATGGCCTTGAGCGTTTCGCGGTCAGTGGTCACGCGCGATGTGCAGCTCCAGGTGAGGCCGAGAGGCTTAAGCTTTTCGCAGAGCTCGATGGTGCGCTGTTTCTGGATGTTGAAGGTGTCGTCGTCGAAAAAGAATTCCTTGACCTCAGGGAAGTTCTCCTTGGCCCACTTGAGCTCGGCGGCAACATCATCTGAAGACCGCTTGCGCCACGCGTGTCCGCTCAGGGTCTGCGGCCACAGGCAGAAGGTGCATTGCGCCGGGCAGCCGCGCGTGGAGTAGAGCGCGATGTAGGGATGCAGCAGGAAGGGGACGTTGTATTTGGTCACGTCCATGTCGCGCTTGTAGATCTTGGTGGCCCAGGGCATCGCATCCAGGTCTTCTACCTGCGGACGGTCGGGGTTGTGAACGATCTTGCCGTCTTTCTTGTAGCTGATGCCGAGGATTTCATTAAGCGGCTTGCCGTTGGCATACTCGACGACGGAGTAATCGAACTCGCG
>DASZXD010000296.1:0-2974 GCA_035546015.1 Occallatibacter sp.
GAGCAATTCAGGCAGCCCCTGCACTTCTTTGAAGGCGTGGTGTGCGAGCAGATGATTGATCTGCCAATGTCGTTCTTTTTCCGCCAACCCCAGGTGCATGTTGACCAGCTTGACCGGTCCTTCGGGCGTGTTGATCACGGCGATCTGTGCGCCGCGCGGCTTGCGATTCTGCAGTCGCAACGAGATCTGATGTTTCGACTCCACCGGCCAACGTGAGAGCAACAAGTTGCCATACCCGCCGGTCCGAAGCTTTACATTCGACTGATAAAGCAGCGACCCGGCACTGAAATACTCCGCGAGTTGCTTGGGCTGATCGTCGCACCGACAGCGACGAAAATCGCACGTTACTTCCTGCAACAGCATGAAGTCTGGATTCTCGTGCTCAATGACGTGCAGGATGCGTTCCAGACGATAAAGACGGTCGCGTCCCCCAATTCCTTTATGGATGTTGTAACTCAGCAGTCGCATCAGGATTCACAGCAGCAAAGCGAAGGTGCGGAAGTGCGCCACGAATTCATTGTAGCAAGTCATGCGGAAAGAGGTGACTTGAAGAAATGAGTGTGGTGTTGAATGTTCCTAATTCGACGTTCTTTGTTCTTGGTTTTTGAAGCCCAGGGATTGCACTCCCTGGAAAACCTTTTTCATGGACTGTCTCAGAAAGCGATTGTGTCCCACTCCTTCCTGGATGCAACTCGCAGGGAGGGGATTTCGTCCGATTTTGCTCCACGATCGAGCATGTCTGATTACTTTTCCTTCAGAAGCGCACTCTGCACTTGAGACTGCACAAACGATCTGTTACCCGTAGCCAAGATGACATGAATTTGTCATTCACAGCTGTGCACGGCCGAGACGATCGTCGCTCAGCACTCAGATAGAAATGCAAAAGGATGGTGAAGCTTCGAATCGCAGGATGCACGAGCATAACGTGTTTGAATGGAGGCGAAATGGTGAGCTTTCCTGTGAAGTTCAAGAAAGAAATGGTGTTGTGGTTCAAGTACAAGCGCGCTAACGCCGCGTGGAAGCGAGTGACCGAGCGTCCCGGAGTGTTGCGTCTTACCAACCATGATTGCAGCGAGGAATACCGTGAACCAATTCTACTCGGCAACCTGGCTGACGGATTTGTGGAAGTGCGAGTCTATGACGAGCAAGGGATCGACATTGCCAACGAATCGACATTGCTCGGCAACTGGGAACAGGCCCGCGTGCGTTGCGACCAGTTCATGCAGTGCCAGTCACAAACGATGTCAGGGGAACGATAGCTTCTGTCGATGCAAGAGTTGAGCGTGCGAGTGAAACCGGTCGCTATTGAAGGCAGACCGTCAGCATGAATCGATGAACGAGGGGCATCCGCAGTCCGGCAAGTTGAGAAAAATGGTATGAGTCAGGTAGGTGATTTTTCAGACAGCCAATTTTCAGGCGGCGACGTATCGTCGCACGACGGCGACTGGCCGCGTGTCAATTTGTCCACGACAAGTGACCACGCAATTCTGGAGAAACTCCGCGTTTGGACGGCACTTCATTTTCGTTCAGCCGATATTCCGTGTTGTCCTGTCTGCCAAGGCCACGCTTGGACCTGGCAGGCGCTCGTGGAGACGTCGGCCACCGGCCGTCGATTCGTGTATCGCATCTGTGATGGCTGCAAATATGCGATGCGGTTCGACGCCGATGCGATCGGCATTTAATTGAGTGACGAACGACGGATGTGTATTGCAAGCAGTGCGATTGGTGTGCTCCGAGTAGAGTCGGACGACTTACGAATTTGTAAATTACTGCGCGCTCACGGAGACTGCCGATAGATAGCGCGGGTGACATCATGGCAAAGCGACGGATGCCTTACGAATTAGTAATAAACCCCTCGCTTGTGCAGGCAGGAAAGGCTACCTAGAATCGACCTCATCGCTTCGCCCAACGCGATCTTTCTGCACCGCGCCCTGCCATGAGTTGCGTGACTTCACCCGCCTGTGGAACAGCTCTCAAGCGTCCCCGGTATCTCGAGCGCACGCCGTGCAAGATTCTTTCTCTAGTTTGAGGTGACTGAGGTATGGATCTGAATTCGATTCTCAAGCCCCTTGCCGAGAATCTTTTGTCGCCGATTCCGATGTGCTTTGCGTTGGGGGTGTTCTGCAAGCTGATTCATGGCGGAATCAAGATTCCCAAGGAACTGTACTACACGATCTCGATTTACCTGTTGATGTCGATTGGTTTCATCGGCGGGCACGAGTTGGCCAAAGAAGTCCATCACAACGGTGTGGCAGGAGTTTGGAAACCGGCCCTGACGACTTTGTTCCTGGGATGCCTTACACCGATTACGGCCTACGTGATTCTGAAGTATGTCGGACGCTTATCGCCTGCCGATGCTGCGGGCATCGCGGCCCACTATGGTTCGACTTCAGCGGTTACGTATGCGGTGGCCAACGCATTCGCCGAATCGCAAAAGTGCGCGCCCAACGGATTCATCCCGACGTTGGTCACCATCTTGGAATGTCCAGGCATCGCCATTGCTCTCGCGATCGGCGCCGTAGCGACGAAAGCCGCGCATAAATCGGATCGCGCCCTGGATCCGGAAGTGGCAGAACAACAGGAAGGCAAGTTCGGCGAAGCCTTGTACGAAGTGCTCACAGGCCAGTCGATCATGTTGATGGCGGGAATGCTGATCATCGGATTTGTCTCGACGTTCTTCATGAAGGACGCGGTTGTCTTTCCAGAATTGAAAGAATTGAAAGACTACACCGCGTACTATGCTGAACTCAAAGCTTCGTTTTATCCCTTCCACGAGTTCTTCTATTCTAAGGGCATGATCTTCCGCGGTGCGTTGTGCATCTTTCTGCTGGAAATGGGATTGGTGGCTGGCGAACGTCTGGGTGACTTGTTGAAGGTCGGTCCATTTCTCGTCGCGTTCGGCATTCTTTGGCCGTTGGCTCACGGCTTCCTGGCGGCGTTCTTGGGTTATGAAGCTGGTTTGAACCTCGGCGGT
>DASZXD010000297.1:0-3288 GCA_035546015.1 Occallatibacter sp.
TTGCCTACCGGCAGGTGTTCTCCATCGTGCTGTTCAAGACGGTCAAGCGCGCCATCGACGGCAAGCCCTTCAACTGGGACAAGCTGGAACGCACCGCAAAGATGAGCAAGGCCACTGAGGCGCTGACGGAAGTGCGCTGAGCCTGCTTCTCCCGGCCGCGCATCCATCCTGCAAACAAGCCGCCGCAATTATTGCCATTTTTTAAGAGAGCGTTTTTACGGCTGGCTCGTCTCTCAGTCAGCGGGCGTGTGCCATGGGGATGCGCCCGCGTTTCTCCTCCGTTCGACCTTAATCCTCTGTGCTGTTGCACCATCAGTTCACCTTCCCGCGGGAAGGCTTTGGGGCTTTATGCGCCTTACTTGCTCTCTTGTGTGCGTCTCTCTGCTGTTGGCATCCTGTTCAACCGCTGCGCGGGCTCAGCTTATGAATGCCGCGACCGGCGCAATTGCCGGAACCGTTGCCGATCCGACCGGCGCTGTGGTGCCGCAGGCCGCGGTGAACGTGCTGCGCGGCGGAACGCTCGCACGGCATGCCGTCTCCGATGCGCTGGGCCACTACAGCATCACGGGCCTTGCCCCTGGCACGTACTCCGTGGAGGCTCAGGCGCCGGGATTTCGCACCGCACGCATTGAGAGCGTGCATGTGGCGCGCGGCGCAACAACGCAACTCGTCGTCAAGCTCGAGATCGATGTGGCCGAGCAGCAGGTGGTGGTCTCGGGTAATGCGGTCGACTCAAGCCCCGACAAGAACGGCGATGCCCTTGTGATGAAGGGCAGCGCGCTCGACGCGCTCAGCGACGACCAGGACGAGCTGCAGCAGCAGTTGCAGGCCATTGCCGGCGCGGACCCCGAGACGGGAACGCAGTTTTACGTGGACGGTTTCTCCGGCGGCAAGCTGCCGCCCAAGTCGGCCATTCGCGAGATTCGCATCAACCAGAATCCCTACTCCGCGCAGTACGATCAGCTCGGCTACGGCCGCATCGAAATCTTCACCAAGCCCGGAGCGGACAAGCTGCACGGCGAAGTGTGGATGCAGGGCAACAACTCGCCGTGGAACGCGCAGAATCCCTTTGTCACCGAGCAGCCGCCTTATCATGCCGTGCGCTGGGACGGCGACATGAACGGCCCCATCAGCAAGGTGTCGTCGTTCTTCGCCAGCATCTACGGCATGAACTCGATCAACGAATCGGTGGTGAACGCCGAGGTGCTGGACGACTCGCTGAATCCTGTTGTGTTCAAGCAGGCCGTCTCCACGCCCACCACGGAGCTGAACTTTTCGCCGCGCTACGACCTGCAATGGGGCAAGATTCAGACCATCACCATTCGCTACGAGCTCAACCGCACCTCGCAGACCAACGGCGGCATCGGGCAGTTCGCGCTGGCCTCACAGGGCTACAACAGCACGGCCACCGAGCAGATTCTGCAGATGAGCGACAGCCAGGCCTACGGCGCAAAGGTGCTCAACGAGACGCGCTTCCAGTACATCCGCGACCGCAACAACCAGACGCCGGCAAGCACCGATGCCACAATCGCCGTGCAGGGCGCCTTTACCGGCGGCGGCAGCAACATCGGCGTCAACCGCGACAACCAGGACCACTACGAGTTCCAGGATTATCTGCATGTGGATGTGGGCCCGCACGACATTGGCGTGGGCGGAAGACTGCGCGGCATGCGCGACTCGAACTACTCGACCGCGAACTTCAACGGGCAGTTTACATTCGCATCGCTCTCGGCCTATCAGATCACCATGCAGGGCATCGCAAGCCACGAAACGCCGGCTGGGATTCGCGCGGCGGGAGGCGGAGCAAGCCTCTTCAGCCAGACCAGCGGCGCACCCGGCATCGCGGTGACGCTGATCGATACCGGGCTCTACGCCGAGGACAACTGGAAGGTGAAACCAGATGTGACACTGAGCTATGGCATGCGCTTCGAAACGCAGACCGACATTCACGATCGGGCCGACTTTGCGCCGCGCCTCGCCGTCTCCTGGGCCGTGCCCGGCGGCAAGAACAAGCCGCCGCGCGCGGTGATCCGCGCAGGCTACGGCTGGTTCTTCCAGCGATTCCAATCCACAAATGTGCTGCAGGCACGGCGCGAGAACGGCGTGCTGCAGAAAACCATCGTGATCAACCAGCCGGACTTTTATCCGGACACGTGCACCGGCGCTTCCGATCCATGCGGCGGCGCGCAGGCCGGCGCGCCCACCATCTACCAGATCAGCCCGCAACTGCATGCGCCCTACTACATGATCGATGGCATCGGCGTGGACAAGCCGATGGGCAAGATCGGGCAGATTTCGCTCAACTATGTGCACTGGACAGGCAAACACCTGCTGCTGACCCGCAACATCAACGCGCCGCTGCCGGGCACCTACGACCCCGCGGACCCCGCAAGCGGCGTGCGCCCGCTGAGCAATGAGGTGGGCAACGAAAACATCTACCAGTACGATTCGGAGGGCGTGTCGAAGCGCGACCGGCTCATCGTCAACGTCAACGTGCATACCAAGTATGCGGGGCTCTTTGCCTACTACATGCTGGGCAAGGCGCACAGCGATACGGATGGCGTGGGCACGTTTCCATCCGACCAGTACGACCCGACGCTCGACTACGGCCGGGCCGCATACGACGTGCGCAACCGGGCTTTCATTGGCGGATATACGCGGCTGCCCTGGCAACTGAGCCTGAATCCATTCGTCATCTACAACTCGGGGCAGCCCTTCAACATTGTTGTGGGCGAGGACCTGAACGGCGATACACAGTTCAACGACCGGCCCGCGTTTGCCACCGACCTGACGCGGCCCAGCGTGTACCAGACAAAGTGGGGCGCATTCGATGCGGACCCGATTGCGGGCCAGACGATCATTCCCATCAACTACGGCAAGGGACCTGGCCTGTTTGTCGCCAATCTGCGCATGAATCGCAGCTTCCACTTCGGGCCGCCGCTGCCGCAGGAGCCCGCTCCCGGCGCGCCTGCCGACGCCAAGGCCGCGCCGGCAAAGACTCCGGCAAAGCCGGAAAAGAAAACGGAAGTGGAGCGCAAGTACGAACTGAGCCTCGGGTTCTCCGCACAGAACATCTTCAATCACCCGAACTACGCGCAGCCCGTGGGCGTGCTGGGCTCGACGCTCTTCGGCAGATCGACAGCGATCACCAACGTCTTTGGCTCAGGCTCCGCGGACCGCACGCTCAATGTGGAGATGTTCTTCCGCTTCTAGCGGTCCGCTGCCAGGGACTCTCAGCGATGATGGCCACCGCCACCGTGGCTTCCGCCTCCGGAGCTGTGCCCCCCT